>NZ_CP039934.1:1006028-1312792 GCF_009792295.1 Myroides fluvii | reverse complement strand
AAAAGAAGTAATAGTTCTCTCATAAGCGAATTCAATTAAAAATTGGGTTGGAATTGATTTATTTCTCATAAAGTTAATTTTTTATTGAATTATTACTTAATTTTAATTAAGAATAATGAATAAATGATAGAAAAATGAATGAAATAAAGTATATGTATTTGAAAATAGTAATTTTTGTTGCGTATTTTTCGATGGAATTTAGTTATGCACAAGGAAAGGAGTATGAGATCCGAACGGTGGCTTTTTACAATTTTGAAAATCTCTTTGATACGATACGCAATCCGAAAATTTACGATGAGGATTGGACCCCTAGTGGAGCTCGTGCTTGGACCAAAGACAAGTATGAAAAGAAAATTGGGAACTTAGCTCGCGTTATTGCTCAAATTGGACGAGATGAGAATCCGACAATGCCTGCTACATTGATTGGCGTGGCGGAAGTGGAGAATAGGGGGGTGTTAGAGGATCTAGTTCGAACTGCTGAGTTACAGTTGATTCAGTATGGTATTGTCCATTTTGATTCTCCTGATAAACGAGGTATTGATGTAGGTTTACTCTATGATCAACAGCATTTTGTCGTTCTTCACGCTTCTTCACATCCGCTGTATATTTACAATCAATTCCCAAGAAAAGAAAAGAAGCGAATTTTTACGCGTGATCAATTGTTGGTATCGGGATTGTTAGACGGGGAGGAAATACACCTTATCGTCAACCATTGGCCTTCGAGAGTTGGAGGGGAGCAATTGAGCCGACCTAATAGAGAGGCCGCAGCGGCGTTAAATCGAAAGATGATCGACTCACTTCAACGGATCAATCCTCAGGCGAAGATTATCACGATGGGTGATATGAATGACGGGCCTTTTAACTCCAGTATGAAAAGCATTCTGCGCGCGGAAGGAGTAAAAGAGAAAGTAGCGGCTCAAGGGTTGTTTAATCCGATGGAGAAGATGGCAAAACGGGGTTATGGCACCTTAGCGTACCGTGATGCATGGGATATTTTTGATCAAATTGTTTTTACTCAAGCATTTTTACAGGCAAGCTATGAGAGCTGGACGTATTGGAAAGCGCGTATTTTTCAAAAACCGTTTATGGTTCAAGCGAAGGGGCAGTATAAGGGCTACCCCTTGAGAAATAGTAGTAGTCAACCCGGATTTAGTGATCATTTTCCCGTTTACATCTACCTTTTGCGCAAGCGATGAATAAAAAAAAGAGGCAGCTCATGCTACCTCTTGGCTCTATTGAAATAATTTTGCTATAATTTCTTGTCCGTAAACTTGTGATATTTGCTGTACAAAGGATTCAAAGCTAAAGCTAGCTTCTTGATTGGCCTTATCCGATATGGTGCGAATTACACTGCAAGGGATGTTGTACTCATAGCAAATTTGCGCCACAGCAGCTCCTTCCATTTCTACACATAACACTTGTGGAAGTGCGCGTTGTAAATCTTCTTTTTGTTGATTGGTAGAAAAAAATTGATCGCCACTGGCAATAGTTCCAAAATATACTTTGGGTTGTTTAATGGCAAATTTATTTAATTCTTCAACGGCAATTTTAGTTGAAAGAACCGCTGATGAAAGAAAGTTTTCAATGTGTAGCAGTACGGCTTTAGAACGCAATTCATTGGTTTCAAAATACGTTTTATTAAGCAAGGGAATTTCGTATTTGGGACGCAAAGGAGATACATCCATATCGTATTGAACTAAATCACGAGCCACCACGACATCTCCTACCGCAATATGGGGGGCAATGCCTCCGGCTACGCCAATAAAAATAATCTCACTGACATGAAAACGCAATAATAAAGCAGATGCTGTCGCAGAAGCGGCCACCTTGCCAATGCGCGAATAAACAACTACAACTTGTTGCTTGCCCAATCTTCCTTGGTAATAGGTGCGATTGCCAAGGGTAACAGCTGTTTTATCCTGCAAAATAGCAATAATGCCATCTACTTCTTGGGGAATGGCACCCATGATTCCTATGATCTGTTCCTCCATATTGAATTGTGTATTTGAATGCCAAAAGTAGAAATAATTGTTCAATATACAGGGAGCATGGACGGATCTATAGTTGAACAATTGTAATGTAAGGAAAGCAAGGATTGGCATTAACTACTTTTTTTAGCTAATAAAATAGCGATCTGTAACTTATTTCTTTTTTTTGTAAAGAAAGAGCGAATAGTTTGTCGTAAAAAAATCTTGAATCGGCCTATAAAAAAATAGTATCTTTACAACGAAAAGTGAGAAAATAATTCCTCCCCATTTGTGGAGGATTAATATATAAATACATAAAGATATAAATGGCTTGTACAAATTGTTCAACGAAGACAGATAGTAATGGCGTACCCAGAGGGTGTCAGAGTAACGGAACATGCGGAACAGACAGCTGTAATAAATTAGCAGTTTTTGATTGGTTGTCAAATATGGTTTACCCAAATTCAGACAGCATCTTTGATATAGTTGAGGTTCGATTTAAGAACGGAAGAAAAGATTTTTATCGTTATCCTAGTGGATTGACTGTGGCAATGGGAGATATCGTTGCAACGGAAAGTTCTCCAGGCCATGACGTGGGTATTGTTTCTTTAGTGGGTGAACTGGTTAAGGTTCAGATGAAAAAGAAGAAAGCAGATCCAGAGGGAGAAATCTTAAAAATCTACCGTAAGGCAACCCAAAAAGATATTGATATTTGGCAGGAAGTTCGCGAAAAAGAAGAGCCTGTTCGAATGAGAGCAAGAGAAATTGCCATCAACTTAAACCTAGAAATGAAAATTTCAGATGTTGAGTTTCAGGGAGATGGATCAAAGGCTACATTTTATTATACAGCAAGTGAGCGTGTCGATTTTAGACAGTTAATTAAAGATTTTGCAAGAGAATTTAGTATTCGAATTGAAATGAAACAGGTTGGTTTCCGACAAGAGGCTGCGCGCTTAGGTGGCGTTGGATCTTGTGGAAGAGAACTTTGTTGTTCAACTTGGTTAACGGATTTTAGAAGTGTAAATACTGCAGCAGCGCGTTATCAACAATTGTCACTGAATCCTCAAAAGTTAGCAGGACAATGTGGAAAATTAAAATGTTGTTTAAATTTTGAATTAGATACCTATTTGGAGGCGTTGAAAGATATGCCCGATTCGGATACCAAGTTAATGACCGTAAAAGGAATTGCTTTTTGCCAGAAGATAGATATTTTTAAAGCACAAATGTGGTTTGCTTATGCGAATAATTCGGCTAACTGGTACGTATTAACGACAGAACAAGTAAAGGAAATTCTAGGGTTAAACGCACAGAATGAAAAAGGAAACGAACTTGAGAGTTATAGTGAGGATGTTCCTTCGGATAATGATCACTTCCAAAATGCGGTAGAACAAGATAGTGTGACGCGTTTTGATCAACCGAAACGAAGAAAAAAGAATACAAAATCAAAAGGAAAATCAACAGATCGTGATGGAAATGCACCTGTAAAAGGCGCAGAAATAAAAGGAGGAGAGGAGAAGGATTCGTCAACGGGAAGAGAGGACCGAAAACGCAGACCAAGAGCCAAACCTACTAGGAATGTAGAGGGCGAACGCAAATCGGAAGGTAGACCAGAGCGTAAACCAGAAGATCGCAATGAAAGACCAGAAGGAAGACCAGAGCGTAGACCCGGAGGTAGACCAGAGCGTAAACCAGAAGATCGCAATGAGAAATCAGAGGGAAGACCAGAGCGTAAACCAGAAGGCAGACTCGAACGTAAACCTGGAGATCGCAATGAAAAACCGGAGGGTAGAACTGAAGGTAGATCGGATAAAAAAGGTGAAAACAAAGAGATAAGAGGTGGAAATGAACAAGGAGGAGAGGAAAAAGGAAAGAGCCAAAAGCCGAGATCCAATAAACCGAAACAAAGAAAACCTCGACCTGCAAACCCAAATACAAACCCAACAAATAAACAAGACGGTGAAAATAAATAGTCTTTATTTAGCTTTGAGTCTTTTGTTATGCTTGTTTATCAGCTGTAAACACGATAACAAAGTTATTTTTGATGAGTACCAGCCTACAAAGGGAACCTGGGAAAAAAATGACGTCAAAACTTTTGTTTGGGATGTGCAAGATACCTTGACTTCTCACAACTTGTTTATGAACGTTAGAGTGAATAATGAGTATCCTTACAGCAATATGTTTGTGATTTTTAAAATCTACAAACCTAGTACAGCAATCGTTATTGATACGATTCAATTTCAAATGGCAGATCCCAATGGGGCACTCTTAGGAAATGGGTTTTCAGATGTAAAGGAAAGTAAATTGTGGTTAAAGCAAAATTATACATTTGACGAAACAGGAAAATATAAAGTAACAGTGGAACAAGCCGTTCGAGCGCTTGGCGATGTTGAAGGAGTACCTGCCTTACAAGGTGTTAGTGAAATTGGATTTAGAATCGAAAAAGCAGAATAAGTTTTTTAAAGTTGTATGAAAAACAAAAAACAAACGAATAAAAATGTCACAGACTTCAAAAAGTATGTATCTGCTTTTTGGATGGCCTTTTTGGGCTTAGGTGTGGCTGTTGTATTATTTTTCCTATGTGCTTCTTGGGGAGTTTTTGGGGCAATGCCAACCTTTGATGAGTTGGAAAATCCATCAAGTAATGTGGCAACCGAAATTATCTCTTCGGATGGTAAGACCATTGGAAAATTTTATTTAGAAAATCGCGTTCCAGTAAAGTATGAGGACTTACCTCCTCATCTGGTACAGGCCTTAATTGCAACGGAAGATGAGCGTTTTTATGGACACTCGGGTATTGATGCTAGAGGAACTTTACGCGCCGTGACTTCAGTGGGAAGTAGCGGTGGGGCAAGTACAATTACACAACAGTTGGCTAAATTGTTGTTTCACGGAGAAGGATCTCGAAACCTAGCTAAGCGTATTGCGCAAAAAGCAAAAGAATGGGTTATCGCTGTGAAATTAGAACGTCAATATACCAAGGAGGAAATCTTGACGATGTACTTAAATAAAGCTGATTTTGTCAATAATGCGGTTGGAATTCGTTCGGCAGCTAAAGTGTATTTAGGAAAAGAACCGAAAGATTTAACCATTGATGAAGCAGCGATGTTGGTGGGTATGCTTCAAAATCCTGCCTACTACAATCCAGTACGCAGACCCGAATTAGTGCAAAAAAGACGTAATGTTGTCTTGCATCAAATGGCAAAGAACGAATTCATTACCAAAGAAGAAAGCCTTCGCATGCAAGAGCTTCCTTTATCTTTACACTTTACACCTGAAAGTCATAGAGAGGGAATTGCAACATATTTCAGAGAGTACTTACGCGATTATATGCGACGTTGGGTGAAAGAAAACCCGAAAAAAGACGGAACGACTTACGATATTTATAGAGATGGATTGAAAATTTATGTTTCAATCGATTCTCGCATGCAAAAATACGCAGAAGAAGCGGTACAAGAACACATCAGTAATTTACAAGAAGAGTTCTTCATTTCGCAAAAAAGCAATAAGAATGCCCCGTTCTACAATATTACGGATAAGGAAACGGAAGCGATTATCAATCGCGCGATGAAAACATCAGAACGTTGGCGTCAGATGAAAGAACAAGGGAAGTCCGATGAGGAAATCTTGAATTCTTTCAAAGTAAAAACAGAAATGCGCATTTTCTCTTGGAAAGGAGAAATCGATACAGTGATGACACCGAGAGATTCTATTGTCTATTACAAGCATTTCTTACAAACGGGATTGATGTCTATGGAACCGCAAACGGGTCATATTAAGGCTTGGGTTGGTGGAATCAACTACAAACATTTCCAATACGATCACGTGGGTCAAGGAGCAAGACAAGTCGGTTCGGTATTTAAGCCATTTGTCTATGCAACAGCTATTGAACAATTGCATTATTCGCCTTGTGATTCGATTATTGACTCTCCATTTACGATGCCGAAAGGGAGATATGGAATTAGTCAAGATTGGTCACCTCAAAACTCAAATAGAAGTTATAAGGGAATCATGACGCTAAAACAAGCGTTAGCAGGATCAGTGAATACCGTTACGGCTAAGTTAATGGATAAAGTAGGGCCAAAAGCTGTAGTGAATATGACAAGAGACCTAGGAGTGTCTTCTGATATTCCACAAACTCCTGCAATTGCACTTGGTGCGGTTGATATTACCGTAAGTGATATGGTAGCGGCTTACAGTACGTTTGCCAACCAAGGAATTTACGTAAAACCAGTGTTTGTTACTCGAATTGAAGATAAAAACGGAGTAATCTTATTTAATGCTGTTCCAGAAACAAAAGATGTATTGAGTAAGGATGTTGCCTATACGGTAGTAAAATTACTTGAAGGGGTAACTGAAAGTGGTTCTGGGGTGCGTTTGAGAACGACGTGGCAAGGGCCAGGATACAAACGCGTGACGGGGCATCCGTATAAATTTACAAATCCAATTGCTGGTAAAACCGGAACGACACAGAATAATAGTGATGGATGGTTTATCGGAATGGTTCCAAACCTTGCAACAGGTGTTTGGGTGGGTAATGATGATCGTGCAGCTCACTTTAAAGCCATGTTATATGGACAAGGAGCAACTATGGCTTTACCTGTTTGGGGCTTGTTTATGAATAAGTGTTATGCTGATAAAACACTACACGTTTCTAAATCAGCTTTCGAGGTTCCTGAAGGATTGTCTATCCGAGTTGATTGTACGAAGATTGTACAAGAAGCAGAAACAGAAGACACCGAACTAGACACAAATGAATTTGATTTCTAATATTGAAAACGCCTTTTTTTAAAGGCGTTTTTTTTATACTTTAGAGCAGTTAATTAAACCAAAGATTATGATAAACAAAAAAGTAGCCAATGTTCAGGAAGCATTAGCTGATGTTCAAGATAATATGACGATAATGCTTGGTGGTTTTGGATTGTGTGGAATACCTGAAAACTCAATCGCAGAGCTTGTTCGCAAGAATACAAAAGGCTTAACGTGTATTTCTAATAATGCCGGTGTAGATGATTTTGGTCTAGGTTTGTTGTTGCAAAAACACCAAATTGACAAGATGATTTCATCTTATGTTGGTGAAAATGCAGAGTTTGAACGTCAAATGCTATCTGGAGAACTCAATGTAGAGTTAACTCCACAAGGAACTTTAGCAGAAAAATGTAGAGCTGCTAAGATGGGAATTCCCGCTTTCTTCACTCCAGCAGGGTATGGAACAGAAGTAGCCGAAGGAAAAGAAGTACGTGTTTTTAATGGAAAACCTCATATCTTAGAAGAAGCTTTTGATGCGGATTTTGCTATTGTAAAAGCATGGAAAGGCGATGAAGCAGGGAACTTAATCTTTAAAGGAACAGCGAGAAACTTTAATGAATGTATGGCAGGTGCTGGAAAAATTACGGTTGCTGAGGTAGAGGAATTAGTACCTATTGGAACATTAGATCCCAACGAAATTCACGTGCCTGGTATTTTTGTAAAACGTATTTTTCAAGGAGAAAAATACGAAAAGAGAATTGAGCAGCGCACTGTTCGTCAAAGAAAGTAACCAACCGTTTAAAGAGAAATTATGTTAGATAAAGTAGGTATTGCAAAGCGAATTGCAAAAGAATTACAAGATGGATTTTTTGTAAACCTAGGGATTGGAATTCCAACACTTGTGGCTAATTATGTACCAGAAGGAATGAATGTTGATTTTCAAAGTGAAAATGGCGTTTTAGGAATGGGTCCATTCCCTTTTGAAGGAGATGAAGATGCGGACTTAATTAACGCAGGAAAACAAACGATAACCACCTTACCAGGGGCATCCTTCTTTGATTCGTCAACGAGTTTTGGAATGATCAGAGGAAAACACGTGGATTTAACTATTTTAGGTGCGATGGAAGTTTCTGAAAAAGGAGATATCGCCAACTGGAAAATTCCAGGAAAAATGGTAAAAGGAATGGGTGGAGCAATGGATTTAGTTGCTTCAGCAGAAAATATTATTGTAGCGATGATGCACGTGAATAAAGCAGGTGAATCGAAAATCTTAAAAGCATGTTCGTTGCCGTTAACAGGTGTAGGATGTGTGAAAAAGATTGTGACGGAACTTGCTGTGCTAGAGGTTACACCTAATGGAATGAAATTGTTAGAAAGAGCTCCAGGTGTTTCTGTAGAAGATATTATCAAAGCAACAGAAGTAGAGCTAATTATTGAAGGAGATATTCCTGAAATGATACTAGATTAAATAAAAAAGGAGGTTTCAAACCTCCTTTTTTTATAGCTTTTCGTAGGGGATTCCCGTTTGTTGTACAATCTTATTTCCCGTAATCTTGCGATGCGTCTTTCTGTCGTTTTCTCCTAATGGAGGTAAAATTAAATCAAGCTCTTCCGCCTCTTGTGTATAATAATCTAAGCGATTCTTGTAATGAGGAGATACCAAATTGTATACCTCATTCGCTGTAAAACCTTGTGCAATTATAGCTGCTGTAAATTGGACGATGTCGCGAATGTGAATCATATTAACGGGCAAATCAGGGTTATCTAGGATACCGCGATTGATGATATAGCGCACGGGTTTTCGATCAGGACCGAATAGTCCACCTAAACGCAAAATACAGCTCGTAATTCCACGCGCTTGGAGTAATACTTGCTCCGCGGCTAAAATCTGCTTGCTCGTCGGATCATTGCTATAGGCTATACTTTGTTCTGTTACTTCTTGTTCGTCAGGTGCATAAACCGAAACAGAGCTCATCATGATGACCTGTTGTACGCCATGTTGTTGAAGGTATGGGACTAATCGCTCAAAACTACGAGCGTACAAATCGCTTTCTTCTCCTCGTATGGGTGGAATAGTAATCACAACTAAATCTAAGTTTGTTAGGAAAGCACGGAGCTGTGCTTCGTCTAAATCTTGTAAGTTTACAAGATAAGGATCGATGCCTGCAGCTTCTAATTCGGGTATTTTAGCCTCACTTGTTGTAGATCCTTTAACGTTGTACTGTTTATCTTGAAGGTGTTGATTGAGGTGTAAACCCAACCAACCACAACCTAATATGCCTATCGTTTTCATCTGGCTTATTTTTTAATTAAATGCTAAAAGTAAACAATTCCTTTGTGGGAGTGAATTTATCTAGTGATATTTGAAATTATAAATTTCAGTAAACATGAAAAAATTAGCATTATCCATCATGACTTTATTTCTTGTAGGAGGAAGTTTTTCCTTACAAGCTCAAGAAATAGAAAAGCAAATGGTGATAGAAGAAAGAAAAAATGATCCTAAAAAGGAAGAAAGTCCCTATGTTATTTTGGTTTCCTTGGATGGTTTTCGCTATGATTATATTGAAAAACACAAGGCACAATTTTTAGCCAAATTTGCAGATTTAGGAACGAAAGCAGCATCGCTGATTCCTTCGTATCCTTCGGTTACCTTTCCCAATCATTATTCTATTGTAACAGGAATGTATCCTGGACATCACGGTTTAGTAGGGAATACCATGTATGATCGTACCACTGAGGATCGTTACTCTTTAGGTAATGCCAAAGCCGTAACCAATGCAAAATGGTATGGTGGTACACCATTATGGGTGTTAGCTGAGCAACAAGGGATGTTGAGTGCTTGTTACTATTGGCCAGGATCTGAGGCGCCGATTCAAAAAGTATTGCCCACTTATTATTATAAATATTCAGAAAAATCGGATATCGATAGTCGTTTAGTGCAAGTGAAAGAGTGGTTGAAATTACCAGCGGAAAAACGACCACATTTTATTACGTTCTACATGCCAGATGTGGATCATGCAGGTCACCAGTTTGGCCCAGATGCTGAAGAAACAACGAAAGCAGTACAGTATGTGGATGAGGCGATGGAAAAATTGTATACGTTGGTTCAAGATTCTGGTTTACCCATTAATTTGATTATCGTATCCGATCATGGTATGTTGAAATTGGATCAGAAAACCCTATTAAAATTGCCTTTTGAAGTTGATGAAAAGGAAATGGCAGTGGCTTCTAATGGAACGTACGTAAGTTTATTTATCAAAGATTCGAAAAAGATAAAATCATGGTATGATAAAATCAAAAAATCCATCGATCCTCAATTGATGGAGGTGCATTTGAAAGATGATTTACCTCAAGAATATCATTTCGGATCGAAAGATGATCGTTATAATCGAGTAGGAGATATCGTTCTTACTGCAAATGCTCCGTATTACTTTACGAATAGACCTTTGGCAGGTAGTCATGGTTTTGACCCCGCAAAAGTGAAAGAAATGCATGCACTATTTATGGCTGTTGGTCCGAATATCAAAGTGAAAAATACAATAGAATCTTTTGAGAATGTACACATCTATCCAATGATTGCTGAGATCTTAGGATTGTCTGTTGATGAAAAGGAAATAGATGGAACGAAAGAAGTTGCTAAACATGTATTGAAGTAATCTAAATATAATAGAATAAAAAACTCGATCTAATTGATCGAGTTTTTTGTTTTTTAGAACTGATAACCAAAACCTAAGTTGAGGTATATGTTGTGCATGGTAAAGGAAATGGCTTCAAAATCTCGATCTAAAAGGCTGTTGAAACCATAGGTTGCATCCGCAAATAAGAAAAAGTTTTGATTGAGTTTCCACGCTGCTCCAATTTGTGTTCCCCATTGAAACTTATTCACTTGATTGGAGAAGTCGTAATCTGCTTTTTTCCCGTCTTCAAATATTAATTTTTGTCCAGTAGGATCGGTTTGTCTCAAGTAACCCTCGTATACATACCCATCAAAAGAGCGGTCGATGGCAGTAGCAAAATACAATCCTCCATATACATTCCATTGGTCGTTGATGTTGTAGGTAGCAAGAATAGGAACAGTTAAATACGTATTGCGTATTTCGGTTTTCACATCTCCTGTAAAGTGCCCCTTAACATAAGCACCATTGTAGTTAATTTCGGTTACGTAATCCTTTACTCTGGCATCGGTTTTCATCCCTTTTCCTTCTACCCGAACTCCCAAACGAACTCCCCATTTGTGTTCATCTGATAACCACTTGGTTATATTGGCTTCCATTCCCAACTGTAAAGTTGGATTGTAGCTTTTTACTTTGCGAATTTCACGAGGTAAACCTAAGGGAGCCCCCCCTCCAATACTAAATTGAGAGCGAACTTGATAGGTGGTATTGTGATTGAAAAAATGTTGGTTTTTTGGTTCTTTTTGTTGTGCAAAAGTAGATAGGCCTAAAGAAAATACCAATAGGGCATAGCTATATTTTATACTCATTTTCATCTAGTTAAATTAGTTATTTAAAATTTCAACTTCATCAATATATAGGGTGCTTCCAATAGCTCCATTGAACAAACTACCTTCTTCACTAGAGGAGAAAACAATAGCTAGTTTGTATTTCTTTTTGCTGTCATATTGTTTGCCCTCAACATAAGTAAAGGGTATTTCAAATAGAGTCCAAGTATTCGTTTCCTTTTTCAATGTCTCTGGCACACGCGCTATTGAAACGATTTTCTCATCGACGAAATCGTGATCACCGTATAAGAAGTCATTGGTGTCAGCTTCAAAAAGAATGGCATAGGCATCCCAACGGTCCTCTTTTAATTTATTTTTTTCTTTGTTGTTTACTTGGAATTCTTTCCCCTTGGTGTACTTGAAGAATCCTCTAAAAACAGTAGGTTCATAGTTGAAATTGTAACCGAATTTAGTTCCCTTTAAGGGTTTTGAAACAGCAGTAGTTAAGTCAAAATCACCCAAAAATAAATTTCCTGCGGCTAAAGGACTACCCATTATAGGACCTAGTGGTTCTGTGGATAAAGTCGTTAGTTTGATACCGTGACCAATAAAGCCATCTTGCGTTACTGACGTAGGAAAATCACTCGGTTTTTTGGGATTGTCCGGATTTCCGTCAGTCAAAACATAGCCAGGATTTCCACTCGCCCAATCAAATAGTTTTACTTCATTTCCGTCTTTATCTACCCCCATTTCATAAATGGTGTGGTAATAGTCTGCTTCATAGAAACCACCAACTTTTTCTCTGAAGGTTTCGAAGTGGTAAATAGTAGAAATTTCTGCATTGATAAATTCTACGGTGTACATCTTACTCCAATTTTGACTTTCAGAAGTAACGCGATACGTTAACGGACCTTGACTGAAATCACGAACAGTTCCCTGGGCTGGAACAATAGTAGCTCCTTTCGTTAAGGTGAATTCAGGAGCAACTTGGGTTAAATCTAACGATTTTGATACTCTGAACGTTATCTTGTCATTGGAGATCGTAGGTGCCGATAATAAAAATTCGGAACTGATGCTTGCCGTTTCAATATCAGCTTCAGCATTTAATGCTTCATCTTTGATACAAGATGAAAAAAATAACCCCATCAAAAGGGTTAAAAGAAAAAAGTATGTATTTCTCATCATTGAAATTAGTGTTTATTCATGTTTTAATCATGTAATCATAACAATTACAAAACCTTGTTTCTGCAAAATTACGCTATAATGTTGAGAATACGCGTTTTCTGCTTTTTGCATCGTTGTATTGGGATTTTTAGTACTTAAAATGAATAAAAACCTTGAATTATTTTACTAGTATTAAGATAATACGCCTTTTTATTACTAAAAGGCAGTTGAGGCTAGGAACAAAAAAAAGACTATAGTCGATGAACTATAGTCTGTAGGTAAAAAATGAGAGCGTACGGTGTTTTTAAAATTGATAACCAAATCCAAAATTTAAATAAATGCTGTACATGTTAAAGGTAATGGCTTCAAAGTCTTTTTTAAATAGACCATTGAGTCCCCAATTTAAGTCGGAGAATAAGCGCAATTGACTGTTAACTTTATATTCAAAGCCCACTTCGGCTCCCCATTGAAAGCGATTTAAATCGGAGGAAAAATCGTATTCTCCTTTGGCATCTCCTTCAAACTCAACGGGTGTTCCTATGGGATTACCTTCACGTAATACCCCTTCGTATACATAACCTGTAAAATCTCCATCAATGAGGCCTGATAAGTAGAAACCGCCGTAAACGTTCCATTTCTCGTTGACACTATAAATAGCGAGCACGGGGAAAGTGATGTAGGAGTTTTTCATTTTTGTTTTTACATTACCTGTAAAATAACCTTTGGTCTGTTTGCCTTCTTCCCCGTCAATTTGCGTATAGTAGTTTTTTACGCGGGCATCTGTTTTCATGCCGCGGCCTTCAAAGCGCAATCCCGTTCGAATTCCCCAAGTTTGATCATCGGATAGCCATTTGGTTGCGTTAACCTCAAGTCCCAATTGCAACGTAGGATTGTAGCTGTTGATTTCTCTAATTTGCGCTGGTATTCCCAGCGGTGTGCTTCCGCCAAGACTAAATTGTGCACGGGCTTGATAGGCTGTATTTTGTGTAAAAAACGCCGTAAAAGATGAGGCATTTGTCGGCTCAGCTGTTGAGGTATCTACGGCTTGTGCCCATGTGCTGTTGGGTAAGATAAACAAGCTCACCAACAGAAAATATAAAGGTATAATTTTATTCTTTTTCATAAACTAACTCTATTTCGTCAACTAAAAGTGTACTTCCTATAGCTCCTTTAAACAGAGCACCATCAATACTCGATGTCATCACAAGGGCAATCATATAATCTTTGTTTGGATCATAGGTTTTGCCAGGAATTAATTCAAATGGAATCGAAAACGTACTCCAAGTAGTTGTTTCCTTTCGATTTTGTTCTGAAATACGGGCAATAGCAACATTGCGAGGGTCGGAAAAATTGTGATCTCCGGTTAAATAATTGTCTTTTTTCTGTAATTCAAAGATAATAGCATAGACATCAAAAGAATCTTTGGCACCTGGTACTTCATTAAAATCTTCATCTGTTACAACTTTTCCAGCCGTGTATTTATAGACACCTCTTAACGTTTGAGGTAAAACTCCAGCATACGGAAGTCCAAAACGAGTGGATTTTAGCGTATTAAATGGATTGAGTTTGAATTGACCCAAAAACAAGTTCCCTGCAGCGATAGGATTTCCCGTTGCCGCTGCAAAATTGGAGGTATATACGGTTTGCATTTTAACGGCTAAGCCTCCTTTGCGGCCTGGTGCTATTGTGGTGGGATAAGCCTCTGCAGGAGTAGTACCAGCAATGGTTGCATAGCCCTGGTTGCCGCTGTCCCAATCGTATATTTTTTCTCCGTTGGAGCTAATTTCATAAAAGCGATAGTAACGATCTCGATCGGTTAATTCTGCATTGTTGAAATCGTAATACGTACTCAATTCATCACTAGTAAAACTAACCAAGTATTTCTTTTGCCAGCGTTTATCTTGGGCTGTGATGGTGACTTCTTGTGCTGTTGAGAAATTTCTCGTTACTCCATTGGGAGGATCCATCGTCGCATTGGGTGAAATAATAAAAAATGGCGACTGATGCTCTAAGTCTATATTTGATTTAACCCTAAACTCAACAGATGTATTGGTGATAATGGGATCCATTTTCAGGTATTCGCTTGAAATATAAGCTTCTAATATGTCGGCATTTGTATCTAATTCTTCCTCTTTGATACAACTGCTACACAGGAGGCTAAGTCCTAGTAAATATAGAGAAAGCGTGTGTTTCATAAACGTATTTTATTAATTAATGACATAATTGTAACTTCCTTGTTAAATGAAATGATTTTATGTTAAGTTTTTCTATGATGGAAGGTAGTGCATTTTTGCTTAGCTCAAACTTTTAGTACTTGTTTTTTTAAGACTTGTTGTCGAAAATTGATCGAGTTGTTTTAAAATCAAAGCGTTGCGTTTAGCGTAAGGATAAACCAAAAATAAAAGAAGGCGCGAATATTTCTTTTGATAATAGTATATTTGCTTGATTGTAAATCGTCTGTATGAAAACAAAGCCTTTCGTTTATTTGTTGCTTTTATTGGTTACGAGTTTGAGCGCTCAGGATAATCACAAGTGGAATAGTTATTTCTCTTATACCGAAGTAGTGGCGCTTGCCAAAGGACGCGATGTTGTTTTTGGGGCAACTCCTTCGGCTTTGTTGCGTTTTTCTGTAAATCAGCATACAATAGAAGTTTACAATTCAATCAGTGGATTAAAAACCAGTACAATTACAGCACTTCATTTTAGTGAGGTTCATCAAAAATTATTAATAGGAAATGAGGATGGAAGTTTATTGGTTTTTGATCTGAGAAATGATCGTATACGCACGATATCTGATATTAAAAATAAGCCTTCTTTACAGGTTTTTGAGCGTAGAATTAATGCTTTTTTAGAAGTAAAAGGACAGGTGTATATAGCAACTAATTACGGAATTAGCGCATTTAATTTAAATGATAATACGTTTGGTGATAGTTACTATATCGGTGAAAATGGCAAGAATAGCGTAGTAAAGGATTTAGTTGCGACCAATCGCGATCTATTGGCCATTACAGCAGAAGGGATTAAGCAAATTACATTGGAGAATCCGAATAAAGTGGACTTTAGACAGTGGAAGAATTGGGAAAGTCAAACCAAATGGGAGCATGGTTATGCGATAGGAGATACGGTTTTCTTGAGTGCAAAAGAGGAAGCAACGGTTTATCAATTGGTTCAACCCAATCAAGTAGTTGCTGTTGTTGATGTAAATCAGCCGATTGTTCAATTTAATGTAAATGAATTAGGACAATTAATGATTATTACTGCTAGCCAAGCTTTGACACTTCAAGCAGGAAATCAATTGACAACAACGATTCAACACGGAAATTTGACTGATGCAGTAGAGGTCAAAGGGGTATACTATTTTGCTAGTAGTTCGGCAGGGCTTTTTCAACAAACTCAAACAGGGACTAAGGAATCTCTTTCACCAGAAGGACCAGAATCTAATCGCGTGTTTTCGCTCTTAGCCACACGCGAAGGAACGTGGTTTATCAGTGGGGGGTATGACAAAAACACATATAACCCTTATGTGCCAACTTTAGCGGCTAAAGGATTGAGTTATTTCAGCAAGAAAAACGGATGGCAATTCCTTCCTTTTGGAGCCTTGAAGGAGGCACGTGCACTGACGTACGCAACGCTGAATCCCAAAAACAACAAAGAACTTTATGTAGGATCGTATCATTCGGGACTCTTGCAGATTAAGTGGAAGAACACTAACATCCAAGAGAGTGATGTGGTTTTGTTTAATCACGAGAATACAGGTACAACAGGATTGGAAAATATGGAAATTGACCCCAGTGACCCTACCTTTCCTTCTGGCTATGCAACGGTCCGCGTGAATGGCGTTGTGTTTGACAAACAAGGAAAATTATGGGTGACAAATAATTTCGTGTCCAGTGCCTTAAAAACGATGGATGCCAATCAAAAATGGCAGTCTTACTATTCGACCTATGGCATGTTTGATTATAAACGCGGGAATTATGGACGTTTAGTAATCGATAAAAACGAAACGAAGTGGATTCCTTCGCTACAAGATGGATTAACTGCATTTAATGAAACAAAAAATAACCGCTTGGCTAGCTTAAACGTGGATTTAGGAAACCTTCCTTCGGATAATGTTAGCGCCTTAGCTTTAGATAAAAACAACCAATTGTGGATTGGAACGGATAAAGGATTGCGTGTGATTCAAAATGTCAATCAATTCTTACAGACGACTAGTTTGAAACCCACTAATATTGTAATTGAAGAAAACGGAATTGCAGAAGAGCTATTCTATCAACAGTATATTACTAAAATTGAGGTAGATGGAGCCAATCAAAAATGGGTTGCAATTGCCGATGCGGGCGTGTTTTTAGTTTCCTCAAACGCCAAGAAAATTCTGTTTCATTTTACCAAAGAAAATTCGCCCTTACCTAGTAATACAATCAATGATATTGCCACAGATCCTTTGTCAGGGGAAGTGTTCTTTGCTACTGATTTAGGGGTGGTTTCTTTTATGGGCAATACCTCTGAAGGGCAAGAGACCAATAGTTCTTTTTATGCCTACCCTAATCCCGTTCGTCCAGAATTTTTAGGAGAAGTTCGCATCGTAGGTTTGATGGATCGATCGGTGGTGAAAATTGCGGATATTGAAGGAAATCTCGTCTTTGAAACGACGTCAAATGGAGGAACAGTCGTTTGGGATACGCACGCATTTAATGGTAAAAAAGTTGCTTCAGGGGTGTATTTGATTATGGTATCTTCGGCTGATAACACCAATACTAAGGTTAAAAAACTGATGATTATTCGTTAATGGTTATACAGACAAAAGCCATTGTCTTACAGGCTGTAAAATATCAAGATAAAAGTCTTATTGTAAGATGCTTAACTAAAGAAGTAGGGGTGCAATCTTTCTTTGTTCGCAATGCTTTTTCAAAAGGGAAAAACGCAGCTAAAATAGCCTATTTTCAACCGTTGATGTTATTGGATATCAACTTTACCTTTAAAAATAAAGGGGGAATGGAATATTTTAAAGAAGTCAAGGTAGATCAAGTATACCAAAGTTTATATTATGATTTCTCTAAAAATAGTATCGCTATTTTTGTAAGTGAAATGTTGAGTATGATTGTCAGTGAGCAAGAGCGCGATGAACAGTTTTACGACTTTATAGAGGCTGCTTTATTGTGGTTAGATACCCATGAGGAAACAGCAAATTTTCATTTGTTGCTTTTAGTGGAACTAACCAAGTATATCGGGTTTTATCCAGATTCTTCTGCTATCGCATGTCATTATTTTGATTTACTTGAGGGATGTTTTACCAATGTGCATTCGTCCAGCTGTTTAGATGGTGAGGAAACGTTTCTCTTGAAGCGTTTGCTAGAGTTAGGATTTGATTCTGATCAGAAAATATTTTCATCCCGTGATAGAAAAACATTATTGGCCATTTTAATGAAATACTATGAAGCGCACTTCACAGCGTTTAAAAAACCAAAATCCCTGGAGGTCTTGAAGGAAGTATTTTCGTGAGGTTTATCTCATTTAGTTTATATTTTTTATTGGTATTCGATGAATCTACGCTACGCTACGATTTGCCCTTTGTGTTATCTCACCATCACACCATCACACCATCACACCCTCTCACCCTCTCACCACCTCACCATCACATCATCACACCATCACACCCTCTCACCCTCTCACCCTCTCACCACCTCACCATCACATCATCTCACCATCACATCCTCTCACCACCTCACCACCTCACCATCACACCCTCTCACCCTCTCACCCTCTCACCATCACACCATCACACCCTCACATCATCTCACCCTCTCACCCTCTCACCCTCTCACCAAAAAAACAACCATCCAATCTCACATAAAACAAAAAACAGTTAATTTTCACTCTTTTTAGTAGTAATTATTTGGTACATAATTAAATGAAAATGCGTAAATTCGCGAAATTGATTAAAAAATATTATAACAATAACGATGAGCACTAAATTTACAGAATATAAGAATCTTGACATGTCAGGGGTAGCATCAGAGATGCTAGAGTTTTGGAAGGAACAATCAATATTCGAGAAAAGTATTAGTACGAGAGAGGATAATAAGCCTTTTGTATTTTTTGAAGGTCCCCCTTCAGCTAATGGAAAACCGGGTATTCACCACGTAATGGCTCGTACGATTAAAGATATTTTTTGTCGATATAAAACACAAAAGGGATTTCAAGTAAAGCGTAAAGCAGGGTGGGATACACATGGATTACCTGTAGAGCTTGGAACAGAGAAAGAACTGGGAATTACGAAAGAAGATATCGGGGTAAAGATTACCATCGAAGAATATAATCAGGCTTGTAAGCGCACAGTAATGCGCTATACAGATTTGTGGAATGAGTTGACAGAACAAATGGGATACTGGGTGGATATGAATGACCCTTATGTAACCTATAAGCCGAAGTATATGGAATCGGTATGGTGGTTGTTGAAACAGATTTACGATAAAAACTTATTGTACAAAGGATATACCATTCAACCGTACTCTCCAAAAGCTGGGACAGGTTTATCTTCTCATGAAATTAACCAGCCAGGTGCATACAAAGATGTAACAGATACTACAATTGTAGCTCAGTTTAAGGCAATAGATGAAACATTACCTGCCTTTTTACAAGGTTTAGGAACAATTCATTTCTTGGCGTGGACTACAACACCGTGGACGTTACCATCGAATACAGCCTTAACTGTTGGACCTAAAATTGATTATGTGGTTGTTAAATCATTTAATCAATATACGGGCGAAGCAATTCAAGTGGTGTTGGGTAAACCTTTAGTTGGAAAACAATTTGCAGGGAAATTTGTAGCAGTTGAAACAGAAGAAGAGTTACAAGCGTACCAAGAAGGCGATAAAAAAATTCCATATTTGATCGTTAAGGATTTTAAAGGAGCTGATTTAGTTGGTATTAAGTACGAACAATTATTACCGTATACTTTGCCTTATCAAAACCCAGAAAATGCATTTAGAGTAATTGCTGGAGATTTCGTGACAACAGAAGACGGTACAGGAATTGTACATACGGCACCTACTTTTGGAGCAGATGACGCGAAGGTTGCTAAAGAAGCAACACCAGAAGTTCCGGCTATGTTAATCTTAGATGCTGAAGGGAATGCTGTTCCGTTAGTGGATTTACAAGGTCGTTTTGTAAAAGAAATGGGCGAAGAGCTAGGTGGAAAATACGTGAAGAATGAGTATTATGACGAAGGAACTGCACCAGAGCGCTCTGTAGACGTAGAGATTGCAATTAAATTAAAAGAAGAAAATAAAGCATTCAAAGTAGAAAAATACGTGCACAGTTATCCACATTGTTGGAGAACAAATAAACCCGTGTTGTACTATCCGTTAGATTCGTGGTTTATCAAAATCACAGAAGTGAAAGATCGTATGTTCGAATTGAATGAAACGATTAACTGGAAACCAAAAGCAACAGGAGAAGGACGTTTCGGAAACTGGTTGAAAAATGCCAATGACTGGAACTTATCTCGTTCTCGTTATTGGGGAATTCCATTGCCAATCTGGAGAACAGAGGATAAAACAGAAGAACTCATCATTGGTTCAGTAGAGCAAATGATGGCTGAAATCGCTAAATCACAACAAGCAGGTTTCCAACAAACAAATCCATATGAAGGCTTTGTAGTGGGAGATATGTCAGAAGAGAATTACGACAAAATTGACTTGCACAAAAATGTAGTGGATGCAATTGTTTTGGTTTCTCCAACAGGTAAACCCATGTATCGCGAATCTGATTTGATTGACGTATGGTTTGATTCTGGAGCAATGCCTTACGCACAATGGCACTATCCATTTGAAAATAAAGAATTAGTGGATCAAAATGGCGCTTATCCTGCCGATTTTATTGCAGAAGGAGTAGACCAAACACGTGGTTGGTTCTATACCCTCCACGCAATTGCTACGTTGGTGTTTGATACAAAAGCATATAATAACGTAGTGTCAAATGGATTGGTATTAGACAAGAATGGTTTGAAAATGTCTAAGAGTTTAGGTAATACCATCGATCCCTTTGAAACCTTGACAGAGCATGGTCCTGATGCTACGCGTTGGTATATGATTTCCAATGCAAACCCTTGGGATAACTTGAAGTTCGACTTAGAGGGAATTACAGAGGTAAGAAGAAAATTCTTTGGTACGCTATATAATACCTATAATTTCTTTGCGTTATATGCTAATATTGATGGATTTAAATACGCAGAGGCTGAGGTTCCTGTTCAAGATAGACCTGAAATTGATCGTTGGATTTTGTCTGAACTAAATACATTGGTAAAGAAAGTAGATGAATTTTATTCAGAATATGAGCCTACACGTGCAGCAAGAGCAATTACAGAGTTTGTAACAGAAAACTTGAGTAATTGGTATGTGCGTTTATGCCGTAGAAGATTCTGGAAGGGAGAATACGCACAAGATAAAATCGCCGCTTATCAAACCTTGTATACGTGTTTGATGACTATCTCGAAATTAGGTGCGCCAATTGCTCCATTCTTTATGGATAAACTTTACAGAGACTTAACATTAGCAACGAATTCAGAGCATTTTGAATCCGTACATTTGGCTGATTTCCCGAAATATGATGCTTCATTAGTAGATGCTGGTTTAGAAAGCAGAATGCACAAAGCGCAGATTATTTCTTCTTTAGTTTTATCGCTTCGCAAGAAAGAGATGATTAAAGTACGTCAACCGCTACAGCGTATTATGATACCTATTTTGGATGAAAATCAGCGCTTAGAGATTCAAGCGGTTGAAGATTTGATCAAAGCGGAGGTAAACGTAAAAGAAATTGAGCTGTTAGATGATGCATCAGGTATCTTAGTGAAGCAAATAAAACCTAATTTTAAGACATTAGGACCTCGTTTTGGAAAAGATATGGGCTTGATTGCTAAGGAAATACAAAATTTCACACAAGATAACATCACTGAGATTGAGAAAAACGGTGAAATACTTTTAAAATTAACTGAAAAAAGTATTATATTAACACTTTCGGACGTAGAGGTAACTTCTCAAGATATTGAAGGGTGGTTAGTGGCTAATGAAGGGGGAATTACTGTTGCGCTAGATATTACAATTACAGAACAATTGCGCAAAGAGGGAATTGCCAGAGAGTTAGTAAACCGCATTCAAAATATTCGTAAAGACTCGGGGTTCGAAGTAACAGACAAAGTAAAAGTTACATTGCAAGATGTAGTAGAAATAAGAGAAGCTGTTTTGGCCAATGAAGATTATATTAAATCTGAAACATTAACTCATACATTAGAATTTGTAGACACGTTAGAAAACGGAATAGATGTAGAGTTTGATGAGCTGAAAACGCGAGTATTAATTTTAAAATAAAATTAAAATTATGAAAGAGACTGGCGAATTAGTACGTTATTCTGACGCAGAGTTGGCAGAATTCAAAGAGTTGATTCAAACTAAAATTGAAAAAGCACAAGCTGATTTGGAATTAATCAAAAGTGCATATATGAATGATTTAAACAATGGTACTGATGATACATCACCTACGTTTAAAGCATTTGAGGAAGGCAGTGAAACAATGTCCAAAGAAGCAAATTCTCAATTGGCTATTCGTCAAGAAAAGTTCATTCGAGATTTGAAAAATGCTTTAATCCGCATTGAAAACAAAACCTATGGCTTGTGTAAAGTGACGGGTAAATTAATCGATAAAGAACGATTAAAATTAGTTCCGCACGCTACAATGAGCATAGAAGCAAAAAATATGCAACGTTAAATCAAATGGAAGCGCTCTTTTTCGTAAAGGAGCGCTTTTTTTATCACCTAAAATCGTTTACATTTGCTTCTAAAATAGAAGAGAATGTCACTAAAGAAAGCCTATTTATTAGCTGCTATAATTTTAATTATCGACCAATGGTCAAAAATTTACATCAAAACGAATTTTTTATTAGATGAAGAAATTTTTGTTTTTGATTGGTTTAGAATTCACTTTATAGAAAATGAAGGAATGGCTTGGGGAGTTGCACTTCCTGGTGACTATGGAAAGTTAGCGTTGACTTTGTTTCGAATCATTGCTGTATTCGGTATAGGATGGTGGTTACAAGATTCGGTGAAGAAAAAGCTTTCCAATTACCTTATTATTGCGATATCTTTGATTTTAGCTGGTGCAGTAGGTAATATTATCGATTCTATTTTCTATGGTGTTATTTTTGACGATAGCACACATCAATTGGCAACGTTGTTTACAGATAAACCCTACGGAACTCTTTTTCACGGTAAAGTAGTAGACATGCTTTATTTTCCGATTTGGAAAGGAACCTTGCCTGAATGGTTACCTATTTGGGGAGGGAAGTACTTCACGTTTTTCAATGCAATCTTCAATTTTGCAGATACGGCTATTTCGGTGGGCGTAGGTATCTTAATTGTTTGGAATAAGCGAATTTTTAAAAATTAACTTATAGTTTTTCACTAGTTGTTGTTCTGTTAGCTTCGTGTCAATTTACGCTTTCTCTTTTTATGCAAAAAAAAAGGTGTTTATACAGAGATAATGAACAAAAAAGCAACCCACAAAAAAGCAACTCACAAATTTCACTATCTTCACTTCTCGAAAAAATGCGAGCTATGAAAATATTAGAGGAAGTTATTTTGCCTGGTGAGAGCAAGACACTACACTTGGAGATTGCGAGATTACACACGGCAACTAAACTGAAAATCCCAGTAATTATTTCGCGTGCCTTAGAGGAGGGACCTACCATACTTTTTTCGGCAGGTTTACATGGCGATGAGCTTAATGGGGTGGATATTGTGCGTCAAATTGTACATCAGGGTTTAAATCGCCCTAAAAGAGGGACGATTATCTGTATCCCAGTCATTAATATCTTTGGATTTATTAATAAAACGCGCGAGTTTCCCGATGGGAGAGATTTGAATCGCGTATTTCCTGGTAGTAAAACAGGCTCTTTAGCAGGGCGTTTTGCTTATCATATCCTAACCCATATTATTCCACATGTCGATTTTGTCATTGACTTCCACGCAGGAGGACAAAGTCGATTTAATGCTCCTCAGTTGCGTATTGCAACAGATGACAAGGAAACTCTCGAGCCTTTAGCGGCTATATTTCATCCGCCCTTTTTGTTGTATTCCAATCAAATTACGGGGTCTTTTCGAAGCGCTTGCGCCAAAAGAGGGGTGAAAATGCTCCTGTTTGAAGGTGGAAAATCGCTGGATATTAACGCAGAAGTATCCAAAATGGGCGTAGAAGGAACAAAGCGTTTTCTCCGTCATTTTGATATGTTACCCGAGAAGGTGGAAGTTGAAAATCGAAACGATAAAATGGTTGTCGTCAGCCAATCAGTCTGGGTGAGAGCCAAGCAATCGGGATTGATGCACGATCAAGTCGCTGTTGGGACCTTTATCCGAAAAGGCGAAGCATTAGCTTATATTTCCGATCCGTATGGAAGAGAAAATGTAATGATTAAAGCACCCAATAGTGGATATGTTATTAATGTGAATGATTCGCCAATTGTTTATCAAGGCGATGCTATTTTTCATTTGTCAAAAAAAATTACCAATGAATAAAACGCTATTACGTCAAAAGTATAGTCAAGCTCGTGAAGCCATCACGGCAGAACAAGCGGATGACAAGAGTTTGGCAATCGCCAATCAGTGCTTGCGCTTGCCTATTTGGGACAAGTCTAACTACCATTTGTTTTTATCTATTGTCAAGAAAAAAGAGATTAATACAGACTACCTGATGCAGGTATTAGCCGGAAAAGATAAAAATATCGTGTTGTCTAAATCCGATTTCAAAACAGGCGATATGTTGCATTTCTTACTGACGGATAATACGGTATTGCGTGTGAATAGTTACGGCATTCCTGAGCCACAAGAGGGCATTCAAATCCGAGAATCTCAGCTAGATGTTGTATTTGTTCCCTTGCTAGCATTTGATGAAAAAGGCAATAGAGTAGGATATGGCAAAGGCTTTTATGATCGATTTTTACAACAATGTCAACCCGATGTTATTAAAGTAGGGCTCAGTTTTTTTGAGGCAGAACCTTTGATAGAAGACGTCTCACCACTTGATATCGCCTTAGATTACTGTGTTACACCAACGAAAATATACAAATTTTAAATACGATAAAAAGCCCTTAGAATTGTTTTCTAGGGGCTTTTCTCTTTAGATATTGTTCTGTTTTAGTGGGATGGTTGCTGATCCATCTCTTTAAAATCCTGATCTTGTTGCCTCATCTTTATAAAATCGGTGACAGAAATCTTCGTTATTTCTTTGAATGAATTGGAAAAACTCTTGGAGCTGCCAAAACCAAATTCATCTGCTAGTCCTGTTAAGTTTAGCAAGTGAAGTTTGGGATTATAGGTCAATTCACGTACTGCATATTGAACGCGAAGGCGCTTGAGGTAATCCGAAAAATTGATATTCTTCTCTTCATTAAAAAATTTAGACAAAGTATTGCGATTTGTA
This sequence comes from Myroides fluvii, assembly GCF_009792295.1. Classification (NCBI taxonomy): domain Bacteria; kingdom Pseudomonadati; phylum Bacteroidota; class Flavobacteriia; order Flavobacteriales; family Flavobacteriaceae; genus Myroides; species Myroides fluvii. The sequence continues at coordinate 1,288,006 of NZ_CP039934.1, read as the reverse complement.
CCAAATTGACGCGCCAATTCATCTTGTGTGATCTTTTGTAAAAAACCTTTTCGATGTTCAAAATCTTCTAGTTTTTTGAAGAGTATTTGACTGGTATTTAGTAGTTGACCAGCTTCTGGTACGCCGACTAAGAAGGGTTGTTCCTCTTTAGTGGTAGGTGTAATTTGTTGTAATTGTTTCTGTTTTTCTGATGATTCAGCGATCAAATGGGTGTACTGTATTTTTAATTTTTTCTGTTTTGTCTGATAGTAGAGTAGCCCTAGAAAAACAACAAAGAGTAAGACTGTGACAATGCCGTATAATCCCTTGACTTGGGACTTACTTTTGGATAATTCGTATTCTAATTTTTGTTGAGAAGCCTCCAACTTTTTTGTGTCTAAATGCGTGTGCATATAGGAGCTTAATTTGCTGTTGTTTTTGTGAAGTTCAGATGATAGCTCCATGAGCAGCTTCGTGTAGTACAGCTCTTTTTCTATGTTGTGCTTGTCTTGATAATAGGTAATGAGATAGTGAAAGGCCTCGCTCAATTCTGTGTTGACAAATTTTGTGTCTAGATAAAGCCCCTCAATTTTTTCAAAGTAAGGCAACGCTTTGTCCCGATGATTGGTTTCCCAGGCATTCTTTCCTAAGTAGAGGTAAGCGAGATTTTCATTGCCATAGTCATCATTCGCTTTGATCGGGTGTAAGGCTCTCTGAATAAGAGAGTCTGAAGCGCGATAATCCTTCATTCGATTATGATACATGCCATTGATTAAATCAAAATAGGCCGTTTCCAGTTTCTTATCTCTTGGAAGCAACTGATGGATGGCTTTATAACCTTCTTGCATCCATTTTTTTAAGGAATCATTTTTTTGTTGACGAAAGTTAGTTTTACATAAAGCAAAGATGTTTGTAATGTATCCGCGTAAATTATTATAGGCATTTGTTGAATCGTGAAGTTGACTTTGATAGTAGGTTAAGGCTTCCCTCGTGACTTGCTCCGACTTGTCATATTCTTCTAAGTGATAGTAAATAGCAGAAATAGAGCCTTTAACCTTATTTAAGGTATAATCATCTTGAGCTTTTTTGAGATAGTCTTCCGCATTTAAACTATATTCTAATGCTTTTTTATAATTTTTATTGATATACTCAATATGACTTTTAGTACTAAAGGCCGAGCCTATTATCTGAGTATCCTTTAACGCTGTGGCATATTGGAGTAAACTATCTGCATATAGGGTCATTACAGTATAATCTTTAGCTAAGGATGTTTTTTTTCGATATGCCCGAATAACATCTTCAGTACTATTTGTCTCTTTGGCTTTTTGAAGGTAAAATTCAACACAAATTTCTCGATCAGTATCACTGAGCAAATCATTGTTGATGCTGAATGCTAATTCCTGTAGTGTCCAATTCTTGTAATCTGTATTGCGTTGCGCATATAAAGACCCAGAAAAAAAATAACCAAGTAGTAAAAAGATAAATGTCCAGCGTTTGTTTAAAAACATGGTGTGAGTTTTTGAAGGTGTTTTCTTAAAGTTAATGCTTTTTGTGTAATTTATAAAGCATTGATTATCATTATTTTTACAATTTTTCCTTTTGATGACAATTTTTCCTTTTGTTGTTTTTTATACTTGTAATAAGCTAAAAATCAGCAATGTTTGCAAAAGGTTTGACGTTGTTTACAATCTATCTCTTCTATATGGATCGAAAACTTGCTCTTTTTTTTTCAACGCGCTAAGTTTGCTTTCAGAATCACAAGTCAATGTGAATTAAAAAACATGTATTAAAACCGCAAAACTATGAAAAAGATTTATATCTGTGCAGTATTAGGAATGATGTTTGCCTCATGTAGTTCAGAAGAAGAAACTACAAACAATGTTGTTGGTAAGGAGTATAGCGTTAACGAAGTTGTACCGACTGATTGGATGGATGTGATGGAGGAGATTCAACTCACATGTGTAGATGTCGCTAGCTATAAGGATGTAAATGGATTGATAGATGAAGTAGAAAGTATAGCATTGTCGAATAGTAGTTTTAAAACGTTGTATAGTGTAAACTACGACTCACCAGTTGAGGGAGAAGTTAGCTATGTGATGCAGACAGAAGAGGAAGATGTGATTGATAAAATGAATTATTCCACTACGGCAAAACAATATTTAAAAGAGTTGATCGTAGAAAAGAAGACTTGGAGTGTTCAACCGGATCAAAATAAGAATTTGTCTAAAAGTGAAATTCACTTGTTGAATGGATTACTAGATAAACACGATCCCGATGATGATTGGAACAAAAATAAACCTTTGGCGGTGGCATATGGATACCAAAGCAGTATTGGAAAAGCAATCGTTATGGGGGTAATAGTAAGTGAATTTGAAAAAGTAAATAAGATTAAATAGTGTTGTTTCTATTGAGCTAGTAGTCCGGAATACTGTTCAGAAACAAAAAAAGTAAAAAATACAAAGAAGAGGGTACAGGACAGAAACGTAAATACTAATATCCTTAGAAAGTAAAAATAGTAATGGAACTTATAATTACCTATCGGTTTAAAATATTTGCAGTGTTATTGCTACTATGGGCAGGGATGAACTTTTGGGTGTTTCCACCAGCCTGGTTTTGGGTTGCTATTGTTTGTATGATTCTGGTTTTGGGGATCAGTGTTAAATTATTTAAGGCCAAACCTTAAGTTTAATGCGATAATCAGGATTTTGACAAATAAGGCAAAATAGTTAGCTTTATCTTTTTAGACAGTTAAAAATTAAAGGAGTTATATCCATTATAATTGATTAATTTAAATGGGAAAAAGGGTGTTCAATTTGAACACCCTTTTTTGTGTAGTCACACCGCTATGTCTCGGCAGTAAATGAAGTATTTTTTCGAGATTCATTCTCCTTTTAGGAAAGCATCTTTTGTTGTCCTAATTTTAAACTTTATTTTTGTTGTTTAATTTGGGAATAGATGCAGGTAAAAGAAGAGTTAGCTTTACAAATACAAACGTTACCAGATCAACCTGGTGTGTATCAGTATTTTGATAAGGATGGGAAGATATTATACGTAGGTAAAGCTAAGAACCTAAAAAAAAGGGTCAGCTCTTATTTTAATAAAATACACGACAATGCGAAAACCAATGTATTGGTAAAAAAGATTGTACGGATTAAACATATTGTCGTACCAACTGAAACCGATGCGCTATTGTTGGAAAATAATTTGATTAAACAATTACAACCGCGTTATAATGTATTGTTGAAAGATGATAAATCGTATCCGTGGATTTGCATTAAAAAAGAACCGTTCCCCCGCGTTTTTGCTACACGTCGTATGGTCAAGGATGGCTCTGAATACTATGGCCCTTATACCAGTATTAAAACGGTTAATACCTTGATGGAGCTAATCAAAGAGCTCTATGCAATTCGCAGTTGTAGTTATGATTTATCACTTCAAAATATACGAAGTGAGAAATTTAAAGTCTGTCTAGAATATCATATTGGCAATTGTGGCGGTCCTTGTGAAGCTCATGAATCAACAGGGCAATACGATAAGAAAATCACAGAAATTCGCGATATTCTAAAAGGAAATTTCAAAGAAAGTTTAAAGGGATTCAAAACGTATATGCTGGAGTTGGCTACTGAAATGCGTTTTGAAGAAGCACAACAGATCAAAGAAAAAATAGAATTACTTGAAAATTATCAAGCTAAATCTACCATTGTCAATCCAAAAATTGGCAACGTAGATGTATTTTCCATTATTTCGGATGAGACCAACGCCTATGTTAACTTTTTGCAAGTTTCCTATGGGGCTATTATTCGTTCGCATAATTTAGAATTAAAAAAGAAATTAGAAGAAACCGATCAAGAGCTTTTGGAATTGGCTGTTGTTGAAATTCGCAACAGATTTGAACTATTGACGAAAGAGGTTTTGGTCCCTTTTGCGATTGATTTAGGGGAACAGATCAAAATTACCGTTCCTAAGATGGGAGACAAAAAGGCCTTGTTGGATTTATCCGAACGCAATGCTAAGTTTTATCGAATGGATCAGTTGAAGCAAATAAAAATTGTCGATCCAGACCGTCATGTGAAACGCATCATGCAACAAATGATGAAGGATCTTCGCTTGCCCAAAGAGCCACGCCATATTGAATGTTTTGACAACTCTAATATCCAAGGAACAAATCCAGTAGCGGCTTGTGTGGTTTTTAAAGATGGAAAACCAAGTAAGAAAGATTACCGCCATTTTAATGTCAAAACGGTTGAAGGACCGAATGACTTTGCCTCTATGGAGGAAATCGTTTTTCGCCGATATAAGCGTTTATTAGACGAAAATGAGGCACTTCCAGATCTTATTGTGATTGACGGGGGAAAGGGACAGTTAGGTGTAGCGCTAAAGAGTTTAGAAAATTTGGGACTAAGAGGAAAAATTCCAATCATCAGTTTGGCTGAACGTTTGGAAGAAATTTTTTATCCAGGAGATAGCTATCCGCTTTATTTGGATAAACGGTCCGAAACAATGAAAGTTATTATCCACTTAAGGGATGAGGCTCACCGTTTTGGTTTAACTTTTCACCGCAATCAACGCAGTAAAAATGCAATCACCAGTAAATTAGATGATGTTCCTGGTATTGGCGAGAAAACAAAAACAAAATTGATGAATCACTTTAAATCCGTGAAGCGAATCAAAGAAGCAGCAGTAGAAGAGATAGAAAGTGTAATTGGAAAAGCAAAAACTAAAGTTTTATTGGAACATTTGAAGTAAATTAGTAGAATAAAAAGGATAACTATGCGCAGAATTATAGCGTTATTAGCACTAGTATTAGCGGCAGGTACTGGTTTTGCCCAAGAAGAACGACCAAAAGTAGGAGTCGTGTTGAGTGGTGGTGGTGCAAAAGGACTCGCGCATATTGGTGTGCTAAAAGTTCTAGAAGAGCAAGGTGTGCAGGTCGATTATATTACCGGAACCAGTATGGGGGCCATCGTAGGAGGGCTCTATGCTTCGGGTTATACCGCTACCGAGTTGGATTCAATCTTTAGTAGTATTGACGCGACTGCGCTAATAAGAGATTATATTCCGCGTATTTCGAAATCGTTTTACGAGAAAAAAAATGATGAAATTTACGCGTTATCCTTGCCTTTTGATAAATTCAAGATAGGATTGCCAAAGGCTTTTTCTCGAGGTATGTACAATTACAACTTGATGAATAGATTATTGGCACATGTTCGACATGTTCGCGATTTTAATGATCTAAATATTCCCTTTCTCTGTATTGCAACCAATATTGAAACCGGAAAACCTGTGCTTATTGATTCGGGTTATCTGCCTCAGGCAATCTTAGCTAGTGGGGCTTTTCCCTCCTTGTTTGCTCCAGTGTTAATTGACGACAACCACTTGATTGACGGTGGAATAGTCAATAATTATCCCATTGAAGAATTAAAAGCTTTAGGTGCTGATATTGTGATAGGAGTAGATGTACAGGATGGATTAAAAGGGATTGATGACATCAATGGAGCGGCAGATGTATTGCTGCAAATTTCCAATTATTCGACCATTAACCAAATGAAAAATAAAATTGGGGAAACAGATATTTACATCAAACCCGATATCTCAGGCTATACGGTTGTTTCCTTTGATGATGGAAAAGCCATTATTCAAAGAGGGGTTGAGGCTGCAGAGGTACAGCTAGAGGCCATAAAAAAAATTGGCGGAAAAAAAGATGTCTTGCAAAAGCAATTTGTACCCAAGTATACAGATAAAATACATGTCAATTCAATAGATGTCAATGGATTGACCAGATATACAAGGCGCTATGTACACGGAAAATTAGGATTTAAACCCAATAGCTGGGTTTCGTTTGACGATCTTGAAAAGGGAATTGATCAGCTAAATGGAACGGATAACTTTAGCAGTATCTCCTATCGGTTTGATCAGAATGACGATGGAGACAAACTTGTGTTAGACGTAGTTGAAAACCCAACGAAACGCTATTTGAAACTGGGAGTTCACTACGATGGATTGTATAAATCTGCTGCTTTAGTAAATGTAACTCAAAAGAACCTATTGATGAAGAGCGATATTGCTTCTTTAGATGTTGCGGTTGGGGATAATGTGCGATATAATTTTAATTACTTTGTCGATAATGGTTTTTATTGGAGTGTGGGAATCAATTCCAAATACAATCAATTCAGTCACGATTTGCGCTTTAAAATGTTGTTGGGAAATGATCATTTCGAATTGCCTTCTGATGTTGATCTCGCTAGTTTACCTGCCAAATTCAATGTCGATTATAAAGATATTGAGAATCGCTTAGTTTTTCAGACCTTCTATCAACAGAAATTCCTCTTAGCTGTAGGGTTAGAACACCGCTATTTCGATATTAAAAGCAATACGCTGAATGTGAAAGAAAGTAATTTTGACCGAAGTACTTATTTGGGCGGATTTGCTAATTTTACGTTTGACACCTATGACAATAAGTATTTTCCGCGCAAGGGATTTATGTTTAAAGGAGAGTACAAAAATTATTTTTACTCTTCGGATTACTTAAATAATTTTCAAAATTTCTCCACAATTACTGGAAATGTTGGCTATGCAACGCGTTTAGCTGACAAGTTGTTTGTCGATTTGCGCTCGCGTATGGGGGCAACCATTGGCAATACACCTTCCATGGGATTTATGTACTTTCTTGGGGGATATGGGTTTGCTGATCGCGACAATATCATTCCATTCTATGGGTATGATTTGTTGAGTATAGCTGGCAATTCCTATATCACAGGATCGTTGAATCTAGATTATGAAATATTTAAAAAACACCATATTAACCTCTCAGCTAATTTTGCCAACGTAGGAGAAGATATCTTTTCTGGTTCCGAATGGTTGTTCAAATCTAACTATTCGGGTTATGCCATTGGATATGGGATGCAAACCATGATTGGGCCTATTGAAGTGAAGTACAGTTATTCACCAGATACAGGAGGTAGCTATACGTATTTCTCTGTTGGATTTTGGTTTTAGTTAAGAATTAAAAGTAGCTAATGTATTGTCTTTTAGCAATACGCAAATAAAATTTGGTTATCAAGTTGGATATATCAATTTTATTTCGATATTTGTGATATTATGAAAATACAATGGGACGGTTTATTGGCTTATATTAAGTTTCTGATCAAGAGAAATCCTGAATGAGAAACTTTTACTTATAAAAATTTTATTATCCAACCTTAATACTATAAGTAATTATGCCTTTATATCATCGCTTAGGGAGTATTCCCCCTAAACGTCATACGATTTTCCGTAAGGAGAACGGTGACTTGTACTATGAACAATTGTTTGGTACAGTTGGGTTTGACGGAATGTCAACAAACATGTACCATGTACACAGACCTACACAGGTGAAAGAAATACGAAAACAGTATTCTGTTGCACCTAAAATTGCGAAAGCAAATAACATTCAATCTTACCGACTAAGAGGATTCCAAGTAGAACCTGAAAATGATTTTCTAGAAAGCCGAAAAGCAGTTTTGACCAATAGTGACTGTACCATTGTATTAGCGGCTCCTAAAAAATCAATGGAGGATTATTTCTACAAGAATACAGATTCTGATGAATTGATTTTTATTCATAAAGGAACTGGAACCCTGCGCACGTTTTTAGGGAACTTAACCTTTAAATACGGCGATTATTTAGTTGTTCCAAGAGGAATGATTTATAAAATTGATTTCGATACGGAAGATAACCGCTTGTTTATCGTCGAATCTAAACATCCATTCTATACGCCTAAGCGCTATAGAAACTGGTTCGGACAATTGATGGAACACTCTCCTTTTTGTGAAAGAGATATTCGTCGTCCAGAAAATTTAGAAACGCATGATGAAAAAGGAGAATTTCTTATCAAGTTGAGAAAGCAAGATGAAATCTTCGAAATGGTATATGCTACGCATCCCTTTGATGTAGTGGGATACGATGGATACAACTATCCTTATGCCTTTTCTATTCACGATTTTGAACCGATTACAGGGCGCATTCACCAACCACCTCCAGTGCATCAGACGTTTGAAACCGCAGGTTTCGTCGTTTGTTCATTCGTACCGAGACTGTATGACTACCATCCAGATGCTATTCCAGCACCTTACAATCACAGTAATATTGACAGTGATGAGGTGTTGTATTATGTCGATGGAGATTTTATGAGTCGAAACGATATTGCACCAGGACATATCTCCTTACATCCAGCGGGAATTCCGCATGGACCACACCCAGGAGCAGCAGAGCGTTCAATCGGCAAAACCGTTACAGAAGAACTAGCGGTAATGGTAGATACATTCAAACCCCTTATGGTAACTGAAGAAGCAATGAAAATTGCGGATGAAAAATATTACCAATCGTGGTTAGAAGAAGAAAAATAGAATAAACAACAACAAAAACTATATTATGAGTAAAGAAGTAAAGTCGGTTGAATTTGGCTTAGAAAAAATATTTGAGGGAGCACAAGATTTCTTACCTCTAATGGGAACAGATTACGTTGAATTTATCGTAGGTAACGCGAAGCAAGCAGCACATTTTTACAAAACTGCTTTTGGTTTTCAATCACTAGCTTATGCTGGATTGGAAACAGGAGTGAAAGACAGAGCTTCTTACGTATTGGTACAAGATAAAATCCGCATCGTATTAACTACACCATTAACAGCGGAGTCTGAATTAAATGACCATATCGTAAAACACGGAGATGGTGTTAAAGTTGTTGCGCTTTGGGTAGAAGATGCGCGTCAAGCCTATATGGAAACAACAAGCCGTGGTGCAAAATCATACATGGAGCCAGTGGTTGAAAAAGACGAGTTCGGTGAAACCGTTCGCGCTGGAATCTATACGTACGGTGAAACGGTTCACATGTTTGTAGAAAGAAAGAACTACACAGGTGTGTTTTTACCAGGTTTCATGAAATGGGAAAGCGACTATAATCCAGAGCCAGTTGGATTAAAATACGTGGATCACATGGTAGGAAACGTGGGATGGAATGAAATGAATACTTGGGTGAAATGGTACGAAGATGTGATGGGATTCGTAAACTTCTTATCTTTTGACGACAAACAAATTAATACAGAATACTCTGCATTAATGAGTAAAGTAATGTCAAATGGTAACGGACGTATTAAATTCCCTATCAACGAACCAGCAGAAGGAGCGAAGAGATCACAAGTAGAAGAATATTTAGATTTTTACAATGGTCCTGGAGTTCAGCATATTGCTGTTGCAACAGATGATATCATCAAAACCGTTTCTCAAATGAGAGCTAGAGGGGTTGAGTTCTTATCTGCGCCACCACAAGCATATTATGATGCAATTCCTGGTCGTTTAGGTGTGCACATGGATATGATGAAAGAAGATATCAAAGAATTGCAAAAATTGAGTATCTTAGTTGACGCTGACGAAGAAGGGTATTTATTGCAAATCTTTACTAAACCAGTAGAGGATCGTCCAACTTTATTCTTTGAAATTATTCAAAGAATGGGTGCAAGAGGATTCGGTGCAGGTAACTTCAAGGCGCTTTTCGAATCAATCGAGCGTGAGCAAGAGTTGAGAGGAACGTTATAATCTGAGTTAAGAATATCTTAAAAACATTCATTTTGAGTATGTTATAGTTAAAGTGGGGTTAAAAGATAGGAGATATATAAATAATCAATAAAAAACTGTACATTTGCACTCGCAAAAATAAAGATGTCATAAGCTTTATTTGAGTGTAATAAATTTTTCATAATTTATAGTTTTTTGGTTGGTTAATAGCATAAAAACTCAGTCAATTATTTGACTGGGTTTTTTTGTTTGTTATTTTTGAATAAAATTAGCCAACTATGAAAAAAGTATTATTTGTTTTTTATACCTTCCTATGCTGTGCAACAATTAGTTTTGCACAAACTAAACCTCAAGCTTTTAAAGCAGGAGAATACTTGAAATTCAGAGTCTCTTATGGTATTTTGAATGCGGGTATTGCAGAATTGAAATTGTCCGAAGTCAATTACAAAGGAAAAAGTGTATACCATGCGAAAGGTATTGGTTATACTACAGGACTGTCGAAAGTATTCTTCAAGGTGTATGACGATTATCAAAGTTATTTTGATAAGGAAGATGTTATACCCCATCGATTTATTCGAAAAATTGATGAAGGTGGCTATACCAAAGATCAAGAAGGTTTTTTTGATTATACCAAAAAAAATGTTTTAGTTAAAGATTACGAGAAAAAGAAAGAAAGTACCTATCCTATTGTCACTGACGTACAGGATATTGTATCGGCTTTTTATTACTTGAGAAATCACCCTAAATTAGATAATTTAAAAAAGAATGAAACGGTTGAAATCGATATGTTTTTTGACGGAGAAATTTTTCGTTTTAAATTGCTGTATTTAGGAACGTCTGAGTTAAAGACAAAATTTGGAAAAGTGAAAGCGTTGTCTTTCAGGCCTTATGTGATGGCAGGTCGTGTATTTAAAGAGAAAGAGAGTTTGACTGTTTGGGTATCTGCTGATGCAAATAAGGTGCCTTTGCGTATTAAAGCCAGTTTAGCTGTGGGCTCATTAAAAGCTGATTTAGAAGAGTACAAGGGATTAGTTTCAACATTAAAGACAGAAAAGTAATGAATGATATTACCGCTCAACATATAAAAAATTTAGAAGAAAAATTTACCCAAATGGGGCAGAACCCCAATGTGCATTTGGAAGGATTGCTACATGGTAAACCCTTAACGTATTGGGATTATATTCAAACGGATGCCTTGCTAGGGTTGCAGATTCAACGTACGCTATATCCTGATGAAATGGTGTTTATTATGTATCACCAGGTCAATGAGTTGTTGTTTAAAATGATTTTGTGGGAGATGGAGCAGTTAGCTGTTCCTACACCAATTGCAGTAGATGTATTTACCGATAAATTAATGCGAATTAGCCGATATTTTGATATGTTGACTAATTCTTTTAGCATTATGGGTGATGGAATGGATGTGGATCAATACAATAAGTTTAGAAATACGCTAGCGCCTGCGAGTGGATTTCAAAGCGCACAGTATCGCTTAATTGAATTTGCTTCGACAGACTGGAAAAATTTAATCGACAAGCGCTATATTCACAGTTTAGCAGAAAATATTTCGGAAGAAGAAGCGTTAGAATTTATGTACTGGCAGGCCGCGGGAAAAAATTATAAGACGGGCGAAAAGTCTTACCTGTTAGGTGCGTTTGAAAAAAAATACAGTCAAACTTTTGTTAAAGCAATGAAAGATTATGAAAAAACAAATTTATGGCAGAAATTTGTTGAACTTCCTAAAGAAGCACAAGAGTGTCCAGAATTAATTCAAGCCATGAAGCATTACGATTATACCGTTAATGTAACTTGGGTGATTGGGCACTATAAAACAGCGCTAAAGTATTTAGAAAGTACAGGAGTTACCAAAGAGGCAACTGGAGGAAGTGATTGGAAGAAGTATATGTTGCCAGAATATCAAAAGAGAATATTTTTCCCTGCTTTGTGGTCAGAAGAAGAATTAGAAAATTGGGGTAAAGGATTGGTTTAAAATAGAAAAAAGGAAGTTTTGAAGTATAAAATTTTTATGTTGTTAGCAGGCTTGCTTCTTTTCGCTTCTTGTAAAAAAGAAGGGGAAATGGAAGTGAGTACGGATACAGAGGATGAAACAGTAGAAGAAATTGTCGCTGAGTTGTATGGATTCGATTTAAAAGACTATGTAGTAACAGAGGATACTATTCGGTCTGGTGATAATTTAGGCAAGATTTTTGGGGATTACAACCTCAATGCATCTGATGTACACAATATTGTTACCAAGGTAAAAGATACGATTAATGTTCGAAGCATCCGAGCGGGACAACCTTATACGCTAATTAAATATAAGAAGAACCCGGATAAATTAGCCGCTTTCGTTTATCATCCTAATATTTCGGGTTATCAAGTCATTGATTTGCGCGATAGTATTACGGCTTATACCAAAACGTATCCCGTAACGATTAGAAGAAGAACTGTTGCATCAACGATAGATGGATCATTATCTGCTAGCTTGAGCAAGGAAGGAGTAGATCAGTCTTTAGCGACGCGTATGTCGCAAATTTTTGCTTGGTCGATCGACTTTTTTAAGCTGAAACCCGAAGATCGCTTTGCTGTAACAATTGAAGAGAAATTTATTAACGATACTGTTTATGTTGGAATTTCGAAAGTAGAAGCTGTATATTTCAATTATAGAGGTAAAGATTTATATTCATTTCCCTATCAAAGACCTGGTGCTAAAGGAAAAGATTATTATGATGAAGAGGGACGTCCCATGAAGAGTATGTTCTTAAAAGCACCGTTGAAATTTTTTAGAATTACCTCAAGATATACGAAGAGTCGATTTCATCCTGTTCAAAAAACGTGGAAGTCACATAACGGAACAGACTATGCAGCTCCAACAGGTACGGCAATTATGACAACCGCTTCGGGCGTAGTTGAACGTACAGGATATACTGCCGGAAATGGAAATTACGTAAAAGTTAAACACAACGGGACCTATTCGACACAGTATTTACACATGTCTAAAATCCTCGTAAAAAAAGGACAGTATGTCGAACAAGGACAATCAATCGGACTTGTTGGAAGTACGGGTTTAGCTACAGGACCACATGTGTGTTATCGATTCTGGAAAAATGGAGTACAAGTTGATCCACTGGGACAAGTTCTTCCTAACTCAGAACCTATGGATAAAAAGAATATGCCTGCTTATAAAGAACACATTCAACCTTTAAAAGTAGAGTTAGATGCTATGATTAAAGAAAAATTTAATAAATAATCTCTGTTTCAAATCAAAATGTTACAAGCTATTAATCCTACGAGTACTGCTGCATGGGCAAAACTACGTGAGCACTTTGAGCAAATGAAGTTTATCCAAATGCAAGACCTCTTCAAAGAGGATGCTAGTAGGGGAAACTCATTTAATATTCAATTTGATGCTTTTTTGCTCGATTATTCTAAGAATAAGATCACAAAAGAAACGTTGTCCTATTTGACCCAATTAGGAGAAGAAGTTCAATTGAAACAAGCAATAGAATCCCTATTTACTGGAGGGAAGATAAATAAAACAGAAAATAGAGCCGTATTGCATACGGCTTTACGCGATTTTACACAGCAATCAACAATTAAGGTTGATGGAGTAGATGTTTTGGAAGAGATTCAAGAAACAAGAGGACGTATTGAACAGTTTGTAACAGCTGTAGTCGAAGGGCGTTATGTCTCTAGTACAGGTCAGGCATTTACAGATATTGTCAATATCGGTATTGGAGGGTCTGATTTAGGTCCTAAAATGGTAGTGAACGGGTTAGAAAATTATCGCAATCACTTAAAAACCCATTTTATTTCCAATGTCGATGATGATTATCTCTATGCAATATTAAATAAACTAGACCCAGCTACTACTTTGGTGCTGATTGTTTCTAAAACTTTTACAACACAAGAAACAGTATTAAATGCAGATAAAGTAGTACAATGGCTTTCAGCCACTGTGGGGCATAATAATAGTTCGAAACACTTAGTCGGGGTTACGGCTGAAGTAGAGCGCGCTGTTGCTTATGGCGTGGATCGCGCTGTCATTTTTCCGATGTGGGACTATGTAGGGGGGCGATTTTCTTTATGGAGTTCCGTTGGTTTATCTATTGCCTTAGCTATAGGATATCCGAATTTTGAACAATTGTTAAAAGGAGCACATAAAATGGATCAACATTTTAGACAAGCACCTTTTGAACATAATATACCCGTTGTCTGTGCTTTATTGAGCGTGTGGTATAATAATTTTTATGGATATCAAACAGAAGCTGTCGTTCCTTATAGTCAATTCTTAGAAAAATTTCCTGCGCATTTACAACAGATGATCATGGAAAGTAACGGGAAAGATAAAGATCGTCTTGGCGATCAGGTGACGTATGAAACAGGGACGCTGATTTGGGGCGAAGTAGGCGTATCTGCACAGCATGCTTTTTTTCAACTATTTCACCAAGGGACTAAAGTTATTCCTGTCGATTTTATTGGGTTTGTCAATCCTTTCTCAGAGAAAGATACGAATCATACCATTCTGATGTCTAACTTTTTTGGACAAACCGAAGCACTGTTAAACGGTAAAGAAGCAACCCGAGAAAGTGAAGATGAAGAGCCTTTGATTCAAAACTTTAGGGAATTTTCAGGAAATAAGCCTTCCAATACTTTATTAATTGATAAGTTAACTCCAGAATCGCTCGGTGCCTTAGTTGCACTATATGAACACAAGACTTTTGTACAGGGTGTGATCTGGAATATCTATAGTTTTGACCAGTTTGGCGTGGAATATGGGAAGGTTTTAGCAAAAAATATTCAAAGCGAGATTGTTTCGAATAATGTATTGAAACACGATAGTTCCACTGCCTTTTTACTGAATTACTATTTAAGGAATAGAAGTGTTTAGAATTCAATAAATTGGGAGGTACGCAAAATTTAATAATTAGGTAACATTATAGGAGTTTCTTTTTGTACATTTGCGGTGAAATTAATTTATCACTTACACTTACAAAATGAGAAACTTGAAGAACTGGATGTTGTTTATCGTAATGGTTATTACGTCGACATCTGCATTTTCACAAAACAAAGTAAAGGGTACAGTTATCGATGGAGAGCTTAACATGAGCTTACCGGGTGCTACTGTATTGGTGAAAGGAACGCAAAATGGTGCATCGACAGATGCGAATGGAGCGTTTACTTTAAACGTAAATAACGATAAAGGAGAAGTTGTTATCTCTTTTATTGGGTATCAATCTAAAACGGTTACTTATAAAGTTGATGCAAACAAAGTGGCAACTTTAGGTAATATCGTGCTAAACCCAGACGAAAACATGTTAGCTGACATCGTGATCATGGGAGTAGCAGACGTTGCGAAAGACCGTAAAACACCAGTTGCTGTTTCTACAATTAAAGCAGCTGAAATTCAAGAAAAATTAGGATCACAAGAATTTCCTGAAATTTTAAACACAACTCCTTCAGTATATGCATCTAAAGGTGGTGGAGGTTATGGAGACTCGAATATTAATATTCGTGGATTCGACCAAAGAAACGTAGCTGTATTAATTAACGGTATGCCTGTTAATGATATGGAAGGTGGAGCTGTATACTGGTCAAACTGGGCAGGTCTATCAGACGTTACTTCTGCAATGCAAGTACAACGTGGTTTAGGTTCTTCTAAGATTGCAATTTCTTCTGTTGGAGGAACAATCAATGTGTTAACACGTACATCGGATGCGAAAGAAGGTGGATCTATCTCTTCTAGTGTTGGTACAGGAGATTATTTCAAAGGTTTAGCTTCTTATAACACAGGAGTATTGGAGAATGGTTTATCTGCTTCGGTATTATTAGGTTATACTAGAGGAAGTGGATATGTAGAAGGAACAGGTTTTGAAGGGTACAACTA
The DNA here is from genome assembly GCF_009792295.1 of Myroides fluvii. Classification (NCBI taxonomy): domain Bacteria; kingdom Pseudomonadati; phylum Bacteroidota; class Flavobacteriia; order Flavobacteriales; family Flavobacteriaceae; genus Myroides; species Myroides fluvii. Next base: position 1,272,594 of record NZ_CP039934.1, on the reverse strand, counting down.
CTACTTAGGTTTAGGGTACAAATCGAAAGATTCTCGTCACAATGTTCAATTTACATTCACTGGAGCTAAACAAGATCACGATCAACGTTCTACTTCAGCTTCTATCGAAAATATCCAAAAATGGAACGATGGAAAAATGAATAAGAGATTCAACCCTGATACAGGATTCTATAATGGAGAGCGTTTTAACTTTAAAACGAACTACTACAATAAACCAGTGATGTCAATTAACTATGATTTCAATATCAACGAAACTTGGACTTTAGGAACTGTATTTTACGGATCTTGGGGACGTGGTGGAGGAACTGGAACAATTGGTGGTGGGCCAAACGGATACAGAGATTTCGGTACGGAAGTAAGAGATGCTAATGGACATATGCGTTTTGATGATATCGCTGCTTGGAATAGAGGTGAAACTATCGCTGATTGGAAAGAACTTAATAAAAAAGGAGAGCCTATCGGAAATGGAACAAGTAATAGTTTGATGGATGATCCTATGAATCCGGGTCAACAAGGATATTATGTTACCGATTTTGATAATAGAAATAAAACGACTAGAGGTGGATGGGCTCGTCGCTCAAGCATTAATTCACACGATTGGTATGGTACTGTAATTAATTTGAGTGCTAAAGTAAATGAAAACTGGACGGTTGATTTTGGTGCTGATGCACGTATTTACAAAGGATACCACTACCAATTATTAGATAATTTAATGGGTGCTGATGGTTATTATGTAGCTAAAAATAAAAATAATGGAAATCAACATTATGTCGTAAACCAAACGTATGATGCTAAAGCTTCAATGAATCCATGGGTAAATTGGAATAATAGAGAAAAAGTTGGTTACCATAATGATGGTAATGTGAAATGGTTAGGAGGATTTGGACAAGTAGAATACTCTAAAGATGATCTTTCAGTATTCGTTCAAGGAGCAATCTCTAACCAATGGATGCAACGTGTGGACTATTTCAATTATGACCGTTCTACTGCTCAAGGAGCAAAAGATTACAGAACAAAATGGGAAAGTATCTTAGGGGGTAGTATTAAAGGGGGAGCAAACTATAACATCAATGAAAACCACAACGTATTTGTGAATTCAGGTTATTTCTCTCGTCAACCATTTATGAATAATGGAGTGTACTTAAACAATACGAATACGTTGAATCCTGATTTAACAAATGAAAAAGTATTTGGTTTAGAAGCGGGTTATGGATATAGAAGTCATAAATTACGAGCGAACTTAAACTTATATAGAACGTCTTGGAAAGACAGAGTAACACGCGCAACAGGTAAATTTGCAACAGGTGAAAAAGGTTCAGATGGTAAGGATTTACTTGTTAATGGTTACGCTACTTTAGTTGGTGTGGAACAAATTCACACAGGTATGGAAATGGATTTCATTTACTACCCAGTTGATCGTTTAACAATAACAGGATCTTTCTCTTGGGGAGATTGGCACTATGCTTCAAATGTTACAGGAACGTACTATAACGAAGAGACGAATCAACCGATCTATAATACACCAGGAGAAGCTGAGTCTGGATTTAAAACAAAGACTTTATATATTGATGGAGCAAAAGTTGGGGGAGCACCTCAGTTAATTGCTAACTTAGGAGCTAGCTATGAAATCGTAAAAGGATTGAAAATCGATGCTAACTACCGATATAATGATAATTTCTATGGTTCATTAGATGTTGAAAAAACAGATTCAAAAGAAAAAAGTGGTTCAATGAAACTTCCTGCATTCAATTTATTTGATGCTGGATTATCTTACCGCATGGAAGTAGGTAAAGAAAAACAAAACGCTTTAACTATGCGTTTCAACGTGAATAACGTATTCGATACAACGTATATTTCTTCTGCAAGAACAAATATCCAAGCAACTCCTGAAAGTACAACATGGAAAGGAATTGATGTTCGTAACGAAGTTATGTTAGGAGCAGGTAGAACATGGAACTTAACAATGAGATTTAATTTCTAGTAAATTAAAATCAAAAGATACAAAAGGATGGTTAGCAATAACCATCCTTTTTTTATTGGATGCTTTTCTATTTTTTCGTAAGTTGGGAGGGATAGGATAAATCGAATAACAATAAGGAAATACAAAACAGTCAAATGAAAAGAAAACACTTAACAAAAGAAATCGCTATTTCCGAAATTTGTTTCGGTGGAAATGTATTTGGATGGACTTTAGATGAAAAAGCATCGCTGCGCATGCTAGATGAGTTGCATGAGCAAGGGATTAACTTTATTGATACCGCTAATAGTTATTCACATTGGGTAGCTGGAAATACGGGGGGAGAGTCGGAGCGTATTTTAGGAAAATGGTTTGCTGAAAGCAAGAAAAGACAGGATGTAGTCTTAGCTACCAAAGTAGGCGGTGGCATGCAAGGGGTAGAACGAGGCTTGACCCGACAACAAATCATCGATGGAATTGATGCGTCTTTGACGCGTTTGCGTACAGACTATGTCGATTTGTACTATTCCCATCACGATGATGTGAATGTTGGAGTAGAAGAAATCATGGGAACCTTTCAAGAATTGATTCAAGCAGGAAAAGTTCGTGCACTTGGAGCTTCGAATTTAAGTGGTGAACGCTTAGTTGAAAGCAATCAAGTAGCAGAAGAGAAAGGATGGACGAAGTGCATCGCCCTACAACCGCTTTACAACCTCTACGACAGAGAAAAGTATGAGTCTGAGTACATGAATATAGTAACAGACACAAGCCTTGCTGTAATGCCTTATTTTGCATTAGCGAGTGGTTTCTTGTCTGGAAAATATAAATCAACCGCTGATTTGGAAGGCAGTGCCCGTAAAATGATGGTGGAACATTATTTAAACGATAGAGGATTGCGTATTTTGGATGGGCTCGCTCAAATTGCACGTAAACACAGTGCTACGAGTGCGGAAGTGGCCATCGCTTGGTTGCTGCATCAACCTACTATTACATCGCCTATTGTCAGTGCTACCAATGCTATTCAATTGCAAAGTCTGATTCGTGCAACTCAAGTTGAATTGGACTCGGATGATTTGTTGCTTTTGGAAGAAAGTAGTGTATGGAGATAAAAAAATAAAGCCTGCAATTGCAGGCTTTATTTTTGGATTATATTAATTAATCGTTGCTCCGTTTTGTACACCCTCTTCATCTGGGTTGACGAATACCAATTTACCATTGGCGTCTTCCGTCATTAAAATCATCCCTTGACTTTCTACCCCACGTAGAGCTCTTGGTGCTAAGTTTGCTAACACGGTTACGCGTTTTCCGATGATCTCTTCTGGTTTGAAATGTTCTGCAATTCCCGATACAATCGTTCTCACGTCCAATCCCGTATCTACTTTTAAGACTAAAAGCTTGTTTGCTTTTGGCATTTTTTCTGCTTCTACAATCGTTCCTACACGTAAATCCAATGTAGCAAAATCGTCATAGGTAGCGGTTTCTTTTTGGGACTCCACTACAGCATTTGCTGCTTTATTTGCTTGTTTAGATGCTTCTAAACGATCCAATTGCTTTTGAACCTCTTCGTCTTCAATCTTAGCAAATAACAATTCAGCTTCGCCAATTTGGTGTCCATGTTGAATTAATGGTTGATCAATTTCAACAGCAGACCAAGCGATTGGTGTTTCTAAGCGCAAGATCGATTTTAATTTTGTCGCTGTAAATGGCAAGAAAGGCTCAGCTAACGTACTTAACGCCGCAGCAATTTGCAAAGCCACATACATTTGTGTTTGTACGCGATCCGCATCTTCCTTGATTAACTTCCAAGGTTCTTCATCTGCCAAGTATTTATTTCCTAAACGAGCCACATTCATCACTTCACCCAAAGCCTCTCTGAAACGGTAACGATCGATTGAACTTTCAATTACGGCTGGATAGGCTCTTAATTCTTGTAACGTAGCAATATCCACATCAGAAAATGCATGTGGTTGTGGAACTACCCCGTTGTAATACTTATTCGTTAATACCACGACACGGTTGATGAAGTTTCCAAAAATAGCCACTAATTCGTTGTTATTTCTCGCTTGGAAATCCTTCCATGTAAAGTCATTGTCTTTTGTTTCGGGTGCATTTGCGGTTAAGGCATAACGCAATACATCTTGTTTTCCAGGAAAATCTTCCAAGTACTCGTGTAACCAAACCGCCCAGTTTTTAGACGTAGATAATTTGTTTCCTTCTAAGTTCAAGAACTCGTTGGCTGGTACATTATCTGGTAAGATATAACTTCCTTCTGCCTTTAACATGGCAGGGAAAATAACACAGTGGAATACAATATTGTCTTTTCCGATGAAGTGAACCAATTTAGTATCTTCGGATTTCCAATACGGTTCCCAATCTTTACCGACGCGTTGTGCCCATTCTTTCGTCGAGGAAATGTATCCGATAGGAGCATCAAACCACACGTATAATACTTTTCCGTCTGCTCCTGCAACAGGAACAGGAATACCCCAATCCAAATCACGCGTTACCGCGCGCGGTTTTAGACCATCATCTAACCATGATTTTACTTGTCCATACACATTGGGCTTCCAATCGTTTTTGTGTCCTTCTAAGATCCACTCACGCAAGAATCCGTCGTATTGATCTAGAGGTAAAAACCAGTGTTTAGTTGCTTTTAAAATCGGTTTACTTCCTGTAAGGGTCGATTTAGGATTAATTAAATCCGTAGCATTTAACGAAGTACCACATTTTTCACATTGGTCTCCATACGCTTCTTCATTCGCACATTTCGGACAAGTTCCCGTTACAAAACGGTCAGCCAAGAATTGTTGTGCTTGCTCATCGTATAATTGCTCAGTAACCTCTTCAATAAATTTACCTTCGTTGTGCAGTTTCTTGAAAAATTCAGAAGCTGTTTGATGGTGAATAGACGAAGATGTACGAGAATAGTTGTCAAAAGAAATACCAAAGTCTTCAAAAGATTGTTTGATAATGCCGTTGTATTTATCGATTACCTGTTGAGGGGTAATACCTTCTTTTTTCGCTTTCATAGAAATAGCCACCCCGTGTTCGTCGCTTCCACAGATGAAGGCAACATCTTTGCCTTGCATTCGCAAGAATCGAGCATAAATATCAGCTGGAACATAAACACCTGCTAGGTGTCCAATATGGATTGGCCCATTGGTATAAGGCAATGCCGCAGTTAGCGTATATCTCTTCGGATCTTGTATCATAAACTATATTCTATATGAAATTAATAAGATTGCAAAAATAAACAATATTGCTGGAAGTTGAATGGATTATTTTGTTGTGTTTTTTTCTTCTTTTAGGGCGAATTAGACAACAAAAAAGGCGAAATCGAATCGATTTCGCCTTTTTATACGGATATTAAATAATAAAATAACTACATTATGGTAGTGGTTGTCCCACTGGAGTTTCACAGCTATGTCCTGGTTGTCCGTGTGGAGGATTGATTTTTCCACTATTTGCCGTTGCTGGTTTTCCTTGTTCTTGTATGATGCGGTTTTTAGCATCATCATTGACTAAGAACGGTTGCCCTTGACCAGAAGTTGCTGGTTGTGGAGCCGCTTGCATCGCATTACCACCTCCAGGAGGCGTATCTAACGGTGCTCCTACTGGAATATCACAACGGTGCCCCGGTTGTCCATGAGCTGGATTGATATTACTCGCTACGGCACCTTCGTTTGCTGTTGCTGGTGTACTTTGACCAGGTGTTGCTTGTCCATCAGTTGGTGTAGCAGTTTGTTCTGTAGTAGCTCCATCAATCGTTACATTTGAGGGTGCTTTTCCAGTATCTTTACAAGCAGTTAAGCCTAAGAGTAATAGCGTTGATAACGCAACTAAATAATTTTTCATGATTAGCCTATTGGTTTGATAAGTAAACTTAACAATTTTTTATCAATTACAACAAAGTAGGGTGTTAAAACCTTATTCTTGTTTGTTATTTTTTGGTTCAACATTTTCTTTCATATCCTCTTTGATTTTGAAAGAGGTCATCCCTGAAGAACTGTTTTCTCTGGTTCCGTGCATGGGAATTTGAACGGGTTTTGTTTCCGTTTGATTTTGTTCTAGTTTGATGCGCTGTGGTTCTGCTGTTTCTTTGCTTTTATCTGTGCAACTTGCCAAACCAAGCGCAAGAGTGAATATCAAAAATATAGGTAATGCTCTCATAAAAACCGTTTATTTACTAGTACTGAATTATTTTGTTTCTGGATTTGGTGTCGATCCCTCTAAATTAGTCAAGGTGACTTTCTTTTTCTTTAAAAAAAGAAAGAAAATTGCTGAAAAAATCCAAGCCACCCAAAACAGATAAACCCCCAGGTGAAAATTGCTTTTCATATACTTGTGTGAGGTTGTTGTAAAATCGAGATAGGTGAAGTAAGCTGCGCCAAGTCCTACGAAAATAGTAAAAATAGCTAGTGCATTGGCAATTTTTGCCGGTGTAAAATACTTGAAAAAGGCCAAAATCACAAGGAGAAAAAGCTGAACGCAAAAAATGAGCGCCGCTGTTTTCCAAGGCGACTTTAGAACGAGATATTCCCGATATAAAAACGTGATGCCCATGCGTCCCATGAAAGACATTTTGGAAATCATAAAAGCCATTAACACGGCCATGAGGCCTTGTATCAAAATTAAAATGAAAATATTTTTCCCCATTTGTTTAGTTTGTAATTCTCCAACCGGTTTCTTCTGCGTACTTCATTTTAAATTTCTTCGTTATAAACTCCGTATGTGGAGATTTATCCTCTTTTAGAAAGTGAAAAGGCGTTGGGTTTTTCTTTAACATCACTGTTGCTGTTGCTGATTTTTTACCTTTAGCATCCAATTGAAAGCCATTGTCTTTGTCTACCAAGTATTCAATGGTTTTAATTCTTATTTTATTGCCTTTCTGCTCTAATACGTAAGGGTGAGATTTCTCCGTTAACTTAATCGTTCCTTGCCAGATACTGTCTTTGGAAAGAAAGCGTTTTTTTGCCGTGAAATCAGCGAGATTTAGATATCCTTCATCTGATAATTGTTGGTAGCGTTCAATCAACTCAGCGTCTTTTTTCTTTCTCAATTTCGTTTCTCCAACAGTGAATGTGGTACTCTCGTATATGGGTTGCGTTTCCATGTACGATTCGATTGCACTAAGGGCTTTAGAGGAATTTAGCGATTTATTATCACAAGAACTTATTGTGAGAGCCACTAAAAATAAGCCTACAAATGATACGATGAATTTTTGCATTTTTTATTTCAAATGTACAAAAAAGTAAGAGGTTACAATACATTAATTTTATTCCCATTTGTTTTTTGTAAGAAATAGAATATCAGTTTATTAAGAGTGTGATTCCAACTATATAGGATTGGAAAATTCAATTTTTTAAAGTCTTTATTTTCAAATAATCCCTACATTAGAGCATAAAAGTAAATTCATGAGAAAAATTAGTTTGGGTATCCTAGCAGGATTGTTTTTGGGATGTACGCCTAAGGAAAAAAAAGGAGAGGAGCACGTTAGGACAGCTGTGGAGGAAGTAGCCCCTTTGCCGTTGAGTATCAAGGAAGCGGAGAAAATAATTGCTTTGCCTTTGCATTGTATCGAACAAGAATATCCAAATAAATTGGGACAAGTATTAGGGGCTGATGCTGATTTAAAAACGCCTAAACAATTGCGCCCTGTTTTTTATGGCTGTTTTGATTGGCATTCGGCAGTACACGGGTATTGGTCGATTATCGAACTGATGAAGCGCTTTCCTGCACTCGATGAAGCACACCAGATTCGCCAACGCCTGAATTTGTTGATTACAGCGGAAAATGTACAAGTAGAATTGGCATTTTTTGATGATCCCAACAACAAAACCTTTGAGCGCACTTATGGATGGGCCTGGTTGTTCCAATTGCACGGTGCTTTAGCTACTTGGGAAGATGAGGATGCTCAACGTTGGGCGGAACTCTTAAAACCTTTAGCAAAGGTATTAATGGAGCGTTACGAAACCTATCTTCCCAATCTGAATTATCCTATTCGAACGGGAACACATGATAATACCGCGTATGGATTATCGCTGTCTTTAGAATATGCGCGATTAATGAAAGAAACAGACTTTGAACAGTTACTCACTGAAACGGCAAATCGCTTATATGTGAAAGACGCCAATTGCAATCTAGCTTTTGAACCTAGTGGACACGATTTTTTATCTCCTTGTTTAGAAGAGGCGCGATTAATGAGTAAGATTTTAGATACAGCCGCATTTAGATCTTGGTTAACGGCATTTTTACCTGATTTATTCCAACCCGACTTCCAATTGGAAGTAGGAAAGGTGTCTGATCGTACCGATGGACATTTGGTTCACTTGGATGGATTGAATTTCAGTAGAGCTACTTGTTTGAGTGATTTAGCAAAGAAATTACCAGAATTAACGCATCTTAAAGGGATTGGAAAGCAGCATTTTGAATCTTCCTTTGGCAATATTACCAATGATGACTATATGGGTAGCCATTGGTTAGGTACTTTTGCTTTATATGCTTTGCTCCATCAATAACAAAAAAAAGGTTTCGCAGGCGAAACCTTTTTTTTATCCTATTCTCAACCCGTTTTTCACCGGTTTGTCTAAACTCATTAGGGTAACTTCTTTTCCTTCTACAGCACCCATTACCAAACATTCACTCATAATATTGGCAATTTGCTTTGGAGGGAAGTTTACCACAGCAATCACTTGTTTGCCTATTAACTCTTCAGTGGTATATAATTTGGTAATTTGAGCTGATGTTTTTCTCAAACCAAGTTCCTCACCAAAATCAACCACTAATTTGTAAGCAGGATTGCGAACTTCTTTGAATTCTTCGGCTTGAATAATCGTACCAACGCGCATTTCAACTTTCATAAACTCATCCCACGTCAGTGTATTATTGTTGCTGTTTTCCATAATTTAAGTTTTGTGTAAACTCAAAAATAAGGAAAAAATGAAAAATAGAACTTGTCATTTGTCAAAAAGAAAACAATAAAGATCTGTATTTTAAAATAGTGTTAATTGAAGGTCTTCTTCTATCGGTTGCGATAAAAAGGGATAGTGGCTGATGTTATCAAACTGTCGACGCTCCATATTGAGGCGACGAAGAACAATTAAATCACAACAGAAAGAAAGGTTAGGTTTTTCAAATAAGGCATGCGCTTGTTGAATTTTAGTTTCATCTAGTTTGCGTCCAATGGACAAATGGGGATCTGTACATTTGTATGCATTTTTCAACTGTAAGGTCTGAAATAATTTTTGTGCATAGGCCTTTAACTGGGGTTTGGCAATGGCATCCACTTCCAAGAAAAAAGTGCCATTGGGGTAAGTACCAAAAGAAGATAGATGGGTTTCTACAGGAGTAAATCCCGAACAACAACGCAGTATCTGTTGATGCATGCGCTCAATATCCTTTTCACTCGCTTGAAATTCAGCAATCGTTAAATGCGCGAGGGAATTTTTACTGTTATACCAACCAATGGCATCCCCCAGTTGTAATTTCATGACTTTGACTTGCTCAATCAAGGTAGCATCTGGCTGAAAACAAAGGGAATATTTATCGCTATACATGGTGGTTTATAGTTTACGGTGAACAGTTTACAGTGCACGGTTTAGTTTCTAGTCCTAATTTTATAATCTCAATTTTTGTGAGAAAAGAGAAGTGACAGTTACTGGGCAAATTGCCTTTGCCACACCTTCTCATCACTACACCTTCATATCGCCTTACCCTCTCATCATCACACCTTCACATCCCCTCATCATCTCACCCCTCATCCTCACTTAAAAAAACGCTCTCAACTGCACGCTTCCCGTGTGGATGGTTGCGGTTGATTCATTGCTTCGACCTTGATAGTTCAGACTCAAATCTAAGTAATTTGTTAGATTTTTTTGAAACATCAAGCGCCAAGTCATATTCTTTCCAGGTTGCAATCCTTCTAGCATTTGATAACCAATGGGAGAAAAGGCATTTCCCATAAAGGTATTTTGAAAAAAGGAAAACTCCCCGTTCATTGTGAATAATTTTAGTTGATTGACTGTAAAAGATACGCCCAGACGATGTTGCTCTAAGGTTTCAAAATCGGCGGTTTGGTTTTTCTTTTCTTGAAAATTATAGAAGAGATCTACTTGAGCTTGAGAGGAAAATAGATAGGATATTTTCGTTTCAAAACCTTGAATTTGAAGTTCGTAATTCTTACTTGCATAAGAAGGAGATTTCGTTTCTTGTTGGGTTGTCTTGCCCAAAAGGTCAATCAACCAAGTTTTTCGGATGAGGTGGTTATACCCCAATTGATGCGTTGTAATGGTGTTTTCTGTCGAACCAAAGGAAAGTAAATTCTTACTTTTTGATTGGGTGTACATATAGGTTACGCTGTGGCGTTTTTTCCCGCGGTTATAATACAAGTAATTGTTGAAATTCTCTAGTAAACCCACCATTTGTTCTTCATCTGAGATAAAGGGATGTAGTCGAATTTGATTGCCTTTTTTCAGGTCTTTCCGATCGATACTATAAGACGTTTGATTGTAGAAAAACGCTAACACACGCTTAATACCTGTTGCATTTTGCCAGGTAGCGGCGGGATTTAAGGTAAGGGTTTGGGTGAATTTATTTTGATTGGTTGGTAAAAAGACTTGACTAGGCAAATATAAGCGCACATATTTTCCTAAATCGGGATAAGGAGCGAGTTCAAATTCCTCCAATTCCTGAATACCATTGTTGTTGTAGTCTATCCACATATATTGACCCCGACCAGGCTCTACCTCTAGATAGGTGAATTCTTGTTGAGCAATCGTTCCCGCACTAATTTCATATAAGGTATGCGCTTGTACAAATCCCTTGAAAAATTGGTCGCGATAGGTCAACACACTGTTGATGGTATTTTCTGTCGGTTTATTCGCCTCTTCATGTCGAACGGAGCGATAGTTTGCGTATAGGTTTAGGTCTCTTGTTTCAGATTTTAATACTTGAGATTTGAGGTAAAGGGTATGCGCTTTTGAAAAGCGTTGCAGTTGATTGTTTTGCAAGCTGTCATTGAGCCTAAATTGATATCCTAATTCAATATTTTGCCCAAGCGAATCTCCTCTTCCTACAAATAAATCTAAGGAGGAATAACGATGACTCAACGGACTTAGTACTTGTGTTTCCTGATTGGTTTCTTTGTTTTGTTCAAAATCAAGTTTAGTTCCTATGTAGTTGTTGCTCCAATAATATTTTGCCTGGGAGTGACTCTGAACAAAGGTTGATTTAGTTAGTAAGCCATCTGCTTGCATTACGCTGTTTTGTGTTTGTGCAATCCAAGGTTTGGCTTGCCATTTTCCAGTTAGATTCTGTCTATTTCCCTTGTAATCGGATCCAAAATTGAGCTGTTCAAACAAATATGTAGCCGAAGCTTTACCGGGGATGATAAACTCTAATCCTCCAGTAACCAAACTCTGATTGCCTTCTGCAAATTGTAAATTCCAATCCCGATCAAATTCAATAGAAAACAAATTCTCTAATGCATGGAAATTTTTGTGGATAAATTGAACATCAGTTAAAACGTTCAGCTGGCTTTTGTCATTGGTCCAGAGGCGTTGTTTCCCTTTTATGGCAGTAGCCCATCCTTTATTTTCTTCTTGATCCATCGAAGAGAATAGATTGGCGTCGTGATTGCTAAAGGCCAGCTCTAGATCGATGGATGTTTTTTCTGAGGGATTATAGGCCGCATTGACTGTAGCAATGGTATTTTGTATAGGAGCAATGAGCTTGACAATAGGTGAGTAGTTCCCTTGTGGCACACCGTTAATGGGGGCGCTGTATTCATAAATACGGCCAATGGATTGCGTGCTTTTTAGCGCGTAATCTCCTTGATTATTCCCCACAGCAGTAAAAGTTACGTGATAAAGTTCTGCTTCTGGATCTGTTGAGAAAACATAGTAGAACTGTCCGTCTGGGGCCTGTTCTCTTGTGTACAATACTTTGTTTTCCGAATACGTATCTCGATAAGCTGAAGGAGCCATCATACGGGTAGGGTCATTTCCTGCTTGTTTGAGTATGTTAATTTGATCTTCAGTTAAATTTTGTTGGAGGGATTGATTTTTTAAATCCATTTCAGTGAATACACTGAGTCCCAATTGCCAGGTTTGGGCTTCGTGTTGAATGTTTCCATATCCAACAAAGCGCGTGTAATTGCGATCCGTATATTGGTATTCTACGGCAATTCGCATATCGGAGGTGATGGGGTATCGCGTAGTAAAACGCAATTCGCCCGAATTATAATCAATGACATAATCATTTTCTTCTCCTCGTTTGAGGAGTAAACCATTGACATATACTTTTTCTGAGCCAGAAACAATTAAAATATACAATTCTCCATTGCTTCCCTTTAATTTATAAGGACCTTGGTTTCCCTCTTGACCGTTAAATGTACTGCGGGAATACTGCCCTCTCGCTAAAGCGGCTGCGGCCTCAACGGTCGTTTTATGCTCGTCATCTCCAAAGGTAAATCGCGTGGATAATCCCTGTACTTTTTTGTTGAAGTTTAAAAAGCGTCTTGCCCGATTTTCTAGGAATATATCTCCCGCTCGAATAGACCAATCATCGGAAAATAACTCGATAAAAATCTGGTCAAATTCATTTATTTTCTGTGAATATCCCCCATATTGTAAGGGTAAATTATTATCCTGAATAGAAGCGCGAATCTTAACGCGATCAGATAAATTACCTGTAATTTGTAAATCTAAATTGGAGGAGGTAACCGCACTTTGGTTTGTACCCATTGTTAAGCCTCTCGATAAGCTTCCCATGGTATTTAATCCCTCAAATGGAACGAAAGTAGAGCGATTATTTCCTTGGTGTTGATAGGTAAAACTACCAGCCTCGTTGGGAACAATACGCGAGGTATCGTAATAACTAATCGGAGTAGTTAGGAAAGAGGGAAGCTCTAAATAATAGAGTGTCAACGGAAAGGCGAGCGCTGGTTCTAGCAGTGTAACAGTATTGGTGTCAAAATTGACGCGATAAGCCGATGAGGGTACTAGGACCTGCTGAGTATCTCGAATTTCGAAATAGCTATTGTTTAATGGCGTATTGGGCAGTTGAAACTCGGTTTGTATTTCTTCCCAAACCTGTTTTTTATACAGCGAATTTCCTTCCTGTGCAAAAGAACAAGAATACCAAAAAAGTAAAAGAAATAAAAATCGCTGTAGATTCATCTAAGTATAAACTCCATTTCGTCAAAAGTAGTGTATTTATCATAATATTTAACAATAGAAGGGGAGGAGTAAAGGAGAATGTCGAAAACAAAAATAGCTCCAATTCCTTGAAGCTATTTGTTTATTCTTTCGTTACCATTTGCATCGTTTCTCTGTTTACTTGTTTCAACAACAGGGTTTTATCTTTCAAAATCTGATCTGCTGAGGTTTCGTCAAAATGGCGAATGGTATAGAGTGAAACATTTTCGTTGTAGCTTACTCGATATTGATCGTTGAGCTTTTGACGCAATTCTTCAAAGTGATTAAACTTATCTTCCACACAAACCGAAAAACTGATGGCTGAGTTTTGAATGACGTTGACTTTGATGTTGTATTCGCAAAATAATTTGAAGATATCACTGATATTCTGTTCCATAATGAAGGAGAAATCTTTAGAAGACAGTGAAATCAACAGTTGATTTTTTTTCACGATAAAACAAGGAATGGCCGGTTTTAAATCTGCTCCTTTAGAAACGACTGTTCCTTCTAATGTTGGATTGACAAATGATTTTACATATAAGGGAATTTCCTTTTGACGCAGGGGTTGTAGGGTTTTTGGGTGTATGACGGAGGCCCCATAAAAGGCTAATTCGATGGCCTCTTGATAGGAAATTTGCTCTAACAATGTCGTTTCCTCAAAATAACGAGGATCAGCATTGAGTACCCCTGGTACATCCTTCCAAATGGTTACACTTTCGGCATGCAAGGCATAGGCAAAAATAGCCGCAGAGTAATCGGAGCCTTCTCTTCCCAAAGTCGTAGAAAAACCATTGTAATCAGAACCGATAAATCCTTGGGTGATATAAAGTTCTTTTTTGTCTATCGCATGGGTAATAGCCTCTTCGGTGATGTCCCATTGTACATTCGCATCGCGATAGGTAGTATCGGTTTTAATTAAATTTCGCGCATCTATCCACGTGTTTTCTATGCCTTCAAATTGTAAATAATGGTGCAAAATGGTCGTGGATAATAGTTCACCATAACTGACAATCTGATCATAAACAAAATTGTAGTTGGGCGATTTATTGTTGAGTAAAAAAGACGTTAGGGATTCAAATAATGCATCCACTGCCTGATAAACGGTATGGGTTGTATCCGTGAATAACGCTTGTAAAATGACAAGGTGATACTCTTTAACAACTTGTACAGATTCCGCCAAATCAAATCGGTTTTGAAAATAATTGTAAACAACCACTTCCAATGCATTTGTCGTTTTTCCCATAGCAGATGCGATTAACAAACTGTCAGCATAACCGACAGTACGCAAAACATGAGCTACATTTTTCACATTATCGGCATCTTTTACCGAAGCTCCACCAAATTTATATATTTTCATCGTCTACTACTTATTGATAAAGGCGTGAATGCCTTGTTCATCCATTTGTACAGTATACCAATCTTCCAAAACATGAGCGCCAGACTTTTGATAAAAGTCGATAGCGGGCTTATTCCAATTTAAAACGACCCATTCTACGCGTCTAACTTGTTCTTCTTTGGCAAGTTGAATCACGTTTTTATATAAAGCCATTCCTGCTCCTGTACCTCTTGCTTTTTCTGTGACGATGAGGTCTTCGAGGTGGATGGTTTTGCCCTTCCAAGTAGAATAGCGGTAGTAAAAAAGAGCCATACCTATGATTTCGTCTTGGTGCTCTGCAATTAATACGCGAAAAAGAGGATGCGCGCCAAACCCATCTCGGATCAAATCTTCTGCAGTAAGGACAACCGCATCGGGTTCCTGCTCAAAGGTGGCTAACTCTTGAATTAATTGTAGTACAGCTGGCATATCAGCTGGAGTAGCTGTTCTAACATTCATGTCTTTTGTTGGATTTATGGTTAATAACTTCGTTTGAATGACAAAATTAACGATATTTGCACAGCAAAATACACAACTAAAGAATCATTTTTCCATGACAACAAAAAGACACCAAACACTAGGGGAGTTTATTATTGACAAACAAGAGGATTTTAAATTCTCATCAGGAGAGCTTTCTCGTTTAATTAACTCTTTACGACTTGCTGCAAAGGTAGTTAGCCACCAAGTAAATCAAGCAGGTTTAGTTGATATTGTTGGGGCTTTTGGTACAGAAAACGTACAAGGAGAGCAACAACAAAAACTAGATGTTTACGCGAATGAAGTTTTTATCAATACCTTAGTTAATCGCGAAATTGTATGTGGAATTGCTTCGGAAGAGGAAGATGATTTTATTACCATTCACGGTAAAAAAGGAGATAACGATAGCAAATATGTGGTGTTAATTGATCCGCTAGATGGATCATCTAATATTGATGTGAACGTTTCGGTGGGAACAATCTTCTCTATCTATCGTCGTGTAACACCAGAGGGAACACCAGTTCAGTTAGAGGATTTCTTGCAAAAAGGAGAAAATCAAGTGGCAGCAGGTTATATCGTGTATGGTTCATCAACGATGTTGGTGTACACAACAGGGGCAGGAGTGAACGGATTTACGCTAAATCCTGCAATTGGAACCTTCTATTTGTCTCATCCTAATATGAAGATTAAAGAAGACGGAAGTATTTATTCTATCAATGAAGGAAACTATATTCAATTCCCACAAGGAGTAAAAGACTATTTGAAATACTGTCAAGAAGAACAAGGTGATCGCCCATATTCTGCACGCTACATCGGAAGCTTAGTATCGGACATTCACCGCAACATTTTAAAAGGAGGAATTTACATTTACCCAACAAGTACGAAAGCACCAAAAGGGAAATTGAGATTGTTGTATGAATGTAATCCGATTGCTTTTATTATGGAGCAAGCGGGAGGAAGAGCCTCAGATGGTTACAATCGCATTATGGAAATTGAGCCAACGGAGCTACATCAACGTGTTCCTTTCTTCTGTGGAAGTAAAAACATGGTGGAAAAAGCGGAAGAATTTATGGCTTTACACCAATAAAAAAGAAATTAAAAAAAGGAGGTTTACCGTTAAGTAAACCTCCTTTTTTTAATGTTTTAACTGTTGTATTTCGGTTATGAAAGTGTCGATATCAACGCCTAACACTAAGAGTGATAGTGATTTGTTGACAATTAAATCAATGTCACCTGTAAAGCCTAATGCCGCTGTAAATTTGCGTAAAATATCTTTCTGTTTAGGTCCTAATACATGATTCACATACACCATACGCGCTAAATCATATAAACGTTCAATTCTGTTAATCTCCAAATAGGGAGGGTTAACAGGGTATTTTTCGGGGTTGGCCATGATTTTCTCATAGTCTTCTACTGTGATATCTAATTTATCCGCTAATTCATTTAAGAATTTAAGCTCTTCTTCACTGATATCTCCGTTGGCTAAAGCCACGCGAACAATAGACGCAAAATGTCCCTTGTTACGCTCTTTAAAGCCACTGTCATACAAATCTAAATAAGCCATATTGAGTTCTTTTTTGTTGTTAATTGGTTTAAGGTGTTAATTAGAAGTAATGTACAAAAAATCTTTATAATAATTCGTGTATTCAATAAAAAAAAGAAGCGATTACTGCTGTTAAAGTGGGGTACAGTAAGCGATTTCATTTCGTTTAATTTGGAATTCTACGTCTAGTGTCACATTATTTCAAAATAGTATAGAGAGTCACGTGAAACTTATGTGTATTTTTGTCGTATATTAAGAGTTATAAAATAGAGGTTTATGTCAAATCCTAAAGTAACTAAGTACGATAAAGCTTATTTGCGTATTGCACGTGAATGGGGACAATTGTCGTATTGTAAGCGAAAAAAAGTCGGCGCTATCATTGTCAAAGATCGAATGATTATATCGGATGGATATAATGGAACCCCTACAGGATTCGATAACTGTTGTGAGGATGAATTTGACCAAACACATTGGTATGTACTACATGCCGAAGCGAACGCTATTCTCAAAGTAGCCAGTTCTACCCAAAGCTGTCAAGATGCAACCTTGTATATTACGATGTCTCCTTGTCGCGATTGTAGTAAATTAATCCATCAAGCGGGTATTAAACGCGTCGTATACGTAGAAGGATATAAAGATATGGCAGGTATTGAATTTCTGCATAAAGCTGGTGTTGAAGTAGTCCATATCGAAGATTTAGATTAATGCAGTTGTTATGAAAAAGTTTTTTTGGCCTTTTATTGTTGCAGTATCTATTTCTCTTGGCGTTTTGTTAGGTGGTTTTTTAGTGTCTGCCTCTCAGCGTTCTCAAGGTAATTTTTTCACGAATCACAATAAACTAAAACTCAATCGCTTGCTCGATTTTATTGAGCAAGAATACGTAGATCAAGTAGATACGGATTCTATTGTAGATCGCACCGTTAGTACGATTTTAGAACAATTAGATCCGCATTCGGTGTACATCGGGAAAGATTTGATGAAAGAGGTGACAGAATCGATGCAAGGAAGCTTTGTCGGTATTGGGGTTCAATATTATTTATACCAAGATTCGTTGGCGGTGATTAAATCAATCGAAGGAGGACCTTCCATTCATGCCGGTATTCTGGCAGGAGATCGCATCCTCAAAGCAAATCAACGCGTATTGCACGGAAAGGAAATCTCTTCCGATACGGTGTCGTCAGTACTGAGAGGAGATGAAGGAACAGCAATTACCTTGGAGATTTATCGCAAAACGACCCAAGAACGAAAAAATATTGTGGTAAAACGAGAACCAATACCCTTGAAGAGTGTAGATGTGGCCCTTAAATTAGATAACCAATACGGTTATATTAAAATTAATCGTTTTTCGGGTACCACTTATGAGGAGTTCCAAGCGGGTTTACTCCAATTAATTGAAGAGGATATTCAAGGGCTGATTATTGATCTACGCGATAATAGTGGGGGCTATATGGATCAATCGACCAAAATTTTGAATGACTTGCTACAGACCGATCAAACCATTGTGAAAACGATTAATCGCGGTGGTCAAGAAAAAGTAACCAAAGCAAAGAGTACGAATTTGTTTACCACAAAACCACTCTACGTCTTTGTCAATGAAAATAGCGCCTCGGCGAGTGAGATTATAGCAGGAGCCATTCAGGATAACGATAGAGGTACGATTGTAGGAAGACGCACCTTCGGAAAAGGATTGGTACAACGTGAATTAATGCTAGGTGATGGTTCTGCGATACGCTTGACCACCGCTCGGTATTATACCCCATCGGGACGATCTATTCAAAAGAATTACAAAAACGGGATAGAAGACTACAACAACGATTTCCGTTCGCGATATGAACATGGAGAATTGTATGCTGCTGATAGTATCAAAGTAGCGGATAGCTTACAGTTTAAAACCTTAAAAGGCCGAATCGTTTATGGCGGTGGTGGTATTGTACCAGATGTATTTGTACCTATCGCAAGAAAACACGGAGAAGAAGCCATCGTGATGATGATGAAATCGGGAATGGTGAGTTATTATGTCTTCCAAGAGATCGATCAAGCACGTCAAATGTACAATCAAATGACAACTACAGAACTTATCGAATACCTTCAAACCGATAAAAAAGAATACAGCTCTTTTAAACGCCATTTGGAAAGTAATAAATTGTTCTTTAAACTGGATCGCCACAAAGAACTCGTTATGCATTTCTTAATCGCTGAGTATTTGAATCAATTGAAAAGTCAGAAGGATTATTATGAATGGTTGTTGAAGATCGATCCAATGGTTTTGAAAATTAGCAGTTAACGGTTATCAGTTATCGGTTAACAGTTATCGGTTAACAGAAGTTTGTCGATTAATAAGAACTTTCTATTTTAGAAAAATAAGATATCACAGTAAATTTTACCCATAGTATCAGATCTCTCATAACTAAAAAAAACGGTTTAAAAATTGTAGTGTCTATGTAAAAGTATTTTATGATGACACACAAAGATTTAGAAGTTTGGAAAGTTAGTAGGCAATATGTCCTAGATATTTATAAAATGACAAGTTTATTTCCACAAGATGAAATGTATGGTTTAACAAGCCAAATAAGAAGAAGTGCAATATCTATTCCTTCTAATATAGCAGAAGGATGTGGCAGAAGGAGTAATAAAGAATTGATACAGTTTCTTTATATTGCTATAGGGAGTTTGTCAGAGTTAGAGACTCAATTGTTAATAGCTTCTGATTTAGATTTCTGTAATATGGAAGATTGTAATTTCGATATTCTTATAAGTATTAGAAAAATGCTTTTTGGATTAATTAAAGCGGTCAGCTAACTGGTTATCGGTTAACGGTTATGAGTAATCGGAAGTTTATCGGTTAAATAAGATATCTCAGTCAATTGTTATTCATTATCAGATTGTTGGTTAATTTTTTGATTTAGGGATATATTTTTTTAATCGATAATCTGTCGAAAAAGCAACTTGCAAAAAGGCGAAAAAGCAAATCTAAAGGTTATCGGTTATGAGTCATCGGAAGCTTATCGGTTAAATAAGATATCACAGTCAATTGTTATTCATTATCAGATTGTTGGTTAATTTTTTGATTTAGGGATATATTTTTTTAATCGATAATCTGTCGAAAAAGCAACTTGCAAAAAGGCGAAAAAGCAAATCTAAAGGTTATCGGTTTTCGGTTATGAGTAATCGGAAGTTTATCGGTTAAATAAGATATCTCAGTCAATTGTTATTCATTATCAGGTTGTTGGTTAATTTTTTGATTTAAGGATATATTTTTTTTAATCGATAATCTGTCGAAAAAGCAACTTGCAAAAAGGCGAAAAAGCAAATCTAAAGGTTATCGGTTTTCGGTTATGAGTAATCGGAAGCTTATCGGTTAAATAAGATATCTAAGTCAATTGTTATTCATTATCAGGTTGTTGGTTAATTTTTTGATTTAGGGATATATTTTTTTAATCGATAATCTGTCGAAAAAGCAACTTGCAAAAAGGCGAAAAAGCAAATCTAAAGGTTATCGGTTTTCGGTTATGAGTAATCGGAAGTTTATCGGTTAAATAAGAACTTTCTATTTTAGAAAAATAAGATATCACAGTCAATTTTACCCATAACAGATAACAGATCTCTCATAACTAAAAAAGGGGGGAATTTCTTTTCGAAATTCCCCCCTTTTTTATATTACCAAATCTTCACTCGTTCTTCTGGTTTGATGTAAAGCTTGTTTGTTTCTTTAATATCAAATGCTTCGTAGAAAGCATCAACATTTTGCAAAGGAACAAATGCTCTATAATAACCTGGCGCGTGTGGATCTGTTTTTACTTGATTCTTAACAGCTTCATCACGTGCTTTTGTTCTCCAGATTGTACCCCAAGAGATAAAGAAACGTTGTTCTGGTGTATATCCATCGATTAAACCTGGATCACCGTTTTCTTTCAAGTAGATTTTTAAACCGTCATAAGCCGCGTTTACTCCACCTAAATCTCCAATGTTCTCACCTAATGTAAATTTACCATCTACGAAAACACCTGGAAGTGGCTCTAAAGCACTGTATTGAGACGCTAATCGATCACCTAAAACAGTGAAACGCTCTAAGTCAGCATCTGTCCACCAGTTGTTTAAGTTACCATTTTTGTCATAACGAGCTCCAGAGTCATCAAAACTGTGAGAGATTTCGTGTCCGATAACCGCACCGATACCTCCGTAGTTGATTGCCTCATCTGCTTTATAATCGTAGAATGGAGGTTGTAAGATAGCCGCAGGGAATACGATTTCGTTGTATAATGGGTTGAAATACGCATTTACCGTTTGTGGTGACATTCCCCAACGTGATTTATCTACGGGTTTGCCATAGTCTTCTCTGTTCTTCGCTACTTCCCATTTCGAAGCATTTCTCATGTTTTCAAAATAGTTTCCTTTAGCAGCAGGAGATTTGATATCCATTTTAGAATAATCCTCCCATTTGTCCGGGTAACCAATCTTAACTGTAGTAGTCGCTAATTTTTCTAACGCCCCTTTTTTAGTCTCTTCAGCCATCCAAGGTAAGTTTTTGATTCGCTCACCAAATGCTGTTAATACGTTTTTGATCATCGCTTGTGCTTTCGCTTTTGCTTCAGCAGGGAATTTCTTCGCCACGTATAATTGACCTAAAGCCTCACCAATAGTATTGTTTACTACAGCAAGTGCTCTTTCTTCTGCTGGTCTTTGTTCCTTAGCTCCCTCTAATGTTTTAGAATAGAACTCCCAGTTTGCCGTTTCCATTTCTGTAGATAACGTACTAGCATATCCGTTTACTAACGTCCATTTTAAGTATGCTTTTACATCTCCGATGTTTTTAGCTGATAAAATGTCGTTTAATGCTTTCATGTATTTGGGTTGATCAACCACCACTTTGTCGATGTTTTTCAATCCTGTAGCCGCAAAATAAGCCGTCCAATCTACAACCGGTGCTAATTTTTGTAACTCAGCAAGGGTCATTGGATTGTAGGTTAAGCGACTATCACGACGCTCAACTCTCGTTAAACGGGGCTCAGCCATTTTTGTTTCGATAGCTAATACGCGTTTAGAATCTGCAGCAGCTTCTTCTTTTGACTCTCCCGCCATTTCTAACATACGCGCTACGTGTGCCACATATTGCTCGCGTTTTTCTTTCATGTCTGCCTCTTGCAACACATAGTAATCGCGGTCAGGTAATCCCAAAGAACCTGTACCCAAATAAATGGTGTTTTCATTTGAGTTTTTCATATCCGCATACACATATGAAGAGTAGAATCCTAAACCACCTTCATCTGCTAAATCGTTGATCAATTTAGTAACGTCAGCTGGACTTTGAATCGCATTGATTTGATCCAAGTAGGGTTTTAGAGGAGTAACACCTACACTGTTACGCGTAGTATTGTCTAAATACGATTCAAACAAAGCAACTGCTTTCGCTTGATCCGATTTAGCATCTAGATTATGAGCCTCAGCAGCTTCTTTTAAAATAGCTAAAGCGTCTTTATCTGTGTTTTGTCTCAATTCATCAAAACTTCCCCAACGTGTTCTATCGTTCGGAATTTCGGTGTTATCATACCACGTACCGTTTACAAAACGGAAAAAGTCATCTCCAGGATTAACACTTAGATCCATGTACTCTAAGTTAATGCCGTGATTTTCTTGATCTACAACTTCTTCAGTTTTTTTGCCGTCTTTACAAGCAACTAATGAAGCTAGAGCTAGACCAGAGGTTAATAATACTCTTTTTTTCATTTTTATTTCAGTTTTTACTTTAATTCTAGTTTAAACAAAAATAGAAAATATCTTTTGAGTAATTTCCATTTGAGCCTATAAATTGAAATTTTGGGAATAAATCTTCCTTTTTCTCTTGATTTACTGTTTTTATAGGAAGAAATAGAAGAGGAATAGCGACATTTTGAAGGAGGAGGTTTTAAGCTCCCTTTAACGTATTTATAGGTTGGAATTTGTAAGTTTGTAGGAAACTCAAAAATCATGTTTCAATTTTTTAAACGCTATAGATATTTCTTTCTATTTTTCTTTTTGATGAGTTGTGGAATTCTCATTTTGTTTTACAATGCATTGAAATACAGAAAGAGCTTGCCTGTGTATACCCCTTCCATGGTCAATCCAGAAATGGTGGATAGCTTAATCCAACACGAGGCGAATAAACAAAAACACCGCATCGCTCCTTTTACATTTATCAACCAAAATGGAGATACCATTACCAATAAAGAGTACGATGGACATATATATGTAGCGGATTTCTTTTTTACTACTTGTCCGACGATTTGCCCGATTATGGGAGATAATATGGAGTGGTTGCAAGAAAAGATTAAAGCTGTACCAGGAGTGAAGTTGTTATCACATACGGTAACGCCTGATATAGATAGTGTACCTGTTTTAAAGGAATATGCGTTAAAAAGAGGAGTGGATGATGCTGTTTGGAATTTAGTTACGGGAGATAAACGCGATATCTACTTTATGGCAAGGAATTCTTATTTAGCAGTAAAGACTGGATCACCAGACGAAATGTACGATATGGTACACACCGAAAACTTTGTTTTAGTGGATAGCGAAGGTCGAATTCGAGGGTTTTATGACGGCACGAATCTCAATACCAAAGATCCAGAAAATAAGAATATGGAAGAGCTGTGGGAAGACATCCAATGGTTGTATGAACACGAGAAAAAATCAAAGTAAAAAGTAAACGATATTTATAAAAAAAGCCAGGTTGATTTTTCGCCTGGCTTTTTTTTGTCTACCTAAAAATCCTTGAAAAATAAGTAAATCCAAGCTGTTGATTTAGTAGTATTTGGACTAATTAATCCCAAAATAGTGTTCGAATTCTTTTTTTATTGTTTACTTTTGCAATGTGAATTAAATCTAAATAAGGTGAATACAACATTAGACTTATTGAAAAGAAATGAAAAGGGCGTTATTGCTGATTTTGACATGCATAAAGTTCCTTTAAAATTATTAGAAATGGGATGTTTACCAGGTAATGCCGTAGAGCTTTTGGAAGTAGCTCCTTTAGGAGATCCTATTTATTTCTGTATCAATGATACACATCTATCGATTCGCAAAGAATTAGCGAGAGAAATTGTAGTGAGCTTAGAAGGCCATTTGAAGTAAGATTAGCAAAACCAATTGATGAAAAAAGATATTAAAGTTGCCCTAATAGGTAATCCTAATGTAGGTAAAACCTCCGTTTTCAATGCCTTAACGGGTTTAAATCACAAAATCGGTAACTATCCTGGTATTACCGTAGATAAAAAATCAGGTACAACCAAATTAAACGATGAGGTAACGGCTACCATCATCGATTTGCCTGGTACCTACAGTATCAATGCCAGTTCAGAAGATGAACGCATTGTTTTGGATTTATTGTTTGATTCAACCAATGAAGACTATCCTGATGTGGCCATTGTTGTGGCTGAAATCGAAAACTTAAAGCGAAATTTATTGCTGTTCACCCAAGTAAAAGAATTGGGTTTCCCGACGGTCTTAGCTATTAATATGGCGGATCACCTGGATGAAAAAGGAATTAGCATTCAAGTCGCTGCCTTAGAAAAGAAACTAAATACCAAGATTGTTTTGATGAGTGCCAAGAAAAAACTGGGCATTCAAGAATTAAAACAAGCGGTAGTAGATTATAAAAATTACTCCATTGAACCTTGTTTAAATGCAACGGATGTAGATCCGGAGTTCTTTGGAAAATTAGCCTTGACGTTTTCCAATCTTTCTGTTTTTAAATTGTGGATGATTTATTCGCAAGATATTAGCATTGGCAATATTGGGAAGAAAGACATCGAGGCTAAAGGCATTCACTTGTCTGACAACGAAATAAAAAAATTACAACATAAAAAAACCATCAAGCGCTATCAGTTTATCAATGATACGCTGAAAGAAACCTATACGCGTGATACATCAAAAGCTACGGGACTCCGTTCAAAAGTGGATCGAATCCTAACGCATAAAGTGTATGGGTATTTGATTTTCTTCGGAATCATGATGTTGGTTTTCCAAGCGATTTTTGAATGGTCTAGTATTCCAATGGATTGGATTGATGAGCAATTCTCTAATTTGGGATCATGGGTACACGAAGTGATGGAACCCGGTAAACTGACGGATTTAATTGCCGATGGTATTGTACCAGGGATAGGAGGGGTGATGCCGTTTATTCCGCAGATTGCCATTCTATTTATGTTCATTTCGATTTTGGAAGAAACAGGGTATATGAGTCGCGTGGTTTTCTTGATGGACAAATTAATGCGTCCGTTTGGATTGAGTGGAAAATCAGTAGTGCCGTTGATTTCAGGTAATGCGTGTGCAATTCCTGCGATTATGTCGGCTCGTAATATCGAGAATCCCAAAGAACGATTGATTACGATCTTAGTTACGCCGTTCACAACTTGTTCTGCCCGTATTCCGGTGTATATTATTATCATTGCCTTAGTTATTCCAGAAACGCGTTTGTTTGGCTTTTTAAGCTTGCAAGGATTGACCTTGACGTTGTTTTATTTCATTGGATTCTTAGCTGCTTTGGTATCTTCTTGGGCGTTGAGTAAGTACATCAAGAGCGAACGCAAATCGTATTTTGTGATTGAAATGCCAAATTACCGCACGCCAATTATCAAAAACGTGGTGGCGAATATGTATGAAAAGACCAAAGCTTTCGTAGTAGGAGCCGGAAAGATCATCTTCGTCTTATCGATTATCATTTGGTTTTTAGGGGCACATGGTCCTGGAGATAAGTTTGAAAATGCAGAAGAACACATGGCACAGATTCACCAAGGACAAGAGGTATCTGAAGAGGAAATGAGTGAATACGTGGCGGGTTATCGTTTAGAAAATTCGTATATCGGAATATTAGGTAAATCCATCGAACCTGTAATCAAACCATTGGGCTATGATTGGAAGGTTGGGATTGCCGTATTGTCGTCTTTTGTAGGGCGTGAGATTTTTGTTGGGGTTCTGGGAACGATTTACAATGTAGGATCGGGTGATGAAAACGACGAAGATGGACGTATCAAACAAAAAATGGCCGCTGAAATATGGCCCGATACGGGAGAAAAGGTATTTACCTTGGCCAGTGGAGTTTCCTTGATGTTTTTCTATGCCTTTGCCATGCAGTGTACTGCTACGGTGGCTATTGTACGAAGAGAAACAAAATCGTGGAAATGGACGATCTATCAATTGGTGTTTATGACGGTTCTCGCTTATGTGGCAGCGTTTATAGCCTATCAACTCTTAAAGTAAAGCGATATGAATTATCAAGAAATCATCGTTTATGCCTTATTGCTTTTTGCCATTGGTTATTTTGTAAAAAAGAGCTTTGGTAAAAAGAGTAACAAAAAAGGAGGCGGCTCTTGTGGGAGCGGAAACTGTGGGTGTTCGTAAGGAATATATAGCTTGAGGTCAGCCTCATTTAAAAATAAAAAAGCAGCAATAGACTTGGGTTTATTGCTGCTTTTTACGTTAAAAGGAGATGCATCATGAGAGAAAAATTAGTTTTTGGGTTTCTTTAGTTTTTGTAACGTTTGGACTACTTCTAATACTTGAAGGACGTCAGTGGAGTTCAGAAAAAAATCATCTGCATTTTCTGTACAATGCTGTACATAATAGTAAAAGAGGGCATTGATACTTTGTGCATAGGAATCAAAATCGGGATTGAGGTCATATAACTCTTGCAATAGCGCTAAGTTGTGGCTATCTTTCTTGGATAGCGTGGAGGGTTGAGGTTTTGTGCTCATACTGTTATTGTTTAAGAATGGTGTAAAAACCGTAAGGTTTAGGTGTCCTATGCCAATAACAGCATTGCAGTCGTTTCCAAATGTGCCACCTTGCCCTACGGAAAAATATTTTAGAAGTTTAATGTTATTGCTTTAAGAATTTTAAATGTACTATGTTTTTTGGTTTTTACTTATTCTAACTAATTGTTTTTTAGATGGTTATTTGAATTTTTAATGAGATTGTTGTTTTGGATTTGTTTTGTTGAACTTTAAGTTGGTAAGTAAGTGGTAAAATTAAGTGCAGTATAGTCTACTGATTTTTAGAGTCTATACTTCTGATAAACAATATTTTATTTGTTGATTAGCTAATTTTATACTTGTAGCTTTGAAAAGAGAGTTTAGCAGAAGGGGATAGGAAACAATCGATCGACGAACGTTGATAACCTCGAATGATAGTATATGAAAAAAGTAATTTTTATAGTCGGATGTTTTTTCTTACTCAGTTGTTCAACAACTGTAAAAAGAGAACAAGAGCTCATTAATCAAAAAATAGAAGGTTTGTTGGCAATCCATCGGCAATATGCTTTTATGGATTTATACGAAAGAGCGTTAAAGAAAGAGAAAGAACAGCTTAAGATTCCGTATGATTCCTTATTCGATATATCAAGTATGGAATTATATCATGAGTTTTGTATAGTAATGGATTTTTATTCAGAAGACCATCCAACTTATGACAATGAGAACTACTATCGGTTAATAGATAAGTGGTTAAAGAAGGAATATGGACCCTATATGCCTTTGGACGATAAAAATTTAAAAGCACATATGACGTTTAGGAGAGCTTTTGATTTTTATGAAAGCGAAGACTTAGATCAATATATTGATTCATTGCGAACTTTGTTTCGCGAAAAACAGCGACACAATACGTTGAGAAGCCTTGAGTGTTATGAATCAACGATGAAGTATTGGTAGCAAATGAAAACAAAACGTTAAGATTCTCAAATGAATGAAAATAAAAAGCAGCAATAGACTTGGGTTTATTGCTGCTTTTTACGTTGTAAGGTAATGTGTCATGGGGAAAATTAGTTTTTAGGTTTCTTTAGTTTTTGTAGCGTATGGACTACTTCTAATACCTGATGTACTTCTGAGGAGTTGAGAAAGAACTCATCCGCATTTTCTGTACAATGTTGAACGTAGTAGTAAAAGAGGGCATTGATACTTTGCGCATAAGAGGCAAAATTAGGGTTGAGGTCATACAACTCTTGCAATAGGGCTAAGTTGTGGCTATCGTTTTTGGATAGCGTGGAGGGTTGAGGTTTTGTGCTCATAATACTTGAATTAGGGAATTATAGAAGCCTGTAAAGTTTAGGTGTCCTACGCTTCAAGTAGCGTCGCGGTTGTTTCCAATATCGCCACCATCCTATTACAGGCAAAATCTTTTTTTGTGGTGTAAAACTTGAAATTTAGGAGTACTAAAGGTAACTTTTTTAGCCTGTTTTTTAGTGTTTAAGTTGTTGTATTTTAGGTGGTTGTTTGAATTTTGAATGAGATTGTTGTTCCGGATTTGTTTTGTTGAACTTTAAGTTGGTAAGTAAGTGCTGAAATTAAGTGTAGTATAATTCACTAATTTCAGAGTCTATACTTCTGATAAAGAATATTGTATTTGTTGCTTAACTAATTTTATACTTGTAGTTTTGAAAAGAGGGTTTAGCAGAAGGGGATATGAAGCAATCGATAGACGAACTTTGGAAGTCTCGAATGGTATGATATGAAAAAAGTAATTTTTATTTTCGGATGTTTTTTCTTCATCAGTTGTTCAACAACTGTAAAAAGAGAACAGGATCAAAATGATCAAAAAATAGAAGGTTTGTTGGCAATCCATCGGCAATATGCTTTTATGGATTTATACGAAAGAGCATTAGAAATGGAGAGGGAACAGTATAAGATTCCGTATGATTCCTTATTTGATATATCAAGTACGGAACTATATCATGATGTCTGTTTAATGGTTGATTTTTATTCTGAGGATCATCCTTCGTATATAGATGAAAACTACAACCGGATAAGAGATAAATGGTTAAAGAAGGAATATGGACCCTATATGCCTTTGGACGATAAAAACTTAAAAGCACATATGACGTTTAGGCGAGCTTTTGATTTTTATGAAAGTGAAGACTTAGCCCAATATATTGATTCATTGCGAACTTTGTTTCGAGAAAAACAGCGAAACAATACGTTGAGAAGCCTTGAGTGTTATGAATCAACCATGAAGTATTGGGAGCAAATGAAAACAGAACGTTGAGATTCTAAAATGAATGAAAATAGAAAGCAGCAAAAGACTTGGGTTTATTGCTGCTTTTTACGTTGTAAGGTATTGTGTCATAGGAAAAAATTAGTTTTTAGGTTTCTTTAGTTTTTGTAGTGTATGGACAATTTCTAATACCTGATGTACTTCGGAGGAGTTCAGAAAGAATTCATCCGCATTTTCTGTACAATGTTGAACGTAGTAGTAAAAGAGAGCATTGATACTTTGCGCATAAGAGGCAAAATTGGGGTTGAGATTATACAACTCTTGCAATAGCGCTAAGTTGTGGCTATCTTTCTTGGATAGCGTGGAGGGTTGAGGTTTTGTGCTCATAATACTTGAATTAGGGAATTATAGAAGCCTGTAAAGTTTAGGTGTCCTACGCTTCAAGTAGCGTTGCGGTTGTTTCCAATATCGCCACCATCCAATTACAGGCAAAATCTTTTTTTGTGGTGTGAAACTTGAAATTTAGGAATACTAAAGATAAATTAATTTTAGTTTATTTTAAGATTCAACTGTCTGTTTTTTAGTTAGTTATTTGAATTGTGAACGAGATTTTAAGGTTTGATTTCTTTTTTTAAAGGAATAGAAGTAGTTTAGTCATTAAATTGAAACTGATGCAGAAGATTGTGACCCTATTTTTTTTATTTGTTTTTGCATTCGGGATGTCCCAGAGTAAAAAGGCTGATGTGTATTTTGAAATTCAACAAAAGGAAGTTCGTGATAGCACGCTATTACAAGTGAAATTAGTGAACCATTCAAAGCAAAATATTTGGCTTGCGTTAGATACAATTGTCGGGAATCAAGAAAAAAGCTTCTTGTCTTATCATTCTTTTTTTAAAGGACGAAGAATTAGTGAACATTTTGAAGAAAATACGGCTGAAGAAAAGTACACAATGACCCTAGTTACTCGCTCTAGTTGTGATGATGAAGCAATCAGGGAATTGCCTAAAATAGATACTTTTACTTCGCTCATCTTATTGGGAAAAGGAGAAAGTATGCTGTTTTCTTATCTTTTTGTTTTAAAAAAGGGGGGCGATTCCAACTATTTGGATTCGAAAGAATATGTTGTTGATACGAATAAAAAAAACAAGTACTCGTTTTCTATGTCGTATATTATGGATGATGCTTGGATATCTTCTAATGTTGAACCTAATGTAGTAGAGGCGCTTGAGAAGGCCAATTTTGTTCCGTACAACGTGGTTATAAAATCGAATTCGATTCCATATATTTCAAAAAAATAAAAAAGCAGTTGCAAACCTAGGTTTGTTACTGCTTTTTACGTTAGTAGATGATTAATCATGAAAAATTTTAGTTTGTAGGTTGTTTTAAGTTCTGAAGGGTATTGACCAATTCAAGTACACTGTGTACATCATCGGTATTGAGTTCAAAATCATCATTTTGCGGGGTGCAGTTGTGCATATAATAATAAAAAAGCGAAGTAATACTTTTGGCATAAGCTGCAAAATTTGGATTGTGGTTATACAATTGCTGTAGTAGTAAAAGATTGTGTCTGTCGTTTTCAGAAATTACACAGTGTAGGGGTTTTGTACTCATAGTATGTGATTTAGGTATTCGATGTACTTCAATAGGATTGGTTTATTGTACCAAATGGACTTAGCAATTTTCTTTTAATCGCAAGTATACTGAAGAAGTACTTTGTTTATAGTAAGTTAAAAAGTTAAGTTTGGGAGTGCTAAAATAAGGTTTTTTGTTTTATTTTTTTATTTAAGTAGTTGAAAATCTGTGTTTTATTTGTTTTTTGAATGAGATTTTTAGTTGTTGTTTGAATTGTTTATGAGGGTGAGAAGGTGAGTGGGTGAGGTGGTGAGGTGGTGAGGTGGTGAGAGGGTGAGAGGGTGAGAAGGTGTTAGTTGGGAGGTGTTAGTTGGGAGGTGTTAGTTGGGAGGTGTTAGTTGGGAGGTGTTAGTTGGGAGGTGTTAGTTGGGAGGTGTTAGTTGGGAGGTGTTAGTTGGGAGGTGTTAGTTGGGAGGTGTTAGTTGGGAGGTGTTAGTTGGGAGGTGTTAGTTGGGAGGTGAGATTTTCTCTGTATAGTAAAATTGTTCTTTAGTTGGTAGAATCGGAAAAAAAATCGAAAAAACAGAAAATCAAAAAAACAAGATAGTTATCGGTTATGCGTTATCGGTTGAATCTTCTGAATAGCAAAATTGCTTTTTAATGAAAAAGTTGTCAGAAAAGCGCAAAAGCAAAAAAACAAAAAAGCAAACGAAGGTAGCATTCCGCTGTTAACTGATAACCAAAAAAAAAACCAAGCATTCAGAAGAATACTTGGTCTTTCGTAATTTATTGAATTGTTATTTATTTGTTCTTAGTTGAAGAGTCCTAAAACAAGTGAAGGACATAAACCGAATACTACAACGGCAGCAACAGCGACTAAACCAACGATTGTATAGGCCATTGGCACTTGAATTGCTGGTGTTTCTGTTTCTTCCTCTTGCTTAGCAAACATCAAGATGATGATTTTTAAGTAGTAGTAAATACTGATGAAAGAGTTGATTACCCCGAAGATTACTAAAGTGATGAATCCGTTTTTCACTGCTTCTGTGAATAAGAAGAATTTTCCGAAGAAACCAGCGAAGATTGGAATACCTCCCATAGATAATAAGGCAACGGATAAGATAACCGCTAAAAGGGGGTTAGATTTGCCTAATCCTTTGAAGTTATCGATGTGTTCGTTGTCTTTTCCTTTGGTTACAATCGTTAATACGGTAAAAGCAGCAATACCTGCAAAGGCATACGAAGTAGCGTAGTAGAATAAGTTTGGCGTTGCGCTACCTAAAGCAGTTAACGCCATCATCATAAAACCAGCATGCGAAATACCCGAATAAGCCAATAAACGCTTCATATTATCTTGGCGTAACGCCATGATATTACCCACTGTCATCGTTAAGATTGCAATCACTACAATAGCGGTTGTATAGTGCGATGGCATTTGGTGTAATAAGTTGATCGATACTTTATACAAGGTTGCAACAGCTGTTACTTTTACTAACGTACTCATCATAGCCGTTGTTAAGTTTGGTGCTCCTTGGTATACGTCTGGTGCCCAGAAATGGAAAGGTACAGCTGCGATTTTAAACAACATACCGATGATGACCATGGTTACTCCTAAAGCATACCAAACCGGCATTGCATTTGTTGTTGTTAATTGGGCAATTTGCGCTAAGTCAAATGATCCTGTTGCTCCATAAACTAAGGCAATTCCGAAAAGAACTACACCAGAAGCAAAAGACCCCAATAAGAAATATTTCATGGCCGATTCGTTACTCTTGATGTTGGTACGATCGGATCCACAAAGAATATATAGGGTAATAGAAAGAATTTCTAATCCCATGAAAAACATCGCCATATTTCCGAAACTCACCATGGAAATGGCTCCCATGAGCAAGAATAATTTTAACGAAATATAGTCTGATATTTTAGAAAATTGCGTTTGATAAAAGTCTTTACTCAGGGCCACTAACAAAATAGTTAGGGCAATAAATAAAGAAGAAAAGGCACTAGAAAACTTAGTAGTCACAATCATATTGTTGTAATGGGCTTCCACCACGTCAATATTGCAAAGCGTGTAACCCAGAATTCCCAGTAGTCCTACAATCGTTAGCGGGATGATTAATTTTCTCAAATTAATGATCTCTGCTAGTAGAACGATAACCGCTAATACTCCAACTGCTATTAATGTATTCATCTTTTATATTTTGGAATGATGGTTTCAGAATAAGCTGAATCTCAATTGTTATTTAATATAGGATACGATTTCAACCAAACTTGGCGTAATTAAATCGGTAATTGGTTTAGGGTAAACACCAAGGAAAATAACCGTGATGACTAATACACCTAATACAATTTTTTCGTTTAAGGTTACGTCTGTAAATACTTTGGTATTCGTTTCACCTAACATTGATCTTTGGAACATGCGCAACATATAGAAGGCACCGAAAATAATACTTGTTCCTCCGATGATCGCGTACCAGATGTTGATTTGCGATAGACCGAATAGCAAGCTGAACTCACCTATAAAACTGAATGTTCCAGGTAAACCAATGGAAGCAAACAACAAGATCATGAACAGCGAAGCGAATTGAGGCGCTTGTTGGCGAATTCCTCCCATTTCACTGATTGTTCTTGTTTCGAATCTATTGTACATAATTTCAGCTACGTAGAATAAACCTACAATGACAAAACCGTGGGCTAACATTTGATATACGGCTCCTAATAAACCATCTAAAGTTAACGTATACGCTCCAGCAGCAATTAAACCAACGTGTGCTAAAGATGAATAAGCGAAGAAACGCTTGATGTTCACCTGTTTTAACGCAACGATTGATCCGTATACTACTCCGATGATACACAACACTAAAATCGTAGGCATTAAATCTTTTGCCGCTGATGAAGTGATTGGCAATTGCCAACGGATGATAGAGTACAATCCCATTTTTAGCATAATCCCTGATAAAAGCATGGTTCCAACAGTTGGTGCTTTTTCATAGGTTGATGCCTGCCACGTATGGAAAGGGAAAATAGGAATTTTAATTGCATAAGCTAAGAAGAACGCAAGGAAAATCCAGTATTGCTCTTGACTTGTTAAGCTTACGTTGTATAAATCTGCCAATAAGAAGCTACCTGCTTTCTGGTACAGGTAAATAAACCCAACCAACATGAATAAAGATCCAGCGAAGGTGTAAATAAAGAATTTAAAAATTGCTTTTTTACGTGCTTCGAACGTATCATTCCCCCATAGTAAAGCGATGAAGTAGATTGGAATTAAAGATAACTCCCAGAAAATATAGTATAAGAATCCATCTGCAGCCAAGAATGTTCCTGTCATAGCGAATGCCATGAACATCACTAAACCGTAGAATAGATTTGATTTTTCAATGTGATTTCCAAAAGAGGATAAAATGATTAGCGGTGTTAACATCGTTGTTAATAAAACAAGGGCTAAAGCTAATCCATCCGCTTTTAGGGCAATGTGAATGTTTGGATTTGCAATCCATTGCGTGGTAAAACCGGCATTTACTCCTGAATTGTGTTGGCAAATGATGGCAATTGTTTCTACAAATGCGACTAACCCGAATAGCAAAGCAATTTTAGGGGCAAGGGTTTTATTTGCTAAAAACGTAGCAAATGCTCCAACTAATAACGTTAATAATAATATAGTTACGTTCATCTCTCTAAATTATCTTGCAATGAATAAATAATACAACATCAAACAGATTCCGAATACAAAGGCGAATAAGTACAAGCCGATGTTTCCGTTTTGTGCTTTCTTTCCTTGTAAAGACAATCCATCTGCTATTTTTCCTAATCCATAAATGGCTTCAGATAATACTACTTCTACCACGTCTCTAAAGAATACAGAAAGGGCGTAGATTGGTTTTACAATCACTTTCATGTAAATTTCGTCTATATAGTATTTGTTGTATAATACCTTGTGGAATCCTGTCATTTGTTCATCTGCAGGAGGAAGTTCACCTTTTTTGATGTATTTGCTATACGCAATAAATAAACCAATACACGCACCAATAACAGCAATAGCCATTAGGATGTATTCTGTTGTTCCTAAAACGTGTGGATGTGCGTTCGCACTGTTCACAATAATAGGCTCTAAATAGCTGTTTAACCAGCTGTTTCCAGGTAGGCTAATTACTCCACCTACAACAGATAAAATACCCAAGATCCACAACGGAACGGTGATAGCTGCTGGACTTTCGTGTAAGTGATTCTTTTGTTCTTGTGTTCCTCTGAAATTCTTAAAGAAGGTCAAGTACACCAATCTGAACATATAAAACGCTGTCATGATAGATGCAATCGATCCGATTACGTATAATACAGGATTGTGACTGAAAGCAGTTAACAAGATTTCGTCTTTCGAGAAGAATCCTGAGAAAGGAGGGAACCCTGAAATAGCGATCGTCGCTAAGAGGAAGGTTGCATAAGTAGCTGGCATAAATTTCTTTAAACCACCCATATTACGCATATCTTGTTCACCACCCATTGCATGGATAACCGATCCAGAACCTAAGAATAAACAAGCTTTGAAGAAGGCATGTGTTACTACGTGGAACACTGCAATTTCATAAGCTCCGAAACCTACAGCCATAAACATTAATCCCAATTGAGATACAGTTGAATAGGCTAATACTTTTTTGATATCCGTTTGTACCAATCCGATAGTTGCAGCAAATAACGACGTACATGCACCAACAATGGCAATGATATTTTGGATATGCGGAGCTAGATCAAAAACAAAGTTTAATCTTGTGATTAAGAAGATACCAGCAGTTACCATGGTTGCCGCGTGAATTAACGCAGACACAGGCGTTGGTCCTGCCATCGCATCAGGTAACCACGTATACAATGGAATCTGAGCACTTTTTCCTACTGCTCCAATGAATAAAGCTAAGGCTGCCCAACCAATCCACATGTTGATTTGGTGGTTTGTTCCTTGCATTAAGGCTTCTTTTATCGTCATATAATCCAAAGATTGAAACAAGAAAGCCAAGATAAATACCCCAACTAAAAAGCCTAAATCCCCGATACGGTTCATGATGAATGCTTTTTTAGCGGCGTCGTTATACGACTGGTTTTTATGCCAAAATCCGATTAATAGATAAGAACATAGCCCTACACCTTCCCATCCGATGAATGTGATTAACAAGTTACTTCCTGTAACTAACACAATCATAAAGAAGATGAATAGATTTAAATAAGCGAAAAACTTAGCGTAGTTTTCGTCATTTTTCATGTAGTTCGTCGAGTACCAGTGAATCAATGTTCCGATACCTGTTACGAATAACAACCACAAGAGTGAAAGTTGATCGAGTAGGAAGCCAAAAGTAACGTTGAAGTTAGCTAAAGCCATCCACTCGAATAGTTCAATTTCGATGGGTTGTTTAGTACTGTTTACTTGAATAAAAGCAAGTAATGAGATGATAAAAGAAATTAAAACGGCTACCGTTGCAATAATTCCTGAACCATTACCTAATTTTTTTCCGAAGAAAACATTGACCAAAGACCCAAGTAATGGGACTAATAATAAAAGTAAAATTACGTTTGTATCCATAAGGAATTATCCTTTTAAGTTCTTTAATTTATCAATATCAATTGCGCCAATATTTCTGTAGATCGATACCAGAATCGCTAATCCAACAGCAACTTCTGCTGCGGCAACGGCCATGGTAAAGAAAACAAAAACTTGTCCTTGTGCATCTTGGTGATAGGTTGAAAAAGCGACTAATAACATATTCGCTGAGTTCAACATAATCTCAATACACATAAACATCACAATTGCGTTTCGTCTATATAATATTCCAAATACTCCGATGCAGAATAATAAAATTGATAAGTAGATGTATTTATCAATACCGATGATTTCAATTACATTTTCCATACTTATACTGCTTTTTCAGATTTGTCTTTTTTCGAAATCAATACTGCTCCAATCATAGCAAGTAATAATAATACTGCAACCATTTCAAATGGAACTACGTATTCATTCAACAATACTTTTCCTAATACGTGAACCGACTGGAAGTCTTGTCCGTGATTAGCATATTGTAGTTCATACGCTTGATTTCCTCTTAAAGTGATCGATAACAACAATAGACCTACTAAACAGAAGGCAATCGTGGCTACGACTTTAGATACTAGTGGTTTTGATACTTCGTGGCTGATATTTAAGTTCATTAACATGATGGTAAATAACATTAAAATCATGATTGCCCCAGAGTAAACCATAATGTGGATCATCCCTAAAAACTGAGAGTTTAATAGGATGTAATGACCGGCTATTGAGAAGAAACTAACAACCAACCACAAAGCGCTGTGAATAGGGTTTTTACTCAACAACGTTAACGCTGCACTTCCGAGTGTAATTGTCGAAAGGATGTAAAATAAAATTTCTACCATAATTACGCTTGATTCTGTTTGTTCGTATTAGCAATAGCTGCCTCTAAAGGCATAACCAATTTATCTTTTCCGTAGATAAAGTTCTCACGAGTGATATCTGCTTTTGTAATTTCGCCTGATTTAGTTAAGTAAATCGCTTGTTTCGGACAAGCTTCCTCACATAAACCACAGAAGATACAACGCAGCATGTTAATCTCGTAGATTTCAGCATACTTTTCCTCGCGGTATAAGTGTTTTTCTTCTGGTGTGCGTTCCGCTGCTTTCATGGTAATCGCTTCCGCAGGACAAGATAAAGCACATAAACCACAAGCCGTACAGCGCTCTCTTCCTTCATCGTCGCGCATTAGCGTATGTCTACCGCGGTAAACAGGGCTAAATGGACGTGTTTGCTCCGGATAAGAAATTGTCACCTTTTTCTTAAACATGTGTTTTAAGGTAACC
This sequence comes from Myroides fluvii, assembly GCF_009792295.1. Lineage (NCBI taxonomy): Bacteria > Pseudomonadati > Bacteroidota > Flavobacteriia > Flavobacteriales > Flavobacteriaceae > Myroides > Myroides fluvii. The sequence goes on along the minus strand of NZ_CP039934.1, from coordinate 1,235,665 downwards.
ATCATTCCTTTGAAAATCGCAACTAAATAGATGCGCTCACTCCAAGTTAGTTTCTTGTTCGAAACCATCTTCTTTCTTCCTGATAAAGAATATGTATTAGTTGATGACATGTTTAATTAGTTTAATAGTAAGATTACAACTGCTGTAACGATTAAGTTCAATAATGCCAATGGGATTAAGGTTTTCCATCCTAAGTTCATCAATTGATCATAACGGAAACGCGGTAAAGTCCAACGCACCCACATATAAACAAAGATGAAGAAAAATATTTTGATGAATAGGGCGAAAATACCCAATACGTTAGCAATATTTACTCCCCAATTTTCAACGGCCCAAGCCATACCTGGATAGTTAAACGCTCCAAAGTATAAAACTGAAATGATCGCTGAAGAGATAAATAAGTTAGAGTATTCAGCGAATAGATAGAATCCCATCTTCATCGAAGAATATTCGGTGTGGAATCCACCGATTAACTCTTGTTCACATTCTGCTAAGTCGAAAGGTGCTCTATTGGTTTCTGCGAAAGAACAAATCAAGAAGATTAAAAACCCAATCGGTTGATAAAATACGTTCCAGTTCATTCCACTTTGTTGCAAAGCGATTTCTCTCATGCTCATACTTTGTGTTAACAACAACAAAGAAATAAGGGAAAGTCCCATTGCAATTTCGTATGAAATCATTTGTGAAGCAGCACGAATACCACTCATCAAAGAATATTTATTGTTCGAAGCCCAAGCACCAATCATGATTCCGTAAACCCCAACGGATAATACAGCTAAGATGTACAATAATCCAACGTTGATATCGGCAGCTTGTAAAATAATTTCTCTTCCAAATAACACAAATTTGTCTCCCCATGGCAATACAGCACTGGTCATCAATGCTAAGGTCATCGCCAAAAATGGACCAAATTTGAATAAGAATCGGTTAGGTGTTGTTGGTTCGTACTCTTCTTTAGCGAATAGTTTTAAACCATCGGCTAAAGGCTGAAGAATTCCCCCTTTACCTGCACGGTTTGGACCTAAACGATCTTGTATCCACGCTGCAATTTTTCGTTCTGCTAACGTAGCATACATCGCCATAAGCATTGTAATTGCGAATACAACTACAATAATAATTGCTTTATCTATAATAATAGCTTTATCCATGTTCTACCGTTTTATTCTTTAGATTCATCGTTTGTAAAAGGAATCGCTTTCATACTGATCTTTTTGTGATCTTGCTCGCGTCCTTCTAGAATGTGTTTTTCTGTTTTTATCACTACATGATCTAATTTTTTCGTGTAGTTATTTTGATTAATTACAGAGAATTTCTCGAATTTACGCGGTCCTTCAATCACCCAATCACTTGTTTCTTTGTGGTCAAAGCGACACGAGTTACAGATAAATTCTTCTACTTCGTGGAATTCGTCTTTGCGAGCAGTGACACGTTGAATTTCGTCTCCAAACATCCACACAGTTGTTTTTCCTGAACAAGTAGGGCAGTTGCGGTGTGCATTATACGGTTTGTTGAACCAAACACGCGATTTAAAGCGGAAGGTTTTATCCGTTAATGCGCCTACCGGACATACGTCAATCATATTCCCAGAGAATTCATTTTCAATTGCCGCAGAAATATAAGTTGAGATTTGAGCGTGTTCTCCACGACCACATACCCCATGTACGCGCTCGTCTGTTAATTGCTCGGCTGTTTTTACACAGCGATAGCACAGAATACAACGATTCATGTGTAATTGGATGTTATCTCCTATATTTTCAGGCTCGAATGTTCTTTTCTCTTCCTGGTATCTCTTTTGTTCTTTTCCGTGTTGGAACGCTAAGTTTTGCAAATCACATTCCCCAGCTTGATCACAAACAGGACAGTCTAACGGGTGATTAATAAGAAGAAATTCCGTTACTGATTTTCTCGCTTCTAAAACTCGTGGTGAAGAGATGCTCTTTACTTCCATACCGTCCATCACTCCTGTTTTACAAGAAGCCATTAATTTAGGCATCGGACGCGGATCTGCTTCGCTTCCTTTAGAAACTTCGACTAAACAAGCTCTACATTTTCCTCCTGTTCCCTCTAGTTTTGAGTAATAGCACATCGCTGGAGGAACAGATTCCCCACCAATCATTCTTGCTGCTTGTAGAATGGATGTTCCTGGTTCTACTTCTATTTCATGTCCGTCTATAGTAACTTTCATAAATTGTGCTTTTTAGCTAAAAAATTAGCGTGAATTATTTATTAATCAGGTGTTTTATGCTCGAAAAAGGTTCGTTGACATAGTGATTTCTGTCTTTTACTTTTTCAGGGAATAAAACGTGATATTCAAACTCGGCTCTAAAATGTCTAATAGCAGCGGCAACTGGCCAAGCAGCAGCGTCTCCTAAAGGACAAATGGTATTTCCTTCAATATTGCTTTGGATGTTCCACAATAGATCGATATCATCCATTGTTCCGTGTCCAGTTTCAATGCGGTGTAATACTTTTTCCATCCAACCCGTTCCTTCACGACAAGGTGAACATTGTCCACAGCTTTCATGTGCGTAAAAACGAGCAAAGTTCCATGTGTTTCTTACGATACAAGCCGTATCGTTATACACGATGAAACCTCCAGACCCCAACATAGATCCTGATTCAAAACCACCATCAGATAAAGATTCATACGTCATTAGACGATCTTCACCATTGGCTGTTTTATAAATTAAATGTGCAGGTAAGATGGGCACAGAAGAACCACCAGGGATTAACGCCTTGATTGGTCGATCATCCATCATCCCGCCACAATATTCATCTGAATTAATGAATTCTTCTACCGTAATACCCATTTCAATTTCGTATACGCCTGGTTTTCTAATGTGTCCTGAGGCAGAAATTAATTTGGTTCCTGTAGAACGACCTAAGCCAATTTTTGCATAGTCGTCTCCTGAGTTGTTAACAATCCAAGGAATATTAGCAATGGATTCTACGTTGTTAACTACGGTTGGATTTCCCCATAAACCACTTACCGCAGGGAAAGGTGGTTTGATACGAGGATTTCCTCTTTTTCCTTCTAAAGATTCAATTAGGGCTGTTTCCTCTCCACAGATATAAGCTCCCGCACCACAGTGCACGTGTAGATCTAACGAGTAATCCGTTCCTAAGATATTTTTTCCTAACCATCCTGCAGCATAAGCTTCTTTGATGGCTCTTTCTAGGGTTTTGAAAACCCACATATATTCTCCACGGATGTAGATATACGACAAGTTTGCACCTAAGGCATAACTAGCGGTAATCATTCCCTCAATCAGTAAGTGAGGGATATATTCCATTAAGTATCTGTCTTTGAATGTTCCTGGTTCAGACTCATCGGCATTGCACACCAAGTGTCTTGGTTTACCCGATTTTTTGTCGATGAAACTCCATTTTAAACCCACAGGGAAACCTGCACCTCCACGACCTCGTAGTCCCGATGCTTTTACCTGTTCTGTAATATCATCTGGCGCCATTGTTTTCAATGCCTTTTCCACCGATGCATACCCGCCATTTTCGCGGTAAACGTCGTATGATTTTATCCCAGGGATATTGATTTTGTCTAATAATATTTTTGTCGCCATATTACTATTTGTCGTGAAGAATTACTTTTCCTGCTTTACAATCATCAATGATTTGGTCGATTTTTTCACGCGTTAAGTGCTCTTTGTAAAAGTCGCCTAACTGCATCATGGGAGCATATCCACAAGCGCCTAAACACTGTACGCCCACCACTGAAAATAACCCGTCAGGTGTTGTTTCTCCTGGTTTAATACCTAATTTTTCACAAGCATATTCCATCATATCGTCTGCTCCACGGATGCCACAGCATGAGGTTAAGCAAAATTCAAACATATACGTACCCATTGGTTTTTGGTTGTACATGGTATAAAAGGTAACTACCTCGTATACTTCGATGGATGTAATGCCTAATATCTCCGCCACTTTATCCATTAATTCCGCGCTCAACCAGTTGTCATGTGCATCTTGTGCTGCGTGTAAAACAGGTAAAAGTGCTGATTTCTTTTTATCAGCAGGGTAGTGGCTCAACAATTCGTCAATGCGTTGTTGTAGCTCAGGCGTGATATTTATATTTTGTTTGTATTTCTTCGTTTCCATGATTTAAGCGTCTAATTCTCCTGCAATGATGTTTAAACTCGATAGGGTAATAATCGCATCCGATAACATACCTCCTTTTACAATGTCATTATACGCTTGGTAAATGATAAAACAAGGTCTTCTGAAATGCAATCTGTACGGGGTTCTACTGCCATCTGTAATCAAGTAGAATCCTAGCTCTCCATTCCCCCCTTCTACACAGTGGTATAGTTCAGTTACAGGAACGGGAACTTCACCCATCACAATTTTAAAGTGATAAATTAAAGCTTCCATATTGGTGTACACATCTTCTTTTGGAGGAAGGTAATATTCAGGAACATCCGCGTGGTAAGGGCCTTCTGGCATTTTGTCCAATGCTTGACGAATGATTTTCATACTTTCCCATACTTCGGCATTACGCACGCAAAAACGGTCGTAACAATCTCCGGCGGTTCCCACGGGGATTTCAAAGTCGAAGTCTTCATAAGAACAGTAAGGTGTTGCTACGCGAACGTCGTAATCTACACCAGCAGCACGTAAGTTTGGCCCTGTAAACCCGAAGTTAATAGCCTCTTCAGCAGAGATTCCACCTACACCTATGGTACGATCCATGAAGATTCTATTTCTTGTCAATAAACCTTCAAATTCGCTCCAAATCGCAGGGAATTCAGCTAAAAACTCTTCAATTTTTTGGAATACAGCTGGGCTCCATTCTCTTTCGAAACCACCAATGCGTCCCATATTTGTCGTTAAACGAGCACCTGAGATTTCTTCGTAGATTTCGTATATTTTTTCTCGGTATTGGAATACATATAAGAATCCGGTTAAGGCTCCTGTATCTACACCCATGACAGAACTACAAATAATATGGTCTGCAATACGTGCTAATTCCATGATAATCACACGCAGATATTGTACGCGTTTTGGAATTTCAATACCCAATGCTTTTTCTACAGTCATCCACCAAGCCGTATTGTTAATCGGTGAAGAACAATAGTTCAAGCGATCTGTTAATACGTTAATTTGGTAGAAAGGACGGTTTTCGGCAATCTTTTCAAAAGCACGGTGGATGTATCCAATGGTGCCTTCTCCATCTAAAACCTTTTCACCATCTAATAAGATAATATTCTGAAAGATACCATGCGTTGCTGGGTGCGTAGGACCTAAGTTTAAGATTTGTAACTCGGTACCATCTTCTTTAAACTTCTCCTCGATAAGCTTCGCGTATCGCTGTTCTGGTGGTAATAATAAATCTGACATACTCGTGATTCTTAATCAGTTATTAACAATTGTGAATCGTTCTACCAAAGAATCGATCGTCTTTATCTGTTCTTCCTTCATCTTCCATTGGAAATTCTTTGCGCAGCGGGAAAGATTCCATCTCATCCATATTTAAAATACGTTTCAATTGCGGATGATTTTTGAATTTAATTCCATAGAAATCATAGGTTTCCCTTTCTTGCCAGTTGGCTGATTTGAATAAATCAACAACAGAATCAACCACTGGATTTTTGCCGTTTAGGTACGCTTTGAAGCGAATTCTCACGTTATCCATCCAATTGTGCATGTGGTAAACCACGGCAAACTGGCGATTTTCTTCAGAATCAGGGTAGTGCACCCCGCAAACATCCGTTAGAAAGTTGAAATTCATCTGGTCATTTTCTTTCAAAAACTGAACAACTGCGTGAAGGGTATCAGGCGCGACTTCAAAAACAAGTAAGTCGTGTTGTTCGTGAAATTCTTTCACCGACAAACCGAATTGGTCGATTAAAGTTTTCTGAATGGTTTGATTATCTAATGCCATAACTATTTACTTTCTATGTTATACGATTTTAATAATTCGTCGTATTCTTTTGTACCACGTCTATAAACCGATTCTGCTTTGACGATCTCATGCAATCTCATCACGCCATCAAGAATCTGTTCAGGTCTAGGAGGACAACCAGGAACATAAACGTCTACAGGGATTACTTTATCAATTCCTTGTAGTACAGAATAAGTGTCAAAAATACCTCCAGAAGAAGCACAAGCACCAACGGCGATTACCCATTTCGGTTCAGCCATCTGTTCGTATACCTGGCGTAAAATCGGAGCCATTTTTTTTGAAATTGTACCCATCACCATCAACATATCCGCTTGTCTAGGAGAGAAACTCATACGTTCCGATCCAAAACGCGCAATATCATACGTTGCGGCCATGGTAGCCATAAACTCAATTCCACAACACGAAGTTGCGAAAGGCAAAGGCCACATCGAGTTTGAACGAGCCAAACCAACAACTTCACTCAATTTTGTAGCAAAAAAGCCTTCTCCCACATAACCTTCAGGAGCCTCTACTGTTTTATATTTTTTATCGCTCATCTTCCTAGTATTTTAATCCCATTCGAGACCCTTCTTTTTAAATTCATATAAAAGTCCAACTAACAACAAGAATAAGAAAATTCCCATTTTAGCTAATCCGTCCCATCCCAATTCTTGAAAGTTCATCGCCCAAGGATAAAGGAATACTACTTCCACATCAAATAAAACAAAGAGAATCGCAACTAAGAAATACTTTACGTTAAAAGGAATACGCGCGTTTCCGAGCGATTCGATTCCACATTCCCAAGTACTGTCTTTGATTTTTGATTTTTTTCTAGGTCCTAGTTTCCCTGAAACCCATATCGTCATGGATACAAATCCCGCAGCTAGTGCGATTTGCATTAAAATTGGTATAAAATCGAGTTGACTTGATTGCATAAGTACAAGTTTTATATTAGATACAACATACAAATATAGAGCCCTAGATCGTCTTTACAAAGCTTTGGAACTCTTGGTCTTCTGCTAATTCTTTAATATGCCTCAATATGTATTTAGATTAATTATAAATAGTAATTATAAGAATAAAAAAAAGCTACCTAACGCGAGTTAGATAGCTTCGTTGTAACGGAAAATTATATATATTTTCTTAATCTTCTATCACTTGTACATTAGTGGCAATAAGCCCCTTTTTCCCTTGTTCCTCGTCATAAGAAACGCGGTTACCTTGTTCTACATTCTTTGTGTTTAAACCTGTGATGTGAACAAAGATGTCTTGTTTAGTAGCTTCATTAGTAATGAAACCAAATCCTTTGTCTTCGTTGAAGAATTTAATTACGCCTGTGTGCATTTTGTAAAAATAAAAATATTAGAACACCAAATATATAGTTTTTTTAGTGTCTAAACAGATTGAATTTGAATTTTTTATTAAAAAATATTCTAGCTTGTGTTTTTTTGAAAATTTACAGGGTTTAATCTCTTAGTTTTTTATTTTTTTGTGTTTTTATTTGACTATAAGTCGTTCAAGAAAACAATCTGTATAGCCTTGCTTGAACTCTTTTAATTCAAAAATTTCACTTGTACTAGCATCGTTCATGTTTTTTGTCAAATTGTAGTTTTTGTTTTGAAATGTAAAGAGTGTATTATTATCGGTGAATTCTTCAAATTCTTCATCTAGGGCTATGATATGTACGGCGTCGTTTTTCAATTCTACTGTGGCTAAGCCTAGGTAATTCATCTTTCTTTCTCCTTCAGGTTGTATTCTAGCGCGCCAAGTTAGTTTATCCTTACTTTTAAAATAAGGTTTATCAGTGATGTGAAGAATGATGGTGCCTGTCAAATCTTTGTATTGTAATTGATCAACTTTATAATAATGGCTATAAGAGGAGGGGTCTAGTAAGTTTTCGATCTCTTCTTGAGCGTCTTGTTTTGTGGCTATAAAATATTCTGGATAATAGGAGAAGTTATTTGTGTCTTCGTTTTTCATCATTCTAGTAACCCCAAAAACAATATAGTAGGTGTTATCCCAGTAATTTAAGGAATACACGTTAATCAATTCTATATGATTGAGGATGGATTGCTTTTGTGTGTCTTCTAAAGACAAAAGATTGTGACCACTAAATGGTAAATCGTAGAGCTTTTTAAGCTTTTGTATATTCGGACTGTAGTATTTGTTGTGTGTACTGTATATCGAATCATTTGTGGCTTGTAGATGGAGTAGTAATCCCGTGTTTAATTTGTAGTCGTAGAGAAAAAGACGATTGTTGGGTAAAAGGTTTACGTTGATATAAGGGGCTTCGGACATTAGTTCATCTTGTGCTAAAAAGATATTTTTACGTTTAGTAAAATGTTTAAAATGGAGAATTCTTTCTTTGGCATTTTTTATTTTGGCTCTAATATCTTTTTCTTTACTATAAATGGAGTAGCTCATATCTTTGTAAAATAGACCTGAACTGCCATTTAAATGAGTTGTAAATATTTCTTTATTTAAATATAAATGGTATTTTAACGGAGTAGTACCTAAGGTTTTTTTAGCGAATGCTAGGTTGTTTGTAATGACGTTAATGGTAAAGGGTGGGACTGAATCTATTTGAGAGAGGTAACTATGTAATTGCGGAATGCATTTGTCGCAATCATCAATGGATAAAAGGAAATTTAATTGCTCAAATTCTCCTTGTTCGGTGTAATCTAACAGGGGGATATTATTTTTAATAAATTGATCAATGGCAGCATAGTTTTGACCTTGAACTTGTGTTAGTCCTAGAAAAATAAAAAGATAAAAAAATAATTTCTTCATAAATAGAGAGGGTTGTATGGCAACAAAGAAAAATTGTTTTTATTTATTTGTTGTCAATGTAAGAGAAAAGGACTGTTTTTTCACTGTCATTTCAATTGTGTAAGAAGATGCTTTTCCAACAGATTCACCTTTGAAACGTTTTAGTGCACCAGCTTCTTCAAATTTGATTCCTTCTTGGATGTATTCAAGTTTTACGGGCTCGTCACTGTAAGATTGGTCAAACGGAAGTTTTTCCCATTTCTGAAGTGGACGATCTTCTTCAGTGACTAAATCAAAGCAATTGTATTTTGTGTTTCCATCACATTTGATGATTACTCTTTTTACTAAATCTGGCCCTTTCTCTACCCAAGTGTATATGACAGTTGGAATACCTGGTCTATCTGGAACTTGAGCTTGATAAGAAAATAAGAATAAAAATACTGTTAAAATAAGTAGTGGTACTTCATGATTTTTGTTTTTTGATTGTTAATTATTAAAAATAGCTCAATTAAAAAGAATAAACAAAAATATTTAAGTAAATATAAACTAAAAAAGGCCACCTAATAACAGGTGGCCTTTTTTGTATTATAGATGAATTACTATTCTTCTTCTAAAGGTTTCATCTTGAATGATTCCATAAAAGCAGTAGTATAATTTCCTGCTCTGTAATTTGGATCATCCATCAATTGTCTGTGGAACGGAATAGTTGTTTTGATTCCTTCGATTACAAACTCGTCTAACGCACGTTTCATTTTGTTGATTGCTTCTTCTCTTGTTTGAGCGGTTGTGATCAACTTGGCAATCATTGAATCGTAGTTTGGCGGAATAGAGTATCCAGAATACACGTGAGTGTCTAAACGCACTCCATGTCCTCCTGGCGCATGCAACGTAGTAATTCTTCCTGGAGAAGGTCTGAAGTCGTTGAAAGGATCTTCAGCGTTGATACGACATTCGATCGAGTGTAATTTAGGCGTATAGTTTTTACCCGAGATAGGCACACCTGCAGCCACTAAGATTTGTTCGCGAATTAAATCGTAATCAATTACTTGTTCTGTGATTGGGTGTTCTACTTGGATACGCGTATTCATTTCCATGAAGTAGAAGTTGCGATCTTTGTCCACTAAGAACTCAATCGTTCCTGCTCCTTCATATTTGATGAATTCAGCGGCTTTTACAGCGGCTAATCCCATTCTGTCTCTCAATTCATCAGTCATGAATGGAGAAGGAGTTTCTTCCGTAAGTTTTTGGTGACGTCTTTGGATGGAACAGTCTCTTTCAGATAAGTGACATGCTTTTCCATAAGAATCTCCTACTACTTGGATTTCGATGTGACGCGGGTCAACGATTAGTTTCTCCATGTACATACCGTCGTTTCCAAAGGCAGCAGCAGCCTCTTGACGAGCACTTTCCCAAGCTTTTTCGATTTCTTCTTCTTTGAAGATTTCACGCATCCCTTTACCACCACCTCCAGCAGTTGCTTTCATCATGACAGGGTAACCAATTTCTTTGGCTGTTTTTTTTGCGTGTTCTAATGAGTCTAATAACCCATCAGAACCTGGAACCGTAGGTACTCCAGCTAACTTCATTGTTTCTTTCGCTGTCGCTTTGTCTCCCATTTTTTCAATCATCTCAGGAGAAGCACCGATAAATTTAACACCGTGCTCTTGACAGATCTTAGAAAACTTCGCATTTTCAGCTAAGAAACCATATCCAGGATGAATCGCATCAGCATTTGTGATTTCAGCTGCAGCGATAATGTTGGAAATTTTTAAATACGATAGGTTTGAGGGAGCAGGTCCAATACACACAGCCTCGTCAGCGAAGCGTACGTGAAGGCTGTCTGCATCTGCAGTTGAATACACAGCTACAGTTTTAATTCCCATTTCTTTACACGTTCTAATGATGCGTAAAGCAATTTCACCTCTATTAGCTACTAATATTTTTTTAAACATCTTCTGAAATTTTAAATTCTAATTGTACTTTTCTTCTCCGCAAGCAGGGAAGGATTGTTTAATTTCTTAAGATGGGTCAACTAAGAATAAAGGCTGATCAAACTCAACAGGTGACGAATCATCAACTAAGATTTTTACGATTTTACCTGATACTTCAGATTCAATTTCGTTGAATAATTTCATTGCTTCAATAACACAAACTACATCTCCAGGTTTGATTACGGTTCCTACTTCTGCGAAAGGAGCTTTGTCTGGTGCTGGTTTTCTGTAGAATGTTCCGATGATTGGAGATTTTACAGTGATGTATTTAGCCTCTTCTCCTGCTGGAGCTGCTGCTGCAGCTTCAGTTGCAACAGGTGCTGCAGCTGCTGTAGCTACGGGTGCTTGTGGCATTGATTGTGCTACTGGAACTTGTTGGATATACGTTGTTTCAGTGCTTCCTGTTTCTGTTGTTTTGATGGTGATTTTAAAATCATCCATTTCTAATTTTACTTCTGTAGCTCCTGATTTCGCTACGAATTTGATTAGGTTTTGAATTTCTTTAATGTCCATACTACTGTATTGGTTAGTTGTTTTTCCTAAATTAATTAACTATTGTAAGCCCACTTTAAATATATCGATCCCCACGTGAATCCACCGCCAAAGGTAGCAAAGATAATATTGTCACCTTTTTTCAATTGGCTTTCGTAATCACATAATAATAAGGGTAAAGTAGCAGAGGTTGTGTTTCCGTATCGCTCGATGTTCATTAGAACTTTAGAATCATCTACTCCCATGCGGTGAGCAGTAGCATCGATAATGCGTTTGTTTGCTTGATGTGCCGCCAGCCAATTTACGTCATTGTGCGTTAAATTGTTGCGTTGCATGATTTTTTCACTCACATCAGCCATGTTCGATACGGCGTATTTGAAAACAGTTTTTCCATCTTGGAACACATAGTGTTGTCTGTTGGCAACTGTTTCAGCATTTGCTGGTAAAATAGACCCACCAGCGTCAATTTTTAAGTATTCTCTTCCGATTCCGTCGCTTCTTAGATATTCATCTATAACTCCGTAACCATCTGTATTGGGTTCAAATAAAACTGCTCCGGCAGCATCTCCAAAAATGATGCATGTTGCGCGGTCGGTGTAATCGATAATAGAAGACATTTTGTCTGCCCCGATTAGCAGTACTTTTTTGTATTTACCAGATTCGATATAAGCAGAAGCAACAGACATTCCATACAAGAAGCTCGAACAAGCAGCTTGTAGGTCAAAGGCAAAAGCGTTCGTAGCACCAATTTGTGAGGCTACGTAAACTCCTGTGATAGCTACAGGCATATCTGGGGTAGCAGTTGATAATAGGACTAAGTCTATTTCTTTGGGATCTACTCCTGATTTTTGAATTAAGTTCTCCGCAGCTTTTATAGCCATATACGAAGCACCTTGTCCAGGTTCTTTAAGAATGCGACGTTCTTTGATTCCTGTTCGAGAGGTTATCCACTCATCGTTAGTTTCAACCATTTTCTCTAAATCCGCGTTGGTTAACTTTGTCTCAGGCAAATAACAACCAACAGCAGTAATGGCTGCATGTATTTTTGTCATATGGTATTGCTTTACTTTATAAAAACATTCCAAAAAGAAGCGAAAATTACGAAAAAAAAACGAACTAGAGCCTTTTTAAGTCTTAAAACTCGCTCTCTCAGTAAATTTCGGCAAAAAAAAACTCTCACACATTGTGAGAGTTTATTGTGTTTTGAAAAGCTTATGCTTCTACTGCTGTGGTTTTGTCTATTACAACTTGTCCTCTGTAGTAAAGTTTTCCTTCGTGCCAGTAAGCTCTGTGGAATAAGTGAGCTTCACCAGTAACAGGACAAGTAGCGATAGTTGGAGCTACAGCTTTGTAGTGCGTTCTTCTTTTATCTCTTCTTGTTTTCGAGGTCTTTCTCTTAGGATGTGCCATTTTACTATATTATTTATCCGTTAATAGTTTTTTTAATTTTTCCCATCTTGGGTCTATATCTTCCTTGTCTGAATCGCTTTCCGTATCGTCTTCTTGCGAATCTTCCATTTCATTGTCTTCATCTTCGTCCTCAAATAAAAAATCGAATTCTTCTTCATCGAAGTCTTCGTCTTCTGCTGCTTCAGGGCTTACTCGTTTGACGGGAATGGACAATACAATTAATTCGTATATGTACTGAGATAAATTAATCTCGTATTCATTCATTGGAATAACTAATACTTCATCGTGATCGTCGTTAAATTCTTCTCCAAATTTGACAATGAGGTTAAATTCATGTTCAATTGGAAGATTGAAATCTTCATTTGTGACATCACAAGGAACGTTTGCAACTCCTTCTGCCTTAAAGTTTACCTCTAAATGGGTAGCTTTTTTATTTAAAAGAACGCTAATATTTGCTTCTATGCTGTTGAAATCATCGTAATTGTAATTTTTAAAAAAATCACTATTTATTTGATATTCAAAAGTATGTTCTCCATTTTTCAATCCTATAAAGGATATCGAATATGTTTTTTCGGTATTCATCAAATACATGATTTGAGCGTGCAAAGATAAAAAATTATTATTATTACAAGCTAATTATCAAATTTTTTTGTACTATTTTCTTTTTCTTGAGGCATTAGTGGGTTGCTCTTGGCTTCGATGTTTCTATTTCTGTTTCTGAAAACATCAAGGGCTAAGTACAACGCCTCGCGAAAAGAAGTGGGATCCGCTAGGTTTTTACCTGCTATATCATAAGCTGTTCCGTGGTCAGGTGAGGTCCTAATTTTGTTTAGACCTGCGGTGTAATTCACACCTTTACTGAAGGATAGTGCTTTGAAGGGGGCTAATCCCTGATCGTGATAACACGCGATGACTGCGTCAAAGCTGTTGTAAAGTTGTGATCCAAAAAAACCATCTGCTGGGAATGGACCAGATACGAGTATGCCTTCTTCTGCTAATTTTGTTATCGTTGGTTTTATGATTTCTTGTTCTTCTGTTCCAATAATTCCATCATCTCCAGCATGGGGGTTCAGTCCTAAAACGGCAATGCGTGGATTGAAAATGTTGAAATCGTTCATCAATGCCTCGCGAATTGTTTTCACCTTTTCTTCAATGCGTTGTGGTGTGATGGCTTGGGCTATGTCTTTCAAAGGTAAATGGTCGGTCAATAAACCTACCTTTAAATCGTCGCTCACCAAAAGCATGAGGGCATTGCCTTCTAACTGTTCGTTTAAGTAATTGGTGTGCCCCGGGTGTTTAAACTCCTCTGATTGTGTATTGTATTTGTTGATCGGTGCGGTAACTAAAATATCAATTTCGTCGTTCTTTAATGCTTCTGTTGCTGCAATAAATGACTTGATTGCGTAACTGCCTACTACGGGGTCGTTCTCGCCAAAGTTGATGTTCACGTTCTCTTTCCACAGGTTTAACACGTTGAGTTTTCCTGTAATCATTTGATCTAAACTGTCAATACCTTGAAAATTTACATTGCTATTGATGTTTTTTTTGATATAAGATAAAGGCTTTGAGTTACCGAAAATCACCGGAGTACAAAGCTCAAGCATTCTGTTGTCTTCGAAACATTTAAGGATAACTTCGGGCCCAATACCGTTTAAATCGCCTATTGATATACCTACCCTAACATTTTCTTCTTTATGGCTCATAGTTTCGTATAAATTATTAGTAATTTTGAAAACAAATTTAATAAAATAAATGGAGTAATGTTTACAGGAATTGTTGAAGAAATTGCAATTGTTAAAAATATTGTACGAGAAAAAGAAAATTTGCACCTAACTGTGTCGTGTTCATTCGTTGATGAACTGAAGATAGATCAGAGTGTTTTGCACAATGGAATATGTTTAACCGTTGTGGCAATTGGAAGCGAAACTTTTACTGTAACGGCAATCAAAGAAACGCTTGATGTTACGACTTTAGGGCAGTGGGAAATAGGACAGGAAATCAATATAGAGCGCGGTATGCTTGCTAATGCCCGTCTTGACGGACATATTGTACAAGGACACGTGGATACTGTTGGTCGCTGTGTGTCAATACAAGATGCTCAGGGAAGTACCTATTATGGATTTGAATATGATTCAAAAGTGAAACATACAACGATTGCTAAAGGCTCAATAACTGTTGATGGAACTAGTTTAACGGTTGTAGATTCAGGAATTAACACCTTTAGTGTTGCCATTATTCCTTATACAAGAGAACATACTGTTTTTAAGCATTATCAATTGGGACAACTGGTTAATTTAGAATTTGACGTCATCGGAAAGTATGTGGAAAAATTACTACAGATTAGAAGTGTTTAAGAACTTTTTGTTAAAATTTAGATGTAATTGTTTCTATCTCTTACATTTGAATTGTAAAAAAGTAATATGAAAATGAATGTGCAAAGTCAAAACTTTGTTTCGATGACGGATGAAGAATTGGTGCAATTTATCGTTCATAATGGAAATACAAGTTTGTTTGGTATACTCTATGATCGATATGGTCAAAAGGTGTATCAAAAATGTCTGGGGTTCGCTGAGTCCCGGGATGCTGCAGAAGATTTGACGCAAGATGTTTTCGTGAAATTATACCTTAATTTGAAGTCTTTTAGAGGGGAATCAAAGTTTTCTACTTGGCTTTATTCGTTTACGTATAATCATTGCGTTAATTATTCAAAGTCTATTTTAAAGCGGCAACGAGATAATGTGGAATTACAGGAAGAAGCAATGTATGTTTCTACTGCAGACGAGGAAGTGACGGACGAAGAAATCTTTTCCTTAACGGTTGGAAAACTTCAAGAAGCACTAGGCTTAATTGACCCGGAAGATAAAATCGTTTTATTGATGAAATATCAAGATGATAAGTCGATCAAAGAAATAGCACAACTACTTGAATTAGGAGAAAGTGCTGTTAAAATGCGATTACACAGGGCTAAAAAGAAAATTGTGGAATTATATAATTCGTTGTCATAATGGAGAATCCTTTTAAGAAAATACTGCAAGACGAGAAATTGCCGGACTATCTGAAAGATCGGGTGATTGACAATTTGAATTTTATTAAGCTTTCCTTAGATGTATCTGAACTTTATACGGTACAAGTGCCCAAAGTAGTGGAGTCATTTATAGGAGATGTTGATAAAGAGAAAGAAAAGAAAATAATAGAAAGAATTAAAAAAGAAGATCATGATGGAGAAGTTGTATAGTTTTGAGTATCCGGGTGAGATGATTAACGATGTGGTGAATTCACTTGTAAAAGGCGTTTTTGGTTTTCTGCTCATTGCGGGTTATGTGCTGTTGTGCTGGTTAATGCTTAAGCTTTTTTCTTATATCCTTAAAAAGATGTTTAAACTTGTTCGCCTAGAGAAAATCCAAGAGGGGCTAGACGACAATGAGTTTTTGAATAAAATCAAGATTAGAGTGAAGGTCGATGCTATCTTGCTTTTTTTCGTTAAGGTTTTCCTTGTTTTTTTAATGGTATTGATTGGGGCAGAGTTGTTTGGCCTGGAAATCGTTTCGCGTGAAATTGGCAATTTGATGATGTTTGTGCCTAAGCTTTTTGTGGCATTGCTTATTTTTATCGGAGGCCTTTACTTTGCTTCGTGGATTAAGAAAGTAATCGTAGAGGTGTTGAAGGCTGTTGATTTTGTCGGTGCGCGTATGATCGGAAATATTTTGTTCTATTTGATTTTGATTTTTGTGGTGATCACAACGTTAAATCAAATGAGTATTGATACTTCGATTATTACGAGTAATATTTCGATCGTTATCGGTGCAATTTTATTGACGGTTGCTTTGTCTTTAGGATTAGGTGCTAAAGATGTTGTAACGAAATTGTTGTACTCTTTCTATGCGAGAAAAAACCTAGAAGTAGGGCAATATGTCGCAATTAATGGATTGAAGGGGTATGTTATTTCGATTGACAATATTTACTTGTGTCTGTTAGTTGATGGAAAAAAGAATTATATACCAATAAAGACTGTGTCAGAAAGTCACATTGAAATATTAAAATAAAAAATGCTCTAAGGCATTTTTTATTTTGGAGAGGAGTACGGAGTGTAGGTGGTTTTTTGTGAAGTTCGATACAAGGCGCAAACCTTAGGAGGAACAAACCTCACCGACTACTACAAACAAAAAGGTTCGATCTTATAAACTAAGATCGAACCTTTTTTTTTTGTAGATGTATTTACTCATCTCTTTATTTCTCTCACTGAGTTAAAATTCGGCTTTGGTAAGCGATGAATCTCCGCTGTGCTCCGATTGCTTCTCGCTAATCAAAATTTAGTCGATTTTGAATGTCAATACAGAGATTGGAGAGTGGTTTACTAGGTCTTCGCTAATACTTCCGTTGAAGAAGTGAGCTAATCCTGTGCGACCATGTGTAGCAATGGCAATTAAATCTGCATCTAATTTTTTACAGTAGTTTAAGATTCCTTTTTCTACGTTAATGTCATTGTAGATGCTTAAATCAAATTCTTTATCTGTAATATCCGCTAAGAATGTTTCGAGTGTTTCTTCTGCAACATGTGTTGGCTTGAAGCTGTTGGGTGTGTTGACCATGAGTAGGTGTAAATCAGCGCCAACTACTTTGTTTAAAGCAAGTGTGCTTTTAAATGAATCTTTCATTTCACTTGTAAAGTCAGAAGCAAAAACAATATCCTTAATGCAGTTGTCTTCAAATTCTCCTTTTACAACAAAAACAGGAACAGGAGATGTGCGTACGACTTTCTGCGTATTAGAACCTACAAAGTATTCTTTCATTCCACTTGCTCCGTGAGACCCCATTACGATTAGATCTACTTCGTTGTGGATAGCCGATTTAGTTACACCTTGAGAAGTACGGTCTAAGATTAAGCTTGTAGAAACCGTTAGCCCTTCGAATAAAGTATCTAGTGCGATTTGCTGTAGCTTTTGTTCAGCCGCATTTTTAAAGAACATCACTTCTGGGGCTGGGGTTCCTTTACTAACACCATCACTTGCTTCTTGTGGTAAATCTAGGATGTGTAGTAAAATGATTTCAGCGTTGTGTTTCTTCGCAAAATTTACACCTGCTTTGATTGCGTTATGTGCCTGTTGTGAAAAATCCGTTGGTATTAGTATTTTTTTCATAATTAAGTGTAAAAGTGGATTAAGTATTTAACATGTTTTTTTAGTGTTCTAAATTTAAGCATATAATTATCAATACACAAAAGTTTTTATTAGTACAAAAAAAATAGTATATTTGCACCGTTATTTATTAAAGAAGTTAAATAATGAGGGGACATAATAGTCCCCTCTTTTTATAGCATATGACATTTAAAAACAAAGTACAAGAGTTGTTAGATGCAGCTTTAGCTGAGAAGCAAGAGTTGTTTTTGATTGAAATGACAATTTCTCCAGATAATAAAATCATGGTGACGTTAGATGGAGATAACGGGGTTAATTTGCAAGACTGCATTGATGTAAGTAGAGCCATAGAGCACAATTTAGATAGAGAAGAACACGATTTTGCTCTAGAAGTTGCCTCTGCGGGTGCTACATCACCGTTGAAATTGTTGCGTCAGTACAAAAAAAATATCGGAAGAAAGGTGAAATTAGTCACTTCAAACCAAGAAAAGTACGAAGCGACAATAGCGGAAGTCGGAGAATCATCAATCGTATTACAGTGGAAGGCGCGTGAAGCAAAAGCTGTTGGAAAAGGAAAGGTTACAGTTGAAAAAGAAGCTGTTATACCATTCGACAAGATAAAAGAAGCTAGTATAATAATTTCATTTTAAAAAAATATCAGATGGAGAATAGTGGTTTAGTAGAATCGTTCTCAGAATTTCAAGAGTTAAAATACATTGATCGAGTTACGTTAATGGCCATCTTAGAAGATGTATTCAGAAATGCATTGAAAAAGAAATATGGTGATGACGATAACTTCGATATCATTATTAACCCTGATAAAGGAGATTTCCAGGTTTTTAGAAGTAGAGTCGTTGTAAACGATGGTGAAGTTGAAGATGATAAATATGAGATTTCATTAAGTGAAGCTAGAAAGATAGAATCGGATTTTGAAGTTGGTGAAGAAGTTTCAGAAGAAGTGAAGTTAGAAGATATTGGAAGAAGAGCGGTATTAGCTTTACGTCAATATTTGAACTCAAAAGTGACAGAGCATGACAATGCTACGTTATATAAGCAATTTAAAGAGGTAATCGGAGAGATTTACGCTGCGGAAGTACATCATATTCGCCCAAAAGTTGTAATTTTGATGGATGATGAAGGAAATGAAATTGTTTTGCCAAAAGAAAAACAAATTCCTTCTGACTTTTTCAGAAAAGGAGATACAGTAAAAGGAATTATTGAGGCTGTTGAATTGAAAGGAGCAAAACCTCAAATTATCATGTCTAGAACATCGAACCGATTCCTAGAGCGTTTGTTAGAACAAGAAATTCCTGAAATTGGCGAGGATAAAATCCAAGTGAAGAGGGTGGTTCGAATTCCAGGTGAGAAAGCAAAGATTGCAGTGGAAGGATCAGATGATAGAATTGATCCTGTAGGAGCTTGTGTTGGAATGAAAGGGTCGCGTATCCATGGAATCGTAAGAGAACTTGGAAACGAAAATATCGACGTAATTCACTACACAACCAATACAGACTTGTTTATTAAACGTGCATTAGCACCTGCGAAAGTAAATAAGGTTGTATTTGACGAAGAAACCAAGAAGGCAAACGTATATCTAGATACAGAAGAAGTTTCTAGAGCAATTGGAAAAGGAGGGCAAAACATTAAGTTAGCAGGAATGTTAACAGGATTTGATATCGATGTGATGCGCGAATTGAACCCAGAGGATGACGATGTTGAATTAAGAGAATTCAGCGATGAAATTGATTCATGGGTAATTGAAGAGTTTGCTAAGATTGGATTAGATACAGCAAAAAGCGTGTTGAACTTAAGTGTTGAAGAATTAATCAAACGCACGGATTTAGAAGAAGAGACAATTCAGGATGTCTTCCGTATTCTGAAGGAAGAGTTTGAGGATTAGACTAACACATCTATTAACAACACAACACAAATAATACACTAAAAAGATAATATGTCTGAAGAAAGAGCAATAAGAATAAATAAAGTTTTAAGGGAATTAAATATTTCTCTGGATAGAGCCGTGGACTTTTTGAAAGGCAAAGGGTATGAAATTGATGCAACGCCAAATGCAAAGATTTCACAAGAAGAATTTACTGTTCTGAATAAACAATTTTCTGCTGATAGAGGGAAAAAGGAAGCTTCAATTGAAGTGAGTGAAGAGAAAAGAAAAGAAAAGGAAGCGCTTAAAGTAGAGCGTGAACGCGAATTAGAAGAAAAGAGAAAACAAGAAGAACAAGCTCGTATCAAGAAAGAACAAGAGATTATTAGAGCCAAAGCAGAAGAGCAAGTTGCTATTAAAACTGTAGGGCAAATTGATCTTGAACCTAAAAAAACTTTAGAATCTTCTTCAGCTGTATCTGAAAAAGTGGTTGAGAAAGAAGAAAAGAAAGCTGAGCCTGTAAAGAGTAAAGAACCAGTTGCGAAAGAAAGCGGTGCACAAGAAAAAGTAGTGGAGAAAGTAGAAGCTGCTCCTATTGCTCAGGTTGATGTCGATTCAAAAACTGATTCAGCAAAAAATACGACAAAGAAAGTAGAAGCGAAGAAAGTAGCGAATAAAGAATCAAAAGTAAAAGACAAACCTGTGGAAGAAAAACAACATAAGGAGTCTGCTAAAATAGCAAACGAAGAAACCAAAGTAGTTGAGGGCGATAGTGTTGATGCGAAGTCAGGTGAAGAAATCATCAAAACAAATTATCAAAAGCTTTCAGGGACTACTTTTACAGGGCAAACGATCGATTTATCACAGTTTGACAAGCCTAAGAAGAAGAAGGAGGAGAAGAAAGACGATAAAAAAGGCAACGTTGCTGGACGAAATAAAAGAAAGCGTATTGCAAAACCTGCCAATGCAGAAGGTGCTGGTGCTAATCAAAACAATGCAGCAGGCGGTAATAAACCAGGTGGTGCTAATGCGAACCGACCAGGTGGGAACAATGCAAATAGACCCGGCGGAAACAATGCGAACAGACCCGGAGGAAACAGCAAGTTCAATAAGAATAATAACAACAACCGAAGAAATACGCCTGTCGTAAAAGCAGAGCCTACAGAGGAAGAAGTTAAAAATCAAATTAAAGAAACGCTTGAGCGTTTACAAGGTAAAGGAAATAGATCTAAAGCCGCAAAATATCGTAGAGATAAACGTGATGTTCACCGTAAGAAATCAGATGAGGAACAAAGAGCTTTAGAGGCAGGAAACAAAGTGTTGAAAGTAACGGAATTCGTTACCGTAGGTGAGATTGCTACTATGATGGATGTGCCTATTACAAAAGTAATCGGAACGTGTATGTCATTGGGAATCATGGTTACGATGAATCAACGTTTGGATGCTGAAACCTTGACTATTGTTGCTGATGAATTTGGATTTGAAGTAGATTTCACTACCGCTTCAATTGAGGAGGCTATTGAAGAAGCTCCAGATAGACCAGAAGATTTGAAATCTCGTGCGCCAATTGTTACTGTAATGGGACACGTGGATCACGGTAAGACCTCATTGCTGGATTATGTGCGTAAAGCAAACGTAATTGCAGGAGAGTCTGGAGGTATTACACAGCATATCGGTGCGTATGGAGTTACGTTAGAAAGCGGACAACAAATCACATTCTTAGATACACCAGGTCACGAGGCGTTTACTGCAATGCGTGCACGTGGAGCTCAAGTAACCGATATCGTAATTATCGTAATTGCTGCGGATGATGACATCATGCCACAAACAAAAGAGGCAATCAGTCACGCCCAAGCAGCTGGAGTACCTATTATTTTTGCAATCAATAAAGTGGATAAGCCGACAGCTAATCCTGAGAAGATTAAGGAAAAATTAGCTTCGATGAACTTATTGGTTGAAGAGTGGGGAGGTACTTACCAATCACAAGATATTTCTGCAAAACAAGGGATCGGGATGAAAGAATTATTGGAGAAAGTTTTACTTGAAGCAGAAATGCTTGAACTAAAAGCAAATCCAGATAAATTAGCATCAGGTACAGTTGTTGAAGCATATTTAGATAAAGGACGTGGATATGTATCTACAGTATTAGTACAAGGAGGAACATTAAAAGTAGGAGATTACCTATTAGCAGGATGTAACCACGGTAAGGTTCGTGCAATGCACGACGAACGTGGAAATGCGGTACAAGAAGCTGGACCATCTAGACCAATCTCTGTATTAGGATTAGACGGTGCACCAGGAGCTGGAGATAAATTCAACGTATTCGAAGAAGAAAAAGAAGCGAAGCAAATTGCCGCAAAACGTACACAATTGTTACGCGAGCAGTCAGTTCGTGCACAAAGACATATTACCCTTGCTGAGATTGGACGTCGTATCGCTTTAGGAGATTTCAAAGAATTGAACATCATCTTAAAAGGAGACGTGGACGGATCTGTTGAAGCGCTTTCGGATTCATTCTCGAAATTGTCTACAGAAGAAATTCAAATCAATATCATCCACAAAGGAGTAGGTGCAATTACAGAATCTGACGTATTGTTAGCTTCTGCATCGGATGCAATTATCATCGGATTTAACGTTCGTCCAATGGCTTCTGCCAAGGTGTTAGCAGATAAAGAAGAAATTGATATCAGAAACTACTCGATTATCTATGACGCAATTGACGACTTGAAAGATGCAATGGAAGGTATGTTATCTCCAGAGTTGAAAGAAGAAGTTACGGGTACTGCTGAAATTAGAGAGTTATTCAAAATTTCAAAAGTGGGTACGATTGCTGGATGTATGGTTCTTGATGGAAAAATCTTCCGTAACTCTAGGATCCGCTTAATTCGCGAAGGAGTAGTAATCTACACCGGAGAGCTTACAGCACTTAGACGTTTCAAAGATGATGTGAAAGAAGTATCGAAAGGATATGATTGTGGTATCCAAATTAGAAACTACAACGATATCAAAGAATACGATACAATTGAAGCATTCCAAGAAGTAGAAGTAAAGAAAAAGCTTAAATAAGGCTTATTCATATAAGATTTAAAAAGAGAGACCTTACCCGTCTCTCTTTTTTTATGACAAAATGACTGTATTTTAGATTTGGCGCGTCATTTGATGTAGTATAAAGGAACATTAATTGTTATATCTATGATGATATGGGTTTTTATGATTGCCATGATGGGTGCCAGTTGGTACGTGGGGAATCGTTTACAAGCAAAGTTTAAGAAGTATTCTGAGGTTCATTTACAAAACGGGATGAGTGGTGCCGAAATTGCACAAAAGATGCTATTTGACCACGGTATTCGCGATGTACGCGTAATTTCTACTCCTGGTAGATTAACTGACCACTATAATCCCGTGGATAAAACGGTAAATCTAAGTGAGGCTGTATATAATCAGCGCAACGCCGCAGCCGCAGCTGTTGCTGCACACGAAGTAGGTCACGCTGTTCAACATGCACAAGCCTATTCGTGGTTAACTATGCGTTCGAGAATGGTACCTGTGTTAGAAGTATCCTCTCGCTTTATGCCTTTTGTGTTGATTGGGGGCGTGCTGCTATTGAAAACATTTCCACAACTATTGCTGTTGGGAATTGTACTCTTCGCTTTAACGACCATATTTTCTTTTGTGACCCTACCCGTTGAATACGATGCTAGTAATCGAGCATTAAAGTGGTTAGAGGCAAAAAATATTGTAACACAACAAGAATTGGTTGGATCTAAAGATGCCTTAAAATGGGCCGCAAGAACCTATGTGGTAGCTGCTCTTTCCTCTTTGGGTACTCTGTTATACTATGTAATGATTTACATGAATAGAAGGTAATAGATGTTTTTATTATATTTTAATTGTTTAGAAAGGATTTCATAACTGAAATCCTTTTTTTATTCTATCTCTAGGAGTAAAGGAATGTGATCGGAAATTTTGTTTGCCTCTTTTATAGATTCAAAATCCTCAAAGAACAAGATAGCTTTGGCAGATTTGATGGTAAATAATTCCGGCTGTAAAAAGATATTGTCATATTCACTAGCCAAACAGTCGCCGTCTATGCACTTTTGACGCAACGAGGTTTTTTGCTTGGTAAAAGCGGGGAGATACCCTTGTTTCTTTAAGGGATTAAAAACAGAATGAGATTCGGGTGTGTTGAAATCACCTAAAAAAATGAGGTTGCTATTTTCATATTGAGCAGGTAAAAATTTCAAATACTTGATTTCTTTTTCGGGCTGATGTTTTTTGGGTAAAGCATGTAAGTTAACTAAGGTAAATTGGAAATCTTTGTGCTGAAATGTTGCCATATAAGGCTCTCGCTCAATCTCTTCCTGATAGGTTGGTTCTAAAAATGCTCTTTTTTTCAATTTCAATTTATTAGACTTCCATAAAAAAGCATAGCGCTCTGATCGATAGGGAGAACTTATTGTTGGATCACTTAATGCATACTCCCATTTCGCACCACTTTTTCGATTGAGTTCTTCGTGTAGGGCTAAAATGGTTTGTGCACCACTGGGATTTGTTACTACTTCTTGGATCGCAATTACATCAGCTTGTTTAATGATCTGTGCGATATAACTGATATTTGCTTCTGTTTTACTACTTCCAACATTCTTTAGATTCCAAGTCATGATTTTAACTTGAGAAAAGAGGAGTAGTGGGGCAATCCACAAAAGGAAAACCAAAGTGGTTTTAAATAAACGAGGCATGTTAATTACTTTAGATTAGGCGTATTATTGTGTAATAATTCATGTGATTTGTAAAAAATGAAGTATTTTTACTGCTTGAATTTTTATTTAGAAAACGGGGCAAAACTAAGTAAAATCCCCATAAAAGACTAAAGTTATCATCGTGAAAATATTTTCTTCCATTGGCGAATTTAAAACAGATAAAAAAGTTGTTGCAACACTAGGAACCTTTGATGGTGTTCATATTGGACATCAGATGATTATAAAGAAGCTAGTGGATGCCGCCAAAGAATTAGATGCTGAGAGTTTGGTGTTAACCTTCTTTCCACATCCGCGTATGGTATTGAAACAAGATCACGGAATTCGTTTGTTAAACACATTAGAAGAAAAACGAGAACTACTTGCAAATCTTGGGTTGGACAATCTAGTGGTACAAAAGTTCGATTTGGACTTTGCGGATTTATCTGCTGAAGCGTTTGTGAAACAAGTTTTAGTCGAGACATTTAATATCTCTAAGATTATTATAGGTTACGACCATCGTTTTGGTAAAAACAGAACGGCAGATATTCATGATTTAAAGCGTTTTGGCGCTTTTTATGGTTTTGAAGTCGAAGAAATATCTGCACAAGAAATTGACCATGTCTCCATTAGTTCAACGAAAATTAGAACTGCTTTAGAAGCAGGTAATATCGCTCTTGCCAATGAGTTTTTAGGACATGAGTATCACTTTTCAGGTGAAGTGATTCACGGTAAAAAATTAGGTCGTACATTGGGCTTTCCAACGGCAAATTTTGAAATTTCTGAATCTTATAAAATGATTCCGCAGAATGGAATTTACGTTGTAGAGTCAGAAATAGAGGGAGAGTTGGTAAAGGGAATGATGAGTATTGGAATTAACCCAACGTTCGTAAATCACCCTCATACAATAGAAGTAAACTTTCTAGATTGGTCTGGTGATTTATATAATAAAACGTTAAAAGTTCGTATCTTGGATCGCATTAGAGATGAACAAAAATTTAACTCGCTTGAAGAGCTTGTCGATCAATTAACGAAGGACGAACAAGCAACAAGAGCTTATTTTAATCGCCATGTGGAAAAAAGCCCTGCAACCCGTTGATAACGCCCCTTTAATTATATTTCGAATATTTTTCGGTTTTTTATTTGCCTGTGAATCCTTTGGCGCTATTGCCACAGGATGGGTGAGAATGAATTTAGTAGATGTAAAGTTTACCTTTTCCCACATTTACATGGACTTTTTGCAAGTTCTTGTGGGACCCCAAATGTATGTGTATTTCTTTGTGATGGGACTGGCTTCTTTGGCCGTAATGTTGGGTTATCGCTATAAATGGAGCATGCCTTTACTGACCTTATTATGGGCAGGAACTTATTTTTTACAAAAAACATCCTATAATAATCACTATTATTTGTTGATGATTATTTGTGTCTATATGTGTTTTTTACCCGCAGCCTCTTATCAATCCTTAGATGTAAAAGCAAATCGCGTGAAAGAAGAATTGGCTATGCCGCGGTATTTCAATTGGATTTTTATCTTCCAAGTGAGTGTATTGTACATCTATGGGACGATTGCAAAATTCTATCCGGATTGGTTGGATGGTACATTTACGGAAATCATGTATCAATCGGCAAATATTCCAGAATACTTTAAAGAAATTTTTACCCAAAAAGAGTTCTATCTAGTCATTGCCTATCTTGGTATTATCTTTGACGGATTGATTGTTCCTGCTCTATTGTGGAAACGCACAAGAACATTGGCTTTAATTGCTTCTGTTATTTTTCATCTATTCAATTCCGTAACCTTACACATCGGAATCTTCCCTTATTTTGCATTGACGTTTGCGCTTTTCTTTTATCCAACAGATCAAATAAGACGTATTTTCTTGAAGAAGAAACCTGTATTTGAACAAAAGGAAAATTTTGCCACTCCACGATTGAGTAAGCCCGTAGTAGGATTCTTGGCTGTGTTTATGTTTTTTCAATTTGCTCTACCTTTAAGACAGCACTTTATTGAAGGAGATATTTTATGGACTGATGAAGCCCATCGCTTAAGTTGGCGGATGATGTTGCGTTCTCGAGGAGGGTATACCACTTTTATAGTGGAAGATAAAAAAACAAAAGAACGTATTTTTTATAATACGGAAGGTGTTTTGAGTCGTAAACAAGAAGCGAGAATGAATACTTCGGATGTCGTTTGGCAAATGGCACAATACATCAAGAAAGAATATGCCGATAAAGGCGTGGATGTAGCCGTTTATGCCGATAGTTGGGTGGCTATTAATGGCCGTGATTACAGTCGTTTTATTGATGAAAAAGTCGATTTAGCTAGTGTGCCATGGAACTACTTTTCACATAGTCCTTGGATTTTGGACAAACCCTTTTAAATAGTCATAGGATGCGATAAGTGGAGCACTTTACCCATATATAAAAAACAGAAAAGCCTCAATATTGAGGCTTTTTATATTTTTCCAGATGGAATTCCCCATCAAAGTAACCATAAGTAAAATAAGTAATCCAATCGCCGAGATTGATGTATTTCGATTGATTATTCAAGTCAATCACCATGGGGAGATGACGATGCCCAAAGACAAAGTAATCATAGTGTTGTTGTTCTAATTTACGCTTAGCGTATAAGACCAACCATTCGTTGTCTTCTCCTAAAAAACGCACATCTTCATCACCAGAAATCAATTTGTTTTTTACAGATAAGTATTGAGCTAAACGAACACCTATATCGGGATGCAACCAATTAAATAACCACTTAGAGCATTTGTTGGTAAATACTTTTTTCATTCGTTTATAACCTAAATCTCCAGGACCTAGACCATCACCATGTCCGATAAAAAAGCGTTTGCCATTGATTGTGAATAGTTGCGGTTGATGAAAAACAGGAATTCCCAATTCGGTTTGGAAGTAGTCATTCATCCATAAATCGTGATTGCCAACAAAAAAGTAGATAGGAATCCCTTTATCCTTGAGTTGTGCTAATTTTCCTAGAACGCGAACAAATCCTTTGGGAACAACCGTTTTATACTCAAACCAGAAATCAAAAAGATCCCCTAAAATGAATAGCGCTCCCATGTCTTCTTCTTTTTCATTGAGCCAGTCTAGGAAAAACTTTTCGCGCGGTAAACTTTTTTCACGGGTTGGTGCTCCGAAATGTTGATCAGAGGCAAAATAAACACCTTTTGTTGTATCGATTGTAAAATTCACCAGACTTATAAATTATCGGATTGGAACCACTCAGCATAAGATGAGTCCGTTTCCTGTAAACGCAATGAATACAAGGCTAAATTTTCAGGAAGGCGATTTTTGATCTTGTTGGCAAAATCAATAACCATATTTTCGCTTGTCGGTTGATAATCGACTAAGATAACGTGATGTCCACGATCTTTTAGTTCTTGCGCTAATTCGACGTGAGGAGTGTTTTTATTGAAGACAGTAGCATGATCAAAAAGATCTACAATTTCTTCTTTTACTATTTTCTTTAGATCACTGAAATCAATTACCATCCCAAATTTTACATTAGTTGAATCGGTAATGGGAGTACCAATTACTGTAACAGCTAATTTATAACTGTGTCCGTGTACATTGCGACATTTACCATCATATCCATATAATGCATGACCTGTTTCGAATGTGAATTGTTTTGTAATTCTAATTTTAGACATAACCAAAAATTTTGACAAAGGTAGTGAAAAATCTAGTTGGGTAGTCCCTTCTTTCTTGAGGTTTTGTCTTCGAGTCGTTTTTAGAATAGGCGATATTGAACTTGAAACTTAGCCATAGGGTAATATTTGAACCAATCAATTTCAGCATTTACTTTTTCAAAGTTATTTTCTCTTAAAAGCGTAGTGCCTCCTCGGCTATTATTTTGTGTGATTGTGTAATCGCCAGCATACATAACACCAAGTTCTAATTTTACGCCAAAGCGTTTTTTGGGAATGGCGCGGCCTAGTCCAATACCTAAGTAGGGTTTAATGGTATTTCCTAAAGTTAAATCAGCATCTAATCTTCCATTAATAATGTCTAATTTCTTTCCGTTGAATATGAGTTCAGGCCATATAAAAGGGGGTTGTAGTTGGGCGGGACTCCCATTTCTATTAACAATCGTTCCCCTAGCTAGTAACTTGGTCTTTCCAAAGTAAAAACCTCCACTGAAGTAGAGCAATCCATCTGGGAATGGGTAATAATCGACCACTATATTTCCGTGAACATTCGTTATTTCTGCGCGTGTGCTATATGCAACATTTTGACCAAAGGCCATGTGTAACGCACCATGGGGATCACTTAAGTTGAATTGTCGCCTTCTTGTATGGTATTTATAGGTGCTAATTCCCGCTTTTAACGAAAAATGGGGAGAAAGAGGTGTAGCCAATTCTAGATTACCTCCTAAGGTAGATAGTCCTGCTGCAACGGTCATATGTTGGAAAGGTGCAGGATCAGGGGATGTTCTTTTACTTTGGGCCAATAGTGTATTAGTTATCCAAAGAAAAGAAAAGATACAAAGGAATGATAGGTTTCTGATTTGCATTTTTTTTCTAAAGATATTCAAAAAATAAACACGACTTTAACAAAAATCGTGTTTATCCTTATATCTTCAGCTATTTGTTTTTAAACGCATTTAACGCACGTACGGTAAAGTCAGAAAGCACTAATCGACCTGATATCTCGGCTCTTTCTGCTAATAATACATCCCAATGCGCAGTTCCCTCCCAAAATATTTTTTTCATTTCACTTAGGGCTTCGGGGTTATAACTACTTATTTTTTTTGCAAAACTTGTTACTTCTAGGTCCATTCGTTCGATAGAATCATACACTTCGTCGTATAGTCCCTGTTGATGAGCCCAAGAGGCTGTTTTCCATTCGTGGGCCATAAGAGACATGGAAGTAAAAGCCGTTTTACCAATCTTTCTTGAAACAGCGGGTTCAATAACAAAGGGACCAATGCCAATTGCTAATTCGGATAATTTAATTGAAGCTTGTGCTGTGGCAAAACAATAGTCGCAAGAAGCAGCTAAACCTACACCTCCGCCAACTGTTTTTCCGTGAATGCGACCAATGAAGATTTTAGGACTTTTGCGAATGGCATTGATGACATTGGCAAATCCCGAGAAGAATTTTTTTCCTGTCACTTTATCTTGAATAGCTAATAACTCATCAAAAGAGGCACCAGCGCAGAAAGCGCCTGTTCCTTCACTTTGAAGAATTACCGTTGTTACTTCTGTTTTTGTGTTTAACTGGGTAATCGCTGTAGTTAATTCGTCCAATAAAAAACTTGGAAATGAATTACTTGCGGCGCTATAAAAGGTAATCGTTGCAATCTTATCTGTGATTGCAGTTTTTATATAGGCATTTTGTTCCATAAAAATAGTCTTTAGCCAAATGTAAGCATTCTTGAGAAAGCAGGAAAATGTTTATACGAATCGGATCGGTTTTAGAAGTAACATGATATCATATGAAAAGGATTAAGAAAAAATTCACATAAAAAGATTTTGTAAAATGAAACCAAATTTAACTTATTTGACGTTAGTTTTAAGGTAAAAAAAGGACGGTAAATACACCTTGCGTTAATGGGGGTAAGACATTTTTTTTTTAACTAAATGATTTTTTTTTAAAATGCTAATCACTTGTAAAAATCTGTGCTGAGGGTGTTTTTTAAAAGTTAAAATGCACTATATTGCCACCGTTTTATCGCTAAATTTTGCCTTCATTCATAGGGCAAAAAGACTCTTTCTATACTGATGGATGTCTTTTTAGAGCTACTTCGAAAAATGCGATTTTTTGACTCTTCTCAACATGATTAATGTAAAATAGTTTAATGACTGTTAATTAACTATTTAAGCATTTATTTGTTTGTATATTAACTTTTATTGGGTTAATCATTCTTTCGATATCAATAAACAGGTGTGAATATGTTAATTTTTTAAGTTGATATATTGTGAATAAATTTTTATAAATAGTTTATTATTTGTATATAATTGTTTATTTTTGTATTGATTTTATATGATAACGCATAAAATCATGAAGATATATTTATACCTTTTACTACTAAAATAGAGGAAAAGCTAAAAAAAGGAGGAAAAAATATAAGTATATATAAGAATAAAGAACATTTCAGTGGTTTTCTAATAATTTGCTTGGGCTAAGTGAAGAAAGTGAAAATCCAGAAAAAAGTTAAAAAAAGAAAAAGAGCTATAAGAAGAAAAGAAATTGTATTTCTGTAGATATTTTAAGTGGGATGCTTGAAAACTACGCAGGATTGATCGAAAAAAAAACAAATAAAAAAAGGATAGATTTAAGTTGACTTGGGCTGAGTAAATTTAAATGTATTTGTGACAAAAGGAATGCTTGCACTGTACACGTACAGTGTAGCATTTCCGTATATTTTCTTGTTCCAACACACTGTTGTATTGGAACCCATCCTTTATATTTTTTTAGTAGATCTTCTATTTATGACACATATGCGTATCATGCATATTGTTGTTGTGCTATACATATACACCTTACACATTAAAATCAGATAATAATATGTTTAATAGACAACACATGGAAGAGAAAATTACTTTCTCCCTCTGGACGAGGGTGTTAATTTTTCTGGTACTCTTAGTACCATTGGTCCAAGGATATGGACAAACGAAAATAATGGTTAATGAGGTAACTAATACTGCTAATCACGTAAATAATCCTACTGCAGCATTAGTTGATGATGCAAATTATGCTCGCATGAATGCCTCACCTGGAGTGGCTATTGGTTTAGGGGCTTATTCTAGTGAATTGGAACTTAAATTTCCTTCGCTTTTACCTGCTAATCAAACGAGTTATTTGAGAATTAAACCAGAGGGTGAAATTCTTGATGCTCTATTAGGAGGTTCGTTGGGCGGTCTTTTAACCAATGTACTTAGACTTGTTTTAATTGGACAACAAGAATTTATTGTAGAAGCAAAAAATCAAACTTCTACTGTTTTAAAAGCATCAAGTACAACTAGTTTAGCTCCTAATGTAGGTAAAATAAAGATTGTTGAAGGACTAGATGGTGCAAAATATGTGGCTATTACACCAAATGCTGCTTATGATCGTTTGTATATTAAAAACAGTGTAGGATCAGCTGCTGGTTTAGGTGTAATAAAAAAACTTGATGTTTTTAGTGCTTTTACCTATGTCCCTTCTAGTTCTACTTGTGGAAAACCAATCGGGACTTCTTTTGATGGAGCTGGACTTTCTTTGTCTCTGTTAGGAACTATGGGAAATACAAATCTGGGAGCGTCTATTGATAATAATTTAGATACTTATTCAGTTTTGAAATTAGGAGGTCTAGTAGATCTTAACGTAGGAAGTTATTTCTCTCAATTGTTTTATTTTCCAACAAAATCACCAAATAATGGAACAGTCAATATCAAACTAGGAAGTAATACAGGAGTATTAGATCTTAATTTGCTTTCTAGTATTGAAGTGCGACTCTATGACAATGATGAACTTGTATATCTAAGACCCTTAAGTGGGGGATTATTAAATGGGGTAGATATTGCAGGACTTTTGCATAATAATGAACCCGTTACTTTAACCTTTGCTCCTGGTAAAACGTTTGATAAAGTAGAGGTTCGTATGAATACCGCAGTAAATATTGGTCTAGCTAGTGGTGGATTGCGGATTTATGACGTCCACCGTTATGATGGAACTACATGCGTTAATTCGAATTATAGGGATCCAGAACCAACACAAGTGCCTTTTGAAACGGCAAGTTGTGCTACTTCATTAGTTGAATTTCAAAATACAGATTTTGCAACCAATGTTTTAGATAACAACAACGAAACGTATGCAACATTGTATGCGAAAGCAGGAACTTTGTTAGTAGGGGAATATGCTTCGGGTATGATTCACATGTCTTATCCAGATCTGGTTGCTGCTAATACAACTTCCTATATCCGCATTGATATGGAAGACGAGGTGATAAGTAAGCTTGTGGGAGGTACTCTAGGTACGTTACTTGAAGGTGCAGCAGGATTGTTATTAGGAAGTCACCATTTTGAGGTAGAGGTGTATAATAATACAAGCTCAACAGCAATCTTAAAGGGCAATAGTAATGTAGGTTTCAGTACTACAAGTGGGAAAATGACAATCGTACAAGATAAAATCGGTCGATATTATCTTGCCGTTACCCCAGATCAACCTTATAAAAGTATTAAGATTACCAATAGCATAAGTGGTGTTCTTGCTGCCGATGCTGTTCGTACCTTGAAAGTGTATAATATGTGTCGTGAAATCGGAACAGATCCGTGTTTTGCCCCGCAATTTACTTCTTTTACCCAGACAGGTATATCCGCTAGTATAACTAATTTTAGCCAAGCAGGAGTGAAAAATCCGTATTATGCGATTAGTGGTAACTCCTCTGAATATGCTGAAATTAACAATGGATTACTAGCTGTAGGAGCAACGGTACGTCAATTGATTTATTTCAATAAACCTTCTCAATCTGGAGATCAACTAAAAGTGCGTTTACAAGCAAATTCACCGAGTTTATTATCTGGAGAATTATTAGGTGGATATAAAATAGTAACCTTTTTAGGTAATACACAAAGAGAATCCTTCACCCTTCAACAAGGGCTGATTAACAACCTCAATTTGTTGAATTTATTCAAATCAGGAGGGATTCAAACTTTTACATATGCAACAACCTTGCCGTTTGACCGCGTTGAAGTTCAAGTGCAATCTGTTGTAGGGGTAAATTTAGCAACACCAACCATTCGTTTATATGACGTGAAACGCGTCGGAGCAACTTGTCCTGAAACAAGTACGGTTTCTCCTTTTACAGCGCCAGTTTGTGCCACTCAATTATTGGACGCAAGTAATGCCAATGATATCAATAACCTATTTGATGATAACTTCGATTCTTATGCAACCTTGCAATCAGGATCAGGTATTTTATTGGGAATAGGTGAGAAGGAAGGTTTTGTAGAATTGGAATACACTGCTGTAGTACCTGCTCATACGACTTCTTATGTTCGCATTGATTTTGAAGGATCTTTGCTGAAACAATTAGTAGGAGGAAGTTTAGGAAATTTGGTTACAGGACTGTTAGATGGTCTTTTACTAGGGAATCACTATTTTAAAGTGACAGTAAAAGACGCCAATAGAAATCCAATTCTAGAGAAAGGAAGTCAAGTCTTAACTTCTTCTTATAGTGATGGAAAAATAAGAGTCGTAATGGATAAATTAGGACGTACTTATTTAGCTATTACACCAACACAAGCGTATAAATCCGTTCGCATTACGGATGTTTCTAAATCAATTATTGGGGCAACCGCTGCGCCGAATACAATGAATGTATATGGCATGTGTTATGAAACTTCAACAGAAGCTTGTGTTGCACCTTTTGTGACTTCTTACGAATATGATGGAATTAGTTTAGATGTAACGGATTTAAGCAATGGAGGAGTAACTTATCCAGAACGAGCGATTGATGATAATTCTACACATGGTTCACAAATGAGTTTGGGAACTATTAATGTTGGAGGAAGTGTAAAACAATGGTTTTACTTTAACTCGCTTTCGGAAGTGAATGATGTTGTCAATATCCGATTGAAAACGGGTACAGGCGCTATTACTGTTCCTTTGTTGGAAAAATTAGAAATTAAAGCATACAAAGGAGATACGTTTGTAGATCAACTGGATTGGAATAATGGTCTAATTGAAGGAACTGAGATTGCAGGTTTATTAAGTTCGGCATCTCTAGTTGATATTCCATTTAAACCCAATGGTCAATATGATCGCATTAGCATTGGATTAAAAAGTTTGGCTAATGTTGGCGTGCTTTCAGCTCTTGAAATTTATAAAGTTGAAAGACTTTGTAGCCCATTTGGATCGAATCAAAATTTAGTATCGTGGAAATCATACAAAGTAAATGGTTCTGCTTCTACTAATACTGTATCAGGAGGTGAGAAAATCGAATATACGATTCACGTGAAAAATGTTGGTGCAACGACGATTAATAACTTTACAGTTTCAGATCGATTACCTATTGGTACTTCATTCTATTCTGCGTTGCAAGGAAGATTGTCTGATGATGGTCAAAAGGTACTCTACGATTTCTCCGGTACGATGACACCAGGGAATGAGCAACGATTTGTTTTCACCGTGGATGTGAATCCTACATTAGAGGGAATATTGCAAATCAAGAATACTGCTTTTACGAAAGAGGCGGGAAGCATTAT
Source organism: Myroides fluvii (assembly GCF_009792295.1). Taxonomy (NCBI): domain Bacteria; kingdom Pseudomonadati; phylum Bacteroidota; class Flavobacteriia; order Flavobacteriales; family Flavobacteriaceae; genus Myroides; species Myroides fluvii. The sequence goes on along the minus strand of NZ_CP039934.1, from coordinate 1,201,149 downwards.
TTCATATCCTTCCTACCCTCCAGTGGATAATACCAATCCTATAGCAGCAGATTTAACAAAGAACCCTGGAACAATCATCGGAGTCGTGCACAGTACGGCATTACCTAAGGCGATTATCACTTCAGATCAAGCGAATGCGGTATGTCCAGATACGGAGTTTACTTTAGATTCGAATAAAGGTCCTGCTGAGGCAGATACCTACCAATGGTATGTTGATGGAGAGGCGATTGATGCAACAATGGCCGGGTCGACAAATCCGAATTACGGAAAGGAAAAAACGTTAAAAACGAACTATCCAGGTAGTTATACGGTTGTTTATACAAAAGGAGTAGCAGTTTCAGTTGAATCAGATCCTTTTGTTGTGACTCAACTTGCTGCACCGGAGATTGCTTTCTCTGGTAGTCAACGTATTAATGTAACAATTCCAAGAAATCAAAATACAGTAAATGTAATCCTGCCAACTGCTTCTATAGTAGGAGGAACAGGGACAGTAAAATGGTATAATCATCATGCTGTAGAATTTGCTGGAACTTCAATAACATTTGATGCTCCTGGGGTCTATACGTTAACTGTAGTGGCAACCTCAAATAATGGGTGTGAAGCCTATGAAAATGTAATGATAACAGTATATGATGATAGCTTATGTCCACCTATGATAGAAAGAGTGTATGCAAGAGGTTCATCAAGTTGGGGATCTATCATTACAGGAGGTGTTAGTGGTACAGATTATACTATCGATGGAGACCCAACAACTTATTCTACGTTAACAACGGGTATTGGACTTTTGGGAATTGGTACGGTATGGCAAAATATCTACTTTGAAGAAGAAGTTGCCGCAGGTACTCCTGTAACCATTAAGCTAGGAAAACAATATAGTGGATTGATGTTAGCTGGAGGTATTTCTGTCTTAGGATTAGATGCTGATGGTAATACCATCGGAACATTAAAATCAGTTCAAGGTGGTTTATTAGATTTATTAGCAGCGGATAATGTGATTGAATATACATTTGTTCCTTCTGATAAAAATGGACCTAAAAAGTATAAAGGGGTTCGTGTTTCTCAAGGATCTTTATTGAGTGTTGCTCAAATAGCTAAAGTGTACCATGCGTATCATACGAAAAATGTAAGTGCATTTTCGCCTGAATACTGTGAACCTGTTTCAGATAATGTACATCCAGCAGTACTAGATGTATTACATGGAGTGCAAGATTTAGGTATAGGTGCAGCAAGTGCAACCGCTTCTGTTTCTAATCCATGGAATGCCGTGGATGGCAATCTTGAAACGTATGCTACAATAGTTAGAGGTATTGCTGTGTTGAATGCTGCAAGTTTAACGGTAGTCTTTAAACAACAAGCGATGCCTGGAGATAAATTACATATCGTAACTGAGGTTCCTGGAAATCCTATTTTGAGTTTAGAATTAATTAAAGGCTATACAATCCAACGCTATTTAGGAGATCAAAAAGTAGGAGCAGAGATTGATGGAACAAATGGGGCTCAAATTCTAGATCTAAAATTACTAGGATTGGGGTATCGCAATAAGTACAAAATGATTATCAAAGACATCAATCAACCTTTTGATCGCGTTAAAATTTCTTATGGAAACGTGGTTGGAGTACTTGGAGACCTTACTAGGATATACGAAGTAACAGTGGCTCCTCGAATTGATGTTGGCATTGATATCGATGAGGAATATTTAGACCTATGTCAAGGCGGTATATTAACCATTAATACTGAAGACAACTGTTCTACTTATGAAGTTTATACCGAAGAAACAGGTGGGACACCTGTACCAACAGAAGGGCTAAATAACTTCAAATTACCTTATCATTTACCTGAATATCAGGACGAATTGCCAGAAGGTGCTGGTTTTGGTCCAAAATACAGTGTTGTTTATGTACAAACGTACAGAAATGGCTGTGTTATAGGTAGAAGATTACCTATTCGCTTACTATTGAAAAATTGTTCAGTAAAGTCAAATCTGAACGTCACACAAAAAATTAAATAAGATATACTAGAGAATTAAAACATATAGCACTATGAAAAAAATCACATTATTAGCGGCAGTTTTAGGAGCTTCATATTTTGCGAATGCTCAGGTAGGTATAGGAACTCCAACTCCTATTACATCAACACAATTAGATGTTACAGCTACAGATAAAGGTATTTTAATTCCTCGCGTTTCATTAACGGCGATAAATGAATTTAATCCAATTGATGGGGCACAAACGGAAAGTTTATTAGTATATAATAGTAACGGTGCTGATATTCCAACCGGATTCTATTACTGGGTTGATTCCAAATGGAATAGAATTGTTGGAAAAGCAGAGCTGGATCAAGTCATTGAAAATTTAGGCGATAATATTACCAATTTAGAAGCAGATGTAAAGAATATACAAGCGGTAATCAACTACATCTTACCTTCAAATCCATCAAATGATGCGACAACACCAGAAACGCATACAACGGTAGTGTATAAAAACGGAGATTTTTATACGGTAACTTACGATGCCACAACGCAAACGTACACAACGCAACAAATCAATTTTGAGGATTTGGTGAATGGTTTTGAAACGAAAACATTCATGAAAGAGGTATTGAATGCAGAGGGTAAAGTAATCGGAATGATTTACTTTTCAGAGCAAACAATTATCGACTGGTTAGCAGCGGATTCAGCAAATACAATTGCAAATATCCCAAATAATGCACCTGGAGCAATGCCAATTAAAGTGAAGGATATTGTGGTAAATAATATTCAGGAGATTTTAGAATCGCCAACGAATATCACCATTACTACAGTAGAAGGGGATAGAACGTTTACAACAGTAGAAGAATATTTACAATATGTTACGCAATTCTCTAATGGCAATGTAATTTATAGAGAGATTGACGATCCAGCCAATGCGGGTCAGAAAATTTGGGTATTCCAATATTGGGATGAAGCAACCAATACGTACAAAACCATTAACATCAAGGATTTAGTTGAAGCAGCTGAGACCAATACTACGATTGTTTCGTACAACAACAAACAATACTATTTATCTGAGGCGTATATCAAAGCAGGAGGAGAAATAGATCCAGCAAATTGGACAGCTGTTCCAGCGGGTGCGATTCACGTAGATGTAGTAGGTGGTGTAATCAACAATATCCAAGAGATCTTAGAATCACCAACGAATATCACGATTACTACAACAGAAGGGAATAAAACGTTTACCACAGTAGAAGAATACTTACAGTACATTTCTCAATATTCAGATGGAAATGTAGTGTACAGAGAGATTGACGATCCAGCCAATGCGGGTCAGAAAATTTGGGTATTCCAATATTGGGATGAAGCAACCAATACGTACAAAACCATTAACATCAAGGATTTAGTTGAAGCAGCTGAGACCAATACTACGATTGTTTCGTACAACAACAAACAATACTACTTATCTGAAGCGTATATCAAAGCAGGAGGAGAAATAGATCCAGCAAATTGGACAGCTGTTCCAGCGGGTGCGATTCACGTAGATGTAGTAGGTGGTGTAATCAACAATATCCAAGAGATCTTAGAATCACCAACGAATATCACGATTACTACAACAGAAGGGAATAAAACGTTTACCACAGTAGAAGAATACTTACAGTACATTTCTCAATATTCAGATGGAAATGTAGTGTACAGAGAGATTGACGATCCAGCCAATGCGGGTCAGAAAATTTGGGTATTCCAATATTGGGATGAAGCGACAAATACGTACAAAACCATTAACATCAAGGATTTAGTTGAAGCAGCTGAGACCAATACTACGATTGTTTCGTACAACAACAAACAATACTATTTATCTGAGGCGTATATCAAAGCAGGAGGAGAGACAAATCCAGCAAATTGGACAGCTGTTCCAGCGGGTGCGATTCACGTAGATGTAGTAGGTGGTGTAATCAACAATATCCAAGAGATCTTAGAATCACCAACGAATATCACGATTACTACAACAGAAGGGAATAAAACGTTTACCACAGTAGAAGAATACTTACAGTACATTTCTCAATATTCAGATGGAAATGTAGTGTACAGAGAGATTGACGATCCAGCCAATGCGGGTCAGAAAATTTGGGTATTCCAATATTGGGATGAAGCAACCAACACATACAAAACTATTGATATCAAAGGTTTAGTAGAGGCTGCTGAGACCAATACAACAATTGTGGTTTACAACAACAAACAATACTACTTATCTGAAGCGTATATCAAAGCAGGAGGAGAGACAAATCCAGCAAATTGGACAGCTGTTCCAGCGGGTGCGATTCACGTAGATGTAGTAGGTGGTGTAATCAACAATATCCGAGAGATCTTAGAATCACCAACGAATATCACCATCACAACGACTGAGGGAGATAAAACGTTTACAACGGTTGAAGCGTACTTACAGTACATTTCTCAATATTCAGATGGAAATGTAGTGTACAGAGAGATTGACGATCCAGCCAATGCGGGTCAGAAAATTTGGGTATTCCAATATTGGGATGAAGCAACCAACACATACAAAACTATTGATATCAAAGGTTTAGTAGAGGCTGCTGAGACCAATACAACAATTGTGGTTTACAACAACAAACAATACTACTTATCTGAAGCGTATATCAAAGCAGGAGGAGAAATAGATCCAGCAAATTGGACAGCTGTTCCAGCGGGTGCGATTCACGTAGATGTAGTAGGTGGTGTAATCAACAATATCCGAGAGATCTTAGAATCACCAACGAATATCACCATCACAACGACTGAGGGAGATAAAACGTTTACAACGGTTGAAGCGTACTTACAGTACATTTCTCAATATTCAGATGGAAATGTAGTGTACAGAGAGATTGACGATCCAGCCAATGCGGGTCAAAAGATTTGGGTATTCCAATATTGGGACGAGGCAACAAGCTCATATGAAACGATTAACCTAAGAGATTTAGTTGCGGGAGCAGAAACGAAAACGCAAATTAAACGTACTGAGGTTCTAGCGGATGGTATATTACCTGCTTTTGGAGACGTGCGTACAGCACCAGTGGCAGGCGATGTGAAAAAAGGTGAAATCTTTTATGAGTATAATGCGGAGGGAAATCAAAAAGATTACATCAATATGACGGAAGATATCTTAAACTCAATCAACAACAATGAAGAGATTAAGAATGCAATCACGAATGTACTGAACCAAGGAGGTAACGTGTATTTTGGAGATCACGATAATGATATCGATACACCATCTGTATTCTATCAAGTGATTACTCATACAAATGGTACAAAAGAGAACAAAGAAATTGAATTGCCTGCTTCTTTCTTAGTCAACTTGATTAACAAGTACAAAGATATTGTGAAACAGACTTTAGGTGATCATATCACGAACGAAGGAGATACTGTATTTACAGGAAATGTTTATAACGGATATAAAGTGTATTTAGGTAAAGGAGCAACAACGATTTCATTGTATTCTGCAGTTGCAACTCCTGTGACACTAAATTTAGTTGGTGATAAACAAATCAGACAAGTATTAGCAATCAAACTTCTTAATACAGCAGGACAGGTAGTTACGTCTAATACTACAGATGTTGTCGTTGTAGGTGGAACAGAAATTAAATTTAATATTGGTGTGGGGAACCAATATACGATGTTACCAGTAGGTAGTTATGAAGTCGTAGTTGAATATACTTCAAATGAAGCGGTTCACCCCTAATTTAAATTAATCAATAGCAAAATGATGGGGATTTTATTGTAGTAAATAAACCCCATCATTTTAAACTTAAACAAAACAATAAGATGAAAAAGATATATTTAGGATTCGTATTTTCAGTATTGAGCACAGTAGGATTCGCTCAAACTAAAGTAGGGGGTAGACCAACAATCAATGCGAACGCGATGCTTGAAATCGAAGCTTCAAATAAAGGTCTATTATTGCCAAGATTAGAATTGGTTAGGACAATAGATTTTACTCCATTAGAAGCGCATGTAGCAGGGATGACGGTTTACAATACAAAAAGACAAAATGACGTTGTGCCTGGGTTTTACTATAATGACGGAACGAAATGGCAACAAATGGTGACTTCAGATAATAAAGCAGTGAAATTTTTCTATATGCCTTCTATTGTTTTTGATACTTCTGTCCCGGGAGATAAGAATAAAGATTTGTACCAAGAATACGTGAATCAATTCACCCTAACAGGCAATACGGCTAGTAGCTTAGGTGCTCCTGCTGTCATTCCACATTTTCCTGAGGCGACAGATTTATATTATTATGTAACCGATTATGACAATACCGTATTTTCGGATATTGTAATTGCAGCAGACGGTAAAATGACTTATAAAGTTATTGGTGCAGGTAGTCCATACTCTGTGATGAATATTGTATTCGTTGTTAAAGAATAGGGGAAGATGAGGATAAACCACAAAATCTTGCTTGGCACTTTGGCTTTGACAGGAGGTTTAGCGTTTGGACAAACCGTTAATTACGGTGGTTTGTATATTCTGCCAAATACAGAAATGGCAACGCTCTTCCCGATGGAAAACAAAGAGAAAGCTTCGGTATTCAACAACGGGACGTTGTATGTATACCATAACTTGTCCAATGATGGAATATTTGATTTTAGAGAAGATGGAAAACTGAAAAATTCAGGTAAAACAATCTTTACTTCTAATCAACAACAACTCATCGGTGGAAGTGAAGGGATCCGTTTCAATAACCTCGAACTGAATAATTCAACTGCTGAAAGTGCTTTTTACCTAAGCAATGATATTTCAACAAAAGGAGAAGTTGAGTTTGTAGATGGAATTGTAACGATGGAAGAGAGTAAAGGTTCTTTTGCTTTTATGGAAGGAGCCAAAGCGAATAACCCATCAGACCAAAGCCATGTGAATGGAACGGTAGATAAAGTAGGGAAGGACGCTTTTACTTTTCCTATAGGAAATCATGGATACTATCGCCCTGCTCATATTACTGCGCCAGAAAACAGCACAGTTTATGTAGGAAGATATAAGTACAAAGACGATGCTTTTTTTCATGATAAATCGAACGCTTCAGGTGTAATCAAAACCTTGAATACAACGGAGTATTGGTATATAGATAAAGAGACCTATGACGAGACAGGGAACAAAAAAGGAAAGGCAAACAAAGAAGAAAAAAACATCATCCTCGAGTTAAGTTGGGATGATCGTACAACTTCTCCTACTGTACTTGAAAACCCTGAAAAAGATTTACATATTGTTCGTTGGGATGAGGAAAAGAAAATATGGGTAGATGAAGGTGGAATTGTCGATATGAGTACCAATCGTATCATCACACCAGCTACAATAAAAGGATTGGGATACTTTACATTAGCAACTGTAAAAACAGATTGGTTATTAGAAGGAGATGTCGTAATCTATAACATTGTTACCGCTGATGGTGATGGAGTGAATGATTATTTCTTTATTGATAATATCCAAAGATTTCCAAACAATAGCGTTCAAATTTTCAACAGATGGGGAGCTAAAGTGTTTGAAACGAAAAACTACGATTCAAATGGCAATGTTTTTACAGGCTATTCTAAAGGAAAAATGACCTTAAATGATAGTGAGAAGCTACCTTCAGGAACATATTACTATGTTATTGTTTATGAAGTAGAGAAAGACGGCGCATCGAGAACGATTAAGAAAGCAGGGTATTTACATTTAGAAACGAATTAATAGTAAGGATGAATTTTTTAAACAAACTCAAAAAAGTTGGAACAGCCTTAGTATTGATAAGCGTTGCTCAACAAGGTTTTGCACAGCAAGAACCTCAGTTTGCACAATACATGTATAACACTTCCGTTTATAACCCTGCGTATGCTGGTACAAGAGAAGTATTAAGTGTATTTGGAAATTATAGAACACAATGGGTAGGATTAGATGGAGCTCCAAAAACAGCTAGTTTTTCTGTGAATACGCCTATTAATGATTCTAATGTAGGATTGGGATTCTCTTTTGTCAATGATAAGATTGGTATTATGGATGAGAACAATATTGCTATTGATTTCTCGTACAAAATAAAACTGAACTATAACTATCAGTTGGCTTTCGGATTAAAAGCTTCTGCGGATCTCTTGAATGTAGATTATACAAAAGGACATCCTTTTGATCCTTCAGATATCAATATCCAAGAAAATATCACCAATAAGTTTACACCCAATATTGGTGCAGGGGTATACCTTTATTCTGATCGATCGTATTTAGGGGTATCCGTGCCTAGCTTTTTAGAAACACACCGTTATGATGATAACGATGTAACAACAATGAAACAACGCATGCAGTTGTATTTAATCGGGGGATATGTATTTGATATCAATCCAGATTTAAAATTCAAACCTGCATTCTTAATGAAAACGGTACAAGGAGCACCCTTACAGATTGACTTAACCGCAAATTTCTTGATTTTTGAGAAATTAACTGCAGGAGTTGCGTATCGTTGGGATGCCGCTGTTAGTGGATTGGTTGGATTTCAAATCAGTGAAAGCCTATTCGTAGGATATTCTTATGATGCAGATACATCCAAATTGAAACATTACAACAGTGGATCACATGAGTTTTTCTTACGTGCCGATATCTTTAATCGATACACGAGAAAAACATCGCCGCGTTTCTTCTAACCTAAAGATGATAAATTATGCAAAAGAGATTAGTTAAATTACTAGTTTTATCTTCAATCGCGTTGACAACATCAATAGGATGGGCACAAGAAAGGCGTGAAAATAAAGCAGATCAAAAATTTGAAAAGTACGAGTATATCAATGCTATTGAGATATATGAAAAAGCAGTCGAAAAAGGATTTAAAAGTGTAAACACGCTGCAAAAACTAGGAGATGCTTATTATTTTAATGGCAAGCTGACTGAGGCGAATAGATGGTATGAAGAACTATTTCAATTTGCGAAAGAGAATCAAGCATCTATCGGTTCAGAATATTACTATCGCTATGCACAAACCTTGCGAGCGATGCAGCTATATGAAGAAGCAGATGCCTATATGACGAAGTTTACAGCTTTAGAACAAACGGATTCTCGCGCTCAATTGTTTGAAGCAAACAAGAATAATTACAGAACGGATATTGAGAAGCGTTCAAATCGCTATGAAGTAGAAGCGCTGCAAATCAACAGTGAGTATTCAGACTATGGAGCAGCTATTTTTAAAGATCAACTGATCTATACCTCTGCGAGAGCATCAAATGCTGTTTCGGGGAATAAAGTACACAAATGGACCAATGAAGCCTATACAAGTTTATATGCTTCAAAAATTAAACAGGACGGAACATTTGAGGAACCCCATACCTTCTTCAATGGAGATGGAAAGGACATCAACCAATCAACAGCGGTTTTCGCTAGAGATGGTAAAACGATGTACTTTACTCAAAATGCAAGTGCTACCAAAGATGAAATACAACAGAATCGCTTTAAAAATGCCTTGTTGCAGTTGTTTAAATCTACGTTACAAGAAGACGGGACTTGGAGCAAGCCTGTGGCATTGACGATTAATGATGCGAAAGCAAATAACGCACACCCTGCGTTAACGCCGGATGATAAATGGTTGTATTTTGTTTCAGATCGCAGTGGATCTATCGGACAAAGTGATTTGTTTCGTGTAGCGATATTAGAAGATGGAAGCTTTGCGAAAGTGGAGAATGTAGGAAAGCAAATTAACACAGAAGGACGCGAAACTTTTCCGTTTATTTCAAGTGATTTTATGCTCTACTTCTCAACCGATGGTAGACTTGGATTAGGTGGATTAGACATCTTCATGGCGAAAATTAATGTAGATGGATCTTTTGGAACTGTTGCAAATATTGGAGAGCCGATGAATAGTCCTGCGGATGATTTTGGTTACTACTTTGATCCTAAAACAAAAAAGGGATTCGTTAGCTCCAATCGAGCTGGTGGAACAGGAGGAGATAACATCTACTTCGTACAAGAGAAGAAAGAAATCATTTGTAAACAAAGTATTGCTGGTTGGGTGTTTAATGCTTCTACAAGAGAATCTTTAGCCAATGCTAAAATCACGGTATATGATGCTACTTACACGGTGTTGGATAGTATTCACGCAGATGATCAAGGGAAGTTTAATGTAACCGACTTAGATTGTGGTAAAAAATATCGTTTAAAAGCAGAAGCAGAAGGATTCCAAACCAAAGAAATTGCGCAGACCATGGGGTATGAACTAAATGCAGTAGAGCAAGTGGAAATTGGATTAGAACCCCTTCAAGAAACGATTACGGAAGAGGATGATTTATTCAAGAAACTGAAATTACAACCGATTTATTTCGATTTCGATAAAGCAACCATCCGATCTGATGCAGCAGTAGAATTAGCACAAGTTGTTGAGGTATTGAAAATGTATCCAAACATCAAGATTGACGTTCGTTCGCATACTGATAGCCGTGGAAATGATGCTTATAATATGAAGTTATCAGACCGTAGAGCAAAATCAACAATGCAATGGATGATTAAACAAGGCATTGATCCAAAGAGAATCTCAGGAAGAGGGTATGGTGAAAGCCAATTAATCAATGCATGTAAGAATGGTGTTCCGTGTTCACAAGAACAGCATCAGGAAAACAGAAGAAGCGAGTTTATTATTGTCAAAATGTAAACGAAGTGCTACTATAAACACATTATTTAATTCTAACAAAGGGCCGTTCAATAAGAGCGGCCCTTTGTGATTAATAATGAATAAAAAAAATAAGAACTCTTTTTGGGAGTTCTTATTGTATATGGGAATCAAACATTAGGAGGAGGATCTACTAGTGTTATATATGGATTCGAATGGATGACGGGTTGATAAAAAAACTGTTTGCTGATCAAAGACGTTCGATTCTTTGTTGGAGGGTGTTCCAACGCTTGCGCAATGAAAAAAGTTTCGCAGCTGATGTTGGTTGCTTTGCAGCTTTTGGTCTTAGAATCCTTTGCGGTATTATCAGAGGATGAAACGCCCAATTGATATACGTACATATTGGCAATCGGACAAAACGAGAGCTTGCCTTCGCAGTCTTGTGGGGTGAAAAAGTTGATTTTTTCAGCACCGAACAACACAAATAGAAGACACAAAAATTGGGCGATATGTCGATTGTATTTCATCATGTATCAAGCAAATATATTTAGTTTTGATCAATCACACTGTCTTTTTAAATAAAGTTTAGGAAGTAAAAATAAAAAGCGCATTGTATTCGATGGCTGTATAGAATTGATTACCTTTAATTGATGATCTTAAAAATAAAATGAAACCAATGAAAAAATACCTCATATTTTCCTTGATGACCGTTGCACTTGTTTCGTGTAAAAACAATGAAAAACAAGAGCAACAAGAAGGCTTAGCCCCGCAAATTCAAGCAGAAGTAAAACAAACAGCAAACTTAGATTGGCTGTTGGGCAATTGGAAAAGAACCAATGACAAAGAAGGGAATTCGACTTTTGAAGTTTGGGAAAAGACGCAGGCAAATCAATACGATGGCATTGGGTATACATTGGCTCAGGGGGATACACTGAGTAAGGAGTACATGCGATTAATACAAACTGATGGACAGTGGAATTTAGTCGTAAAAACTTCAGATGCTGCTGATACCGTTGCATTTAAAATGATCGAATTAAAAGAAAACGCTTTTGTTTGTACCAATGAAACCCATGATTTTCCAACACATATTGCATATAGACTAGATAACAGTAAACTTAAAGCCGTAGTTTCTAATGAGGAAATGGCGATTGACTTCGACTTTGTAAAAGAATAGCGTTGAGGCTATTGACTTTGGACGTTTAGTGAAATTAGTCCCTATTCAGCAAATGCAGCAATGAGTATTAGTGTGAATTTTGATCCTTAGCATAGAAGAAAATACGTATACTAAGGATCTAACCTTTTGAGTTTAAATAAAGCAAAAAAACCGTCAATGAATGACGGTTTTCCTTGAATTTTGATTATTATAAATAATCGCAATATCAAAATATGGTAAATTTTAGTTGTACTCTTACACTTTATTTAGATACAAACAACTGTTTCAATGGATCGTAAATAGCGTACACTGCATTTTGCTATTTATTTTCTTTGAAAGACGTTTGTACGTGTTTAATTGAGCTACAATGGTTGTCTTAATAAATCACAGGCCTTTTTATGGGCATGTTAGTATCGATTCCTAGTAACAAGGTAAGCCATTACCATACTCATCAGCTTCTGCTTTGTCAATACACTTGTTGTTAAGTGCTTCTTTAATAACTTTAACAACGGCTAAACAGTTTGCATCTGATTGATCCTTACCATATTTTTCATAGGCTGCTTCATAAGCATTCATAAGTGCTTCTTCATTGCATTTTCCACTGCCACTACTATCATCACTACTACAAGATATAGACATAAATAGTGTAGCTACAATCGAAATTTTTAGAATTTTTTTCATCATTTGTTATACTTGTTTTAATTAAACTTAATGCTGTTCCAATCTGTATTTTATAAACTATAAAGGTTTTTATTTTTACGCAAGATAGGTTTAGGACTTTATGTATTTAGCGTCCTTTTTTAATAAAAATCAAATAGAATTATCTGTTTGGATTGTGTTTTAAATTGTTTTCCATGTCAAGATATTCGTTGTCATTTTTCAACTTATAGGCCTTAACACGAGCGGTAACATAAAATCTTTTACCTTTTTGGTCTACCATATAAGTAGGATTCAAAACACCATCTGCCCCTGCTTTTATTGCCGATTTCTCAGCTTCTAGAAAAGCAGTTTCTTTGAGTTGATCTACGTTATACTTCTTGTATTTTTTCTTATTAACCACAACGCCTTGGTATTGTTGATCCATTATAGTGTAATCACTTCTTTTTAATTTTGCATCTACACGTTGTGTTTGTGAGTTAATTCCTGTTGCATACGGCTGTGTCCCTCCACAAGAATTAAGCATAAGAGATAAAACAATTAGTGCTCCTAATAGGTAAGATTGTTTAACCATTTTTTTGTTTTTTTGTTTTTTATTAATAGTAAGTAAGCCCAAATCAAACTCTTTTTTTGTTTGAAGCTTTGAGACAAATGTATAGACGTACTGGCTATTCCTCTAGGTGAAAATGAGGCGAAAAGTGGGTGATTTTTACGCATAAATTAACTTAAAACTTATAGGGCTAAAAAAGCAAATAGCTAAATTATAGTGGGTTATGTGATGTTTGGTGAATGATTGTATTCCAAAGGCTAAAATGCACACCGTTTTTTTAATTGCAAAGAATATTCGATTTTCATGGTAGTTGCCCTCTTGTTAAAAGGAAGTGTTTTTGTTTTTTTTCTTTTCTAAAAACTTGTAGGTTGTGCTTTGTAAGTTTTTTAGCTTAATTTTCTTAAGGGCTTCAAGCAGGGTCTTGTTTAGCATTATAATTAACCTGCCTCTTTTTGCAGAATCAGACAAGCAGAGATCATAAAAAAGATAGATTGCCTTACGAATACACTTATTATAAGATCGCTCTCTGGTAGCTTGACAGTTAGTCGAGGGAATGTACTTGCTCGTCTTTTGACTATGGAAAAAAAAGTAGAACTCGCAATTAGTTGGGCCCAAAAAGCAGTACAGCTATCGGAAAGGTTTACTTTGAAAGGCGGTGAAGCAAACAAACGCTTACAACATTATTTGGATTGTCTGTGTGTATCAAGGGTGGTCCCCGGAAGCACTAAATTTATTTCGCAGCTCTAGAAAAAGGGTAAGAAATTGGGGATGAATAAGAAATAGCCGAATTGTGCAACAATAGCAGAAGGGTTTAGGATTTACAAGGTAGTTACCCAGTTAAGGGTTCTACGTTTCTGAATAGCGCGCACTCCCTTTTTTCCTTTTTAGATTATTTTTCCTTTTTGCTTAGTCCCCAACTTTTGTTCCTGATCCTTTTTATCGAAAGAATAGAAAAAAACAGAAAAATAAAACTGTCGGAAAGCAAAAAAGACCTAATCTTTCGATTAAGTCTTTTTTCTCTTGTAGCGAAGACGGGAGTTGAACCCGTGACCTCAGGGTTATGAATCCTGCGCTCTAACCAACTGAGCTACCTCGCCTTATATTGGACTGCATTATTTTGTTAATGCGAGTGCAAATATAGAACAAATTATATATAATGCAAGGCATAAAAGCTCGAATTTATGGAGTATTTTAAATTTTAACATTTGTTGTTTTTTCGCTATTTCTTATCGTATTTGTAATCAACGGATAACGTTTTATTTGGGTAGAAATAAAAAAAAGTCTTTTTATACTTTTGGTTTAACCATTTTACCCACGGTGTAATTTAATCCAAAAGCAGCAACCAAAAAGATAGATCCCATGACAATCCACAGCACATCATAACCAAAATAGGAGACAAGCTTAGTACCCAAGATCGGAGAAATAATAAATCCAACCGCAAAAGTTAAGCCATTCACCCCCATATAAGATCCCTTGCTATTGTCATCAGCACGCATAGCCGTTACTGTTGAGGTGTAAGGAAAGATCAACATTTCCGAAACACTTAAGAACGTTATGGATAATAGAATAGTTACAATACTGTAATCGAGTAAGAATATAACAAAAGCAAAAGGGGCAACCAAAGCTCCATAAAAAATGGCTTTTTGTGTGGTAAGGTGGCGTTCTGCCATGTGTACTAATAACATCTCCGTTAAGAAAATCAATAAACCACTATAGCCTAATACGAGCCCTATTTCCAACTCATTGAGGCCACCTACTTTTTCATAAAAGATGGGTAAGGTGCTAAAAAGCTGTAAAAAAGCGATGGAATACAAGGTACAGAAGAAACTGTAAAATAAGAATAAACCATCTTTATAAGGCGATTGGCGCTTCGTGCCGGAGGCACTTAAAGTGATAGCTGAATCTTCCTCAACCGACATGGTTGGTTTAGGATTTTCCTTGCGACCTTTAAAAAAGTAAATAAATACGACTGCAGCAAAGAAAGCCGCACCAGCATTGATGTAAAACAATAGACCATAAGAAATTGCGGCTAACATTCCACCCATAGCAGGACCAATTGAAAAACCTAAATTAACAGCCATGCGGTTCAAAGAAAACGCACGAGTAATATTTTCTGGTTTAGCATATTTGGTAATCGCAACGGAGTTGGCAGGACGAAACATTTCACTAATGGTACTCTGAAAGAGAATCATCAACGCCAAACTAACCACAGAGGTAAAATGAGGTAATAAAATAAACATGGGAATACTACCCAATAAGCTCAAATACTGTAATTTATAATTGCCTATTTTATCTGTCAGCCATCCGCCTAAAGTTGAACCAATCATTGATCCGACTCCGTAACAAGCTAATACATAGCCTGTTTGCTCATCGGTAAAATGCAGTTCTTTTGTCATGTAAACACCTAAGAAAGGAAATACCATCGATCCGGCTCTATTGATTAACATGACGATGGCTAACATCCAAGATGCTGAGGATAATCCTCGATAAGAGTCCAGATAAATTTGATATATTTTTCTCATAAAGCGTTTAATCTATATAATCAGGGTTTGGGTTTTTCTTTTTTGAGTCTTTCAGCTTCGCGCATTGCATTATAGTAAGCTGCCCTACTTAATGGTTCATATTCTTCCGTCTCTCCAAGCATGACAATTGCATCACTTGCAGCCTTTCTATAGCTATAATGAGCCAAGTTACCCGTACGTGTACATACCGCGTGAACCTTCGTTACATATTCGGCAGTAGCCATTAAAGCAGGCATAGGTCCGAAGGGATTTCCTTTGAAATCCATATCTAAACCAGCGACAATAACACGTATACCCGAATTGGCTAATTCATTGCAAACGTTGACAATTTCAGCATCAAAGAATTGAGCCTCGTCTATGCCCACAACATCACAGCCACTCGCTAAAAGCAGAATGCTATCGGCAGTAGAAACAGGGGTAGAACGAATCTCATTCGCATCGTGAGAAACGACGTATTCATCGTGATAACGCGTGTCAACAGCAGGTTTAAAAATTTCAACTTTTTGCTTGGCAAATTGGGCTCTTTTTAATCGGCGAATCAGTTCTTCTGTTTTTCCAGAAAACATGGATCCACAGATTACTTCGATCCAACCAAATTGTTCTTTGTGATTAACAGGAATTTCTAGAAACATTTTGTAATTTTCAGGTCGAAACCAGTAGTTTTTTTGTTACTTTGTGAAGGACAAATTTATCAAAAAAAGCTTGTATAATTTACTAATGAAATTAAAAGTTATGAAGAAAGTCTTAGAGGGAGAGTTGTTGAGCATCGTTCATCGCGTGTTGCAGATGAAGGATACTGATGTGGATAAGTTATATGTTGAAGCCAAAGAACTGTATGAGAAGCTTCAAATTTTAAAATTTTATCAAGATAACCTAGCGTTAGGACTTGTAGACGACATAACTGAAGATCAGTTAGTAGCAAAATTAAGCGCTGTAGTTCAGGTAGAAGCAAATGAAGCAGAAACGAAGGTTGTTCCTACTCCAGAAGAAGATACGCGTTCTCAAATTCCAGTCGATTTAATCGGAGAGGATTATCCCATTGTTGTAGAAGCAGAAAAAGAAACTGTCATCGAGTTTGATTCCCCTATTTTAGTTGAAGAAGAAACAGAGGAAGCTCTTGAAGAAGAAATTGCTGTTGAAGTACAAGAAGAAGATACAACGCTTGAATTTGAACAAGAAGAGGACGAGGAACTCGTGGCTTTTGCGGAAGAAGAGGAAGCCGAAGATGAACTAGAAGAAGAGGAAGGTGAACTAGAGGAAGAGGAGGAAGAATGGACAGAAGAAGATGTGACCGAAATCTTAGAAGAAGAGTTAGCAGATCAGGTTGTCGCTGAAACAGCAGCACAAGAAGAACCTTTTGAAATGCAAGAGGAAAAAAGGGAAGAACAAGAAGTAGTTACTCCTTTAACTGCAGATCAAAGAGAAGTAAATCCGTTTGAAGGATTTGACTTTGGAGAAATTGAGTTTATTCGAGTAGATGATTTGTCAAAGGAAGATGTGATTCTCGTGGATGACAGTATGTTTGAACGAGTAGTTGATCAAAAAACACCAGAAGAAGAAAACCAATCTACAGCAAGTTTCTTTGCACAACAAAAAGAAGAACAACCCATTCAAGAAGAAGAAAAAGAAGAGAATCAAGAGGAAGCTAGTGAGCATCAACAGAATATGTTGTTTAATTTAGAACAGGTATCCGTGAGAGAACCCCGAATTGTAAAGAAATCGATTAACGAGATCTATCGCGGTACGATTATGGTTGGATTAAATGACCGTATTGCTTTTGAAAAACATCTATTCGCTAATAGTTCGGAAGATTTTAATCGCGTTTTATCTCAATTGAATACGGTAAGCACATATGATGAAGCGAGAAGCTTTGTAGAGCACTTGGTTAAACCTGAATACAATAATTGGGAAGGAAAAGAAGAATATGCTGAGCGTTTTATGGCGTTAATTGAAAAGCGTTTCGAATAAGATTATGGGAAAATTATACGTTGTACCAACACCGATTGGCAACTTAGAAGATATGACTTTCCGTGCCATTAAGGTATTGAAAGAGGTAGATTATATTTTAGCAGAAGATACGAGAAATAGCGGTAAACTGTTAAAGCATTTTGAGGTGAATACACCGATGATGAGCCACCACATGCACAATGAACACAAAACAGTAGAAGGTTTAGTGAAGCGCATGCAAACGGGAGAAACTTTTGCCTTGATATCCGATGCAGGAACACCTGCCATATCTGATCCAGGTTTTTTATTGACAAGAGCCTGTGTCGAAAATCAAATTGAAGTGGAGTGTTTACCAGGAGCAACCGCTTTTGTACCTGCTTTGGTCAACAGTGGATTGCCGAATGATAAATTCGTGTTTGAGGGGTTTTTACCCGATAAAAAAGGACGACAAACACGCTATCTGCAATTAGCAGAAGAAACGAGAACCATGATTATCTACGTTTCACCACATAAACTAGTCAAAACACTGGGTGAGTTTCAAACCTATTTCGGAGAAGATCGCATCATCTCAGTTTCTAGAGAATTATCGAAGTTACACGAAGAAACCGTGCGTGGAACGGTAGTTGAAGTATTGAAGCACTTCGAAGAAAAACCTCCGAAAGGAGAAATAGTTGTCGTTGTTGCGGGTAAAAAGCAATAGCAGTAGGAATTAATAATACATTTTTGATAAAAGAGAAAAGGATATGTCACATAAAGTTACAACTACTAGGTTAGAGAATATGCAATTTGAATCAACGAATCCAAGTGGAGAAACCATGCGTATTGATGCCGGTCCAGAAAATGGAGGAGATAACAAAGGGTTTAGACCCAAAGCATTAATGTTATCTGCATTGGCAGGATGCTCAGGCTTAGATGTTGCCTCTTTAATCAAAAAAATGAGATTAGATGTTGCCGATTTTAAAATCGAAACAGAAGGACTATTAACAGATGAAGATCCCGCTATTTACCATACTGTAATCGTGGATTATCACTTCTATGGCGATAACCTCGATGAAGGTAAATTAAAGAAAGCAGTAGATTTATCGATAGAAAAATATTGTGGTGTAATGCATATGTTTACGCAGTTTGCGAAAGTCGAAACGAATATTCATTACCATAAGCAACAATAATGCGGTGGACTTTAAAAGAGGTAAAAGATCAGAAAAGTGTTCATCATCTAGCTCAGGTATTGGGAATTGATATCGTCTTAGCTCAACTACTCGTTGATCGCGGTATCACAACCTATGAACAAGCTAAGCGTTTTTTTCGCCCTTCTTTAGACGAGTTGCACGATCCCTATTTGATGAAAGATATGGATAAGGCAGTCCGAAGAATAGAAGAGGCTATTGAGAGAAAAGAAAATATTTTAGTTTTTGGTGATTATGATGTGGATGGTACTACGGCTGTAGCTCTGGTATATTCTTATCTTCAATCGTACTATCCTCAGGTAGATCGGTATATTCCAGATCGTTATAAAGAGGGATATGGAGTGTCCTACCAAGGCATTGACTATGCTGCGGACAATGAAGTGAAATTGATTATTGCACTAGATTGTGGAATTAAATCCGTAGAGCATGTGGAATACGCGAAGCAAAAAGGAGTGGATTTTGTCATTGGTGATCATCACCTCCCTGGTGATGTAATACCCAATGCCATAGCCGTATTGGATCCTAAACGAAGCGACTGCAGTTATCCTTATGATGAACTCTGCGGTTGTGGTGTTGGGTTTAAACTCGTACAAGCATTAGCCGTAAACCGAAACCAAACAATAGAAGATTTAATGCCTTATCTCGATTTGGTCGTTACTGCTATCGGTGCGGATATTGTGCCGATTACAGGTGAAAATCGAATTCTAGCTTATTTTGGATTGGAGGTTTTAAACAGCAATCCAAGACCAGGTATAAAGGCGCTATTAAATATATATAAACAAAGTAGCTATACTGTTAGTGATATTGTATTTAAAGTAGCACCGAAAATTAATGCTGCCGGGCGAATACAACACGGAAATTACGCAGTAGATTTATTAACCCATTTCTCCATGCGCGAGGCGGAAGAAACGGCCGAAATGGTTATTGCCTTTAATGAAGAACGCAAGGTACTTGATCAAAATATTACGGAAGAAGCTAAAAATCAAATTACAGAAAATAGAGAGATTAACAACAAAGCAACCGTTGTGTTTCACGAATCTTGGCACAAAGGAGTAATTGGTATTGTGGCTTCTCGTTTAATCGAAACGTATTACCGACCAACGGTCGTATTTACAGCAAGTGGAGATGTATTAGCCGCGTCAGCGCGTTCAGTCAAAAATTTCGATTTATACGCTGCCTTAGAAGCCTGCTCAGATGAGCTGATTCAGTTTGGTGGACATATGTATGCCGCAGGAATGACCTGTAAGAAAGAGAACTACCTCAACTTTAAAGCAAAATTTGAAGAGGTAGTCGCTAGTACCATCCAAGAACGCGATTTAATTCCAGAAGTGGAAATTGATGCCATCTTAAACTTTGATGTGTTAACACCAAAGTTTTGCCGTATCTTGAAGCAGTTTGAACCATTTGGTCCTGAAAATATGAGCCCTGTATTCTTGACAAAAAATGTATATGACACCGGTTACGCAAGAGCACTGGGTGCAAATCAAGAACACTTGAAGATGTATGTCAGACAACGCGGACACCTGGACAAAGGGTTTAGTGCTATCGGCTTCTCTTTTGGAAAGTATTTAGACGATATTAAAAACCGAACTTTTTTCGATTTAGTGTATTCGATTGAAGAAAATGAATGGAAAGGTGAGGTAAGTAACCAGTTGCAAATTAGAGATATGCAATTGGTGTGAAGTAAAATGTAACAACGATAATTATTATTATTTAAGATGAAAGTAGCAGTAGTAGGCGCTACCGGAATGGTAGGAGAGATTATGCTAAAAGTATTAGCAGAACGCAATTTTCCAGTAACAGAATTAATACCGGTGGCTTCTGAGAAGTCCGTAGGAAATGAGATAGAGTTTAAGGGAAAGAAATTTGTAGTCCAATCAATGGCCGAAGCTGTAAAGATGAAACCAGAAATAGCATTGTTTTCAGCTGGGGGCTCTATTTCACTAGAATGGGCACCAAAATTTGCAGCGGTTGGTACAACGGTTATTGATAATTCATCAGCATGGCGAATGGATCCGAAGACGAAATTGGTGGTTCCTGAAATCAATGCTTTTAGCTTGACTAAAGATGATAAAATTATTGCGAATCCCAATTGTTCGACCATCCAATTGGTAATGGCATTGGCGCCATTACATGAAAAATACAACGTAAAACGCGTCGTAGTTTCTACCTATCAATCCATTACAGGAACTGGTGTGAAAGCAGTTAAACAATTGGAAAATGAATATGCGGGAGAAACAGGAGAACTAGCTTATCCTTATCCAATCCACCGCAATGCACTGCCTCATTGTGATGTTTTTGAGGAGAATGGTTATACCAAAGAAGAAATGAAGTTGGTAAATGAAACCAAGAAAATATTAGCAGATGATACAGTTTTTGTAACGGCAACTGCAGTGCGTATCCCCGTTGTTGGAGGACATAGTGAAGCAGTTAACGTGGCTTTTGAACGCGATTTTTCTATAGAAGATGTCCGTAGAATTTTACATGAAACTCCAGGTATCGTAGTCCAAGACAATACAGATACCAATACATATCCGATGCCTATCTATGCACAAGGTAAAGACGATGTTTTTGTTGGGCGTATTCGCCGTGATGAAACACAACCGAACACCCTGAATATGTGGGTTGTAGCGGATAATTTAAGAAAAGGAGCCGCAACGAATACGATTCAAATTGCAGAGTATTTAGTCGCAAACGGATTAATCTAAAAAAACGTAATTCCATACCTGATAAGCCAATTAGTTCACTAATTGGCTTATTTTTTTTAGTGGTTGATACTTTTAGGATAAAAATGACCAAATACGAGTATAAAATGACCAAGGAAAGGTGTTTTTTATTACATTAGCAACGACGGGTAAGAATTTGATTTTACATTTAAAATCGATTGAAGTTTTGATCGTTCCAAAAAAAGAGGAAGACCTGTATATTAGAATTTTTAAAGCATTCAGACTTAAAGTAAAGATTGTTTATGAAGAGAATTTTGTTAGTTGATGATCATCCTTTGATTTTAGAAGGATATCGAATGGCTTTGTCGAGTCATGGTGAATTTGCCCAGGGGTGGATTTTTGAAAAAGCCTTTGATTGCACG
Organism: Myroides fluvii; assembly: GCF_009792295.1. Taxonomy (NCBI): domain Bacteria; kingdom Pseudomonadati; phylum Bacteroidota; class Flavobacteriia; order Flavobacteriales; family Flavobacteriaceae; genus Myroides; species Myroides fluvii. The sequence goes on along the minus strand of NZ_CP039934.1, from coordinate 1,179,465 downwards.
GATGCTAAACAAAAAATAGATCAAGCAATCGCAGAACAACAAACCTATGAATTTGCGCTGGTTGATTTTTCTTTACCTCAAGGAGAAAATTCTACATGGGAAAACGGAGGGGATATTATTCGTTACATGAAAAAGGTAATGCCGACTTGTAAAACGATTACCATTACAGGGCATACAGAAATATTGACGATATACGATATCGTGAAAAACATCAGACCTACCTGCATTATTGGAAAAAATGAGATAACGCCTCAGGTATTGATTGATCTCGTTCATACTGTGTTAGAAGGGCATGATTATCAAAGTCCATTAGTCAAACAATGCTTAGAAGAGATGATTAGCAAAGAGGTCATGTATGACGATTACAATCGCGCCATCTTACTATTACTAGCGAAAGGACATAAGTTGATTGATTTAGAACATTATGTACCCTTGTCAGCACCAACGATAAAAAAGAGAATTGCCAAGATGAAAGCTGCTTTTGGATCAGTAGATTCAGCTACATTAGTACAAGAAGCAATCAAACGAGGATTTGTATAAAAAAAAGGCTGTTCAATCGAACAGCCTTTTTTGTTTATTGTTTTAAGAAATCTCTCAATACGTATTGAAGAATTCCATCATTTTTATAATATTCAATTTCAATAAGTGAATCAAATCGTGCTAATGCCTGAAATTTAATCAGTTGATTTGCTTCATTCGTTGCTGTTACTTCTACTATCTTATGCGGGGTGAGGTTTTCTGCTAATCCTGTAATTGCATACGTTTCTTTTCCTGTCAACCCTAAACTTGCTGCCGATTGATTTGGTAAGAACTGAAGAGGAGCAATTCCCATTCCGATTAAGTTACTGCGGTGGATGCGCTCAAAACTTTCTGCAATAACCGCTTTGATTCCCAATAAATAGGCTCCTTTGGCAGCCCAATCACGTGAAGAACCACTTCCGTATTCTTTCCCTGCTAGTACGATTAACGGTGTTTCCGTTTCTTTGTACTTCATTGCAGTATCATACACAGTTAGGGACTCGTTTGTTGGTAAATACGTACTATATCCCCCTTCACGTTGTGCCACTTTATTTTTAATGCGAACATTGGCAAAGGTACCTCGCATCATCACCTCGTGATTTCCACGTCTAGATCCGTATGAATTGAAGTCTTCAGGTTTAACCCCTTGAGATAATAGATACTTTCCTGCTGCTGACTCTTCATTGAAGGAACCTGCAGGTGAAATATGGTCTGTAGTTACAGAATCTCCTAAATACAGTAAGACGCGTGCATCACTGATATCCGCTAGTGGCTTTGGCTCTTCTGGCAGGTTTTCAAAAAATGGTGCATGGCGAATATAGGTAGATGTAGGATTCCATTCAAAACTCGCTCCTTTAGGAGCGTGAAGGTTTTTCCAGTTTTCTTCTCCTTCGAATATTTGATCGTAAACGGCTTTGAAATCTTCTCGTTTTAGTGAGTCGTTAATGACAGCTCTAATTTCTTCATGTGTAGGCCAAATATCCCTTAAGTAAACGGGTTCTCCATTTGGATCATAATCCAGCGGATCAGTCATTAAGTTAATGTCTACACGTCCAACTAACGCATAGGCAACAACAAGCATAGGCGACATTAAAAAGTTCATTTTAACTTGTGAATGCACTCTTGCTTCGAAGTTTCTATTTCCTGATAGTACGGAGGCCACAACTAAATCACCCTGAGTAACTGCTTCTGCAATTGGAGCAGGTAGTGGGCCACTGTTTCCAATACAAGAGGTACAGCCATAGCCTACAGTATGGAAACGCAACGCTTCTAAATCTTCCGATAATCCGGAGCGATTTAAATAATGAGTCACCACTTTAGAACCTGGTGCCAAACTCGTTTTAACCCATGATTTTGTGCGGAGTCCGCGTTGTATCGCTTTTCGCGCTACTAGCCCTGCGCCAATCATTACTTCTGGATTTGACGTATTCGTACAGCTGGTAATTGCAGCAAGAACAATGCTACCGTCACTTATTACATACTCTTTGTTTTTCTGTTTGATGCGAACCGCACGCATGTCTTCTTTTACTACTTCTGTGGATTGACTTGCTGGAGTGCCGTTTTGTTTGAAGATATATTCCGATCCGGACCCTCCTTCAGATAACCAAGCGGATTCACGTCTATCTTTTACCGATACATAGGTGCGATTGTATTCTTCCTCTAATAAAGCAGAGAAGGTTTTGTCTAAATCGCGTACTAGAATTTTGTCTTGAGGGCGTTTTGGTCCTGAAACAGTAGGTTCTAACGTACTTAAATCCAATTCCACTACACTCGAATATGTGATGTCCTCTTTACCTGTACGCCATAAAAGATTTTCTTTGCAGTATTCTTCAACCAATTGAATGTGATCTTCGTCTCGGTTCGTTTGACGCATATAGTGTAAGGTCTGGTTGTCTATTGGGAAGTAGGTTACTGTACATCCAAACTCTGGAGACATATTAGAGATGGTCGCGCGGTCTGTTACAGATAGGTAATCTAGTGCATCACCATAGACCTCAACAAATTTTCCAACGACTCCTTGGTTTCTCAATACTTTTGTGATCGATAAAACCATGTCAGTTGCAGTTGCGCCCTCTGGAATTTTCCCTGTTAGTTTTAAACCCACTACTTCTGGACATGTAAAGTAAATCGGTTGACCTAGCATAGCGGCTTCCGCCTCAATTCCTCCAACTCCCCATGCGATTACTCCAATTCCATTGACCATTGGCGTATGTGAATCAGTCCCCACTAAAGTGTCTGGAAACAACCAACCATCGCGATTGATAACCCCTTGTGCGAGATATTCTAAGTTTACTTGGTGACAAATACCCATTCCCGGAGGAACAACCGTAAAGCCTTTTAATTCTTGTTGTGCCCATTTAAGTAGTTCGTAGCGTTCTGCGTTGCGTTCATACTCTTTCGTAACGTTTTCTTTATAGGCGTAATCTGTTCCAAAATAATCTACTTGCACCGAGTGGTCAATAACTAAGTCAACAGGAATTGCCGGGGTAATTTTTTCTCCATTTTTGCCTTGACGTACATACTCAGCGCGTAAAGATGCTAAATCCACCACACCAGGAACACCCGTAAAATCTTGCATCAAGACACGAGCGGGTTTAAAGGGAATGTCTTTGTCGGTGGGTTGAGGTTGCCAATTGACTAAGGTGTCAATATGTTCATCGGTAATGGCAAAACCATCGTGATTGCGCAAAACGTTTTCCAATAAAATTCGAATTGAAAAAGGCAGACGATGCATGTTTTTACCTTGCTCTTCTAGCTTTTTAAGCGAGGCTATTTTGTAGTTTTTCATAATTGTTAGTTTTTCCTAATTTACGAAAAATATATAACTTCAACTGCCTCTAATTGTGAATAAAATATTAAAATAAGTCAAAAATAGCTGAAGTATTCATGATAATTGTCATTTAAAATTCTTCTGAGATGAGGTACTTTTACTTCACTAAATCGTGTACCATGAAAATCGAACAAATTTATACTGGGTGTATTGCACATGCAGCTTATTATCTATCAAGTCAAGGTGAAGCCGCTATTTTTGATCCTTTACGCGATGTGCAACCGTATATTAATCGAGCAACACAAGACCATGCAGCTATCAAGTATGTCTTTGAGACGCATTTTCACGCTGATTTTGTCAGTGGACATTTGGATTTAATGCAAAAAACAGGCGCATCTATTGTATTTGGGCCTACCGCATCTCCGAATTATGAGGCAATTATCGCAACAGATAATCAAATCTTTGAAGTAGGGGGAGTTAAAATACAAGTATTACACACACCAGGACATACGATGGAGAGTTGTACTTATTTGATTTTTGATGAAGCAGGAGAGCCTCATGCCATCATTACAGGAGATACGTTGTTTATAGGTGATGTTGGTCGACCAGATTTAGTACAGTTGGTGAAGTCAGAATTAACACAAGAGAAACTAGCAAGACATTTGTATCAGTCGCTACGCCATAAAATTATGCCGTTACCCGATCATTTGATTGTCTATCCAAATCACGGGGCAGGAAGCGCATGTGGTAAAAATATGAGTAAGGAAACAACAGACACGTTGGGCAATCAGAAAAAAACCAATTATGCACTCCGTGCTGATATGTCGGAAGATGAATTTGTCGAAGCGTTATTAACGGGTTTAGCAACACCTCCTCAGTATTTTCCGAAAAATGTCTTGCTCAATATAGGGGGATATGAACAACTCGATGAAGTACTCGATCGCGCATACAAACCATTATCGCTAGCCATGTTTGATGAAATGCAGGCGACGAATGAAATTCTGGTACTCGATACGCGTTCGCCCCAAGATTTTGCCAAAGGATTTATTCCAACGAGCATTAACATTGGTTTGAATGGTCCTTTCGCAGTATGGGTAGGTGAGCTGATTAAGAATATCCAACAACCTTTAGTTTTAATTACGGAACCTGGAAAAGAAGAAGAAAGTATGATTCGCTTATCACGCGTTGGTTATGATCACACTGTTGGTTTTTTAGAAGGGGGAATAGAGACATGGAAGAACGCAAATAGAAACTTACAGGTGATTCCGCGTTTAGAAGCACATCAATTTGAAGCCTATGTTCAAAGCGAAAAGCCGATTGTCTTAGATGTGAGGAAAGAAAGTGAATACCAAGCGGAGCATTTAGTTGATTCGGTTTTTGTTTCTTTGAACACACTAGAAGAAAAAATACACACGTTAGATAAAGAAAAAACACAAGTTATCTATTGTGCTGGTGGTTATCGCAGTATGATTGCTGCTTCTATACTACGAGCGCAAGGGTTTTTAAAAGTAGTAGATGTAGTAGGTGGTTTTCAGGCTATAGCCCCAATAACGACCTTTGAAAAAACAGCTTTTGTTTGTCCTACATCTTTGCTATAAGAAAATATTTCAGTTGTTTATACCTTCTAGTAGTCAAAATAGAAATTGAATGCTAGAATAATTAGTATGTTTTTAGTTTAGGACAGCTCTCTCTGTGTGGGGGGAGCTGTTTTTTATTTATCAATGGTACGGAACGTTAAATTAATTCTTGGATGGTGAACGGTTTTAGTTGGAGGTAACCGATGCAACCAAAAGGTTTGAGTCTCGTCTTTCATAACAAGTAGATGCCCACTAGCTAAGGTAAATTCTACTTTCTCTTGGGTAGATTTGTGTTTGAATAGAAATTTTCGTGTAGCACCTAGGCTTAAAGAGGCAATTGCGCCATGTTTTTTTAAATCTTTTTCACCATCGCTATGCCAAGCCATACCTTCACTGCCATCGTGATATAAATTGAGCAAACAAGAATTATAAGTTTCTCCTGTTTCTTTTTCAATACGCGTTTTTAATTCCAACAATTCTGGCGTCCACGGTAAAGCGAGTTTGGTCACCTTAGAATAGGTATATGGAAATGGCTGTGAACCATACCAGGCTACTTTGCGCTTGGTGATGATTTTTTTTCCAAAGATAATCGCTTCGTCATGCTTCCATTCAATCTTGTTGAGGAGATGATTTAGGTAAAAAACAGCTTCTTCAGCCGTTAAGATATAGCCATAAAAATGAACCGTTCCTTGATAAGGGAGGTGATTGTGTAAGGAATCATTGGAAATACTAAATAAGTCCATCGGCATGGTCTTTACTAAATTCTTTTTCTCCATATACTTGTGCACCTTCCCAGCCAATTATAGCCGTTTTGCGCGTAGCTCCCCACATGTAATTCCCAAAGATCCCTGAGGATTGAATAACGCGATGACAAGGAATTAAGAAGGCAACGGGATTGCTTCCAATAGCCGTGCCTACTGCTCTTGATGCTTTGGGATTGTTTATGGCTTGTGCAATTGCTCCATACGTGGTCAATTCACCCATGGGGATAGTCAATAAGCTCTGCCAAACTTTAAGTTGGAATTCTGTTCCTTTCAAATGTAATTTGATTTGATTCAAATCGGGTTGGGTGTGTTGAAAGATTTGTAAGGCTTGCAGCTGTAAGTGATCGGTTTGTGCCTGAAAGCTTGCTTGAGGAAATTTAGCTCTTAGCTCTTGTACGGCTATCACTTCTTCTGTGACAAAGGCAAGATGACAAATTCCTTTTGCCGTTGAGGCAATCAAAATAGTGCCAAAAAAACTAGAGGCGAAGCTGTAGTTTATAGTTAATTGCCGCCCCTCATTTTGATACTCCGCAGGTGTCATTCCTTCTAGAGTAATAAACAAATCATGCAAACGACTCGTACTTGATAAACCGGTTTCGAAGGTGGTATCAAATAAAGTTGCTTGTTGTTCTTTTAACAGCCATTTGGCGTATTCTAAACTTGTAAATTGTAAAAATTTCTTCGGACTCGTTCCGGCCCAAGCTGTAAATAAGCGTTGAAAATGCGCAGAACTTAAATGCAAGGCACTTGCAACTTCCTCTAGACGAGGTTGTCGCTTAAAGTTCGCTTGGATATACTCAATTGCTTCTGCTATACGCGTATAGTTTAATGATTCTTCCATAAAGTTGGGAGTTGGGTATGGTGAATTAGATCCATGGAAAATAGTTAATCGCAGACTAAACCACCAGTCAAATATCTACCTATTTTAGCGAGAATAAAATCTGAAATATGCTAATTTTTGACGCAATTGTACCATACTAAAAAGCCTGAGTTTTTCTCAGGCTTTTTAGTATGGTACAAGCGTTATTCTTTTTTTTGTAGGTTGTATAGGTCTAAACGACGATCTTTCATAATACGAACGCTTCCGTGTTCGTGTAATTCCTTTAATAAATCGAGATTAACATCGACAATCAAGGTCATTTCCGTATTGGGTGTTGCCTCTGCCTTAACCCCATTTGTTGGGAAGGCAAAGTCAGAAGGCGTAAAAACAGCTGCTTGAGCAAACTGAATATCCATGTTGTTTACCTTCGGTAAGTTTCCTACACATCCTGCGATAGCTACATAACATTCGTTTTCAATGGCACGCGCGGCAGCACAGTTGCGTACGCGGGTATATCCGTTTTGTGTATCCGTTAAGAACGGCACGAATAAAATTTCCATACCTTCTTCTGCAAGTAAGCGCGGTAGTTCTGGAAATTCCACATCATAACAAACGATAATACCGATTTTTCCACAATCTGTATCAAAAGTTTGAATAGCAGAACCTCCTTGCATCCCCCAATAGTGTACTTCATTTGGTGTAATGTGTATTTTGGAATACATTTCGTAGGTACCATCGCGTTTACAAAGGAAGCCAACATTGTATAGAGTACCGTCAATGATATAAGGCATACTCCCTGAGATAATATTGATGTTGTACGAAATAGCAAATTCTTGGAATCGCTTGCGAATGGGGGTGGTATAGCGGGCTAGTTCTCGAATAGAGTCTGCTTCGGATAAGTGATTGTATGCGGCCATTAAAGGTGCTGTAAATAGCTCAGGAAACATCGCAAAATCACTTTCATAATCTGAAACTGCGTTAATAAAGAATTCAGCTTGATCAAAGAATTCTTCCAAATCGTTAAACGGACGCATTTGCCATTGGATTAACCCTAGGCGAACCACACTTTTTTTGGTGTTGATTAACTGTACTTCTTTTTCGTAGTAAATGTTGTTCCATTCCAATAAAACAGCGTAATCTTTCGATTCTTTATCTCCATCCAAATAATTGCGCATCAAGCGTACCATGTGGAAGTCATTCGACATTTGAAAGGACATCACAGGGTCGTTAATTTCTTTGGCTCTAACTTTTTCTAAATACTGTTTTGGGGTTAGTTCACTCGCATATTTGGCGTACTTTGGAATTCTTCCTGCAAATACAATGGATTTTAAATTCAGTTGCTCACATAACTCTTTACGCGCATCGTATAATCGACGACCTAAACGCAATCCCCTGTATTTGGGGTGAATAAAAACGTCAATTCCATACAGTACATTTCCTTTAGGGTTGTGGGTACTAAAAGAGGAATAACCCGTAATTTGATCGTAATTATGGGCAGCCATGGCTTTTTTCTCATCAATGATAATAGAAAGTGCTGATCCTACAACAATGTCATCCACCAGAACGACTAACTGTCCCTCTGGGAAAATACTCAGTAAGTTCTCTATTTCACTTTTATCCCAATAAGGATCTTCCATCCCCGTATAAGATTCAAGCATTGAATTTTTAAGCTCCAAGTAATCGTCAAGTTGGAGGTTGCGAAGTTCAATCTTGTTAATTGTCGTATCCATGAATTTTTTATTGCAAATTACAAATAATACTTTTAATAAGTAAATATTTTAGAGGGTAAATGGGTGTAACCCATCTTGTTTGGTGTGTTTTTTGCTGAAAAAATAATACGTAATTTAATTAAAAAGCACATACTATGAGTTCACTACGAAACCGCGTTCAATTAATAGGACGAGCAGGACAAGATGCAGAAATTATCATTTTTGGTACGGAGAAAAAACGAGCTACTTTTTCAATAGCAATCAATGAATTTTACTTTAACGACAAAGGCGAAAAAATTGAAAATGTGCAATGGCACAACGTCGTCGCCTGGGGCAAATTAGCGGATATTGCTGAAAAGTATGTGTTAAAAGGAAAAGAAGTAGCGATTGAAGGAAAACTCGTGAATCGTTCGTATGAAGACAAGGAGCGAAACAAAAAGTATATCACAGAAATTGTCGTTTCTGAGTTGCTTTTCTAGTGATGGACAAAAAGATTGGCAAAGGAATTAGAGGTTGTTTTATTGTATAAACAACCTCTTTTTTTGCAAAAAGACTTATCTTGCTCCAGATTAATTTAAATGGATAATCTTTTGAGTCAAATATTAGTAATAGAGGACGATATTCGCGTTGCTGAACTACTTCAACGCAGCTTACAAGATCAAAACTTTGAGGTAGATTTGGCTTATGATGGCTATATGGGTAAGAAATTAGCCCTACAGAAAAAATATCAGTTGATTATTACGGATGTTATTTTGCCAAAGATGAACGGAATAGACCTGTGTAAAGAACTCAAACAGATCCTCCCCAATACACCCATTATCATGCTGACCGCATTGGGAACAACAGATGATAAAGTGGAGGGGTTTGATGCAGGAGCAGATGATTATTTGGTGAAACCTTTTGAATTAAGAGAGCTTTATGTGCGCATTCGAGCCTTGTTGAAGCGATTTGAAAAGGCAACTGAAACTAGTAGCCCTATTTTAAAGTACGCCGATTTAGAAATTGACTTGAATCAGAAAAAATTTAAACGCGCAGGACAAGAAATTCATCTGACACCTAAAGAATTTAACCTCATGCAGTACATGATGGAAAATCCAGAACGCGTGTTATCTCGTGCCGAGATTTCGGAAAAAGTATGGGACACCCATTTTGATACTGGAACCAATTTTATCGATGTATATATCAATTATCTGAGAAAAAAGATTGAACTTGATGTACACAACAAATTGATTCATACCAAGTCAGGAATGGGTTTTATCTTGAAAAGCCATGAGAATTAAAACGAGACTTACGCTGCTATTTACCCTATTAGTAGCCTCTATATTGTTGGTTTTTGCCAGCGTAATTTATTGGTCTTCCTCCAAGGGAAGAGAAGTGGAATTTTACGGAGAGCTTGAAAAAGAAGCGATTACGAAGGCAAAACTGTTTTTAGAAGCTCAAGTAAAACCGGCTACTTTACATAAAATTTACCTCAATAATAGCGAGATTATCAATGAGGTTGAGGTAGCTGTTTATGATTATGATTTTCATCTGTTGTATCACGATGCTGAAGAAATTGATCGGGTAAAAGAAACGAAGGAAATGATCAGTAGTATTATCGACAACGGAAGTTTACACTATACACAAGAAGATTGGCAGGTTATTGGAATGAAGTACTCCTTTAATAATCAGGACTATATTGTCACTGCAACTGCCTATGACGAATACGGCTATACCAAGTTGCAAAACCTCTTTGTGACCATTGTCGTATTAGTGGTTATTTCTCTTTTGGTTATCTATTTTGTCGGCTTGTTTTTTGCAGAAAAAGTATTGCTTCCCATAAAGAAAATGAATGATGAGGTCAATAAAATTACCGCGACTAATTTAGACTTGCGAATCAGTACAGAAAAAAATAAAGACGAACTAGGGGCATTAGCAGATACATTTAACGAAATGCTGAATCGCCTAGAAAATTCTTTTGATTCTCAAAAGCAATTTGTTTCCAATATATCCCATGAATTGCGTACTCCGTTAGCAGCGATTATTGCAGAGTTAGAGTTGGCGTTAAATAAAGAACACGATCAAGCATATTACATTCAGACCATTCAAAACGCATTAAACGATTCACAAAAAATTGTGCGTTTATCCAATAGCTTATTGGATTTTGCCAAAGCAAGCTATGATCCCACCGAAATTGTGTTTAAATCGATTCGCGTGGATGAGGTTATTTTGGATGCTTGTCAGAAGTTGCAAAAAATGAATGCTTCTTACAAATTTAACTTTGTAATCGATGAAACGGTCACTAGTGAAGAGAGGATGATGGTATATGCAAACCCTTATTTGCTGGAAGTAGCTTTGGTCAATTTACTCGAAAATGCCTGTAAATTCTCGGATCAAAAGGCGTGTATTATCCAGGTTCGATATGAAAATTACCATCTTGTTATTCAGGTAATAGATCATGGTATCGGAATTGCAACCGAAGATTTAGAGCATATTTTTATTCCTTTTTATCGCGGTAAGAATCAAAATTACAAAGAAGGAAATGGCATTGGATTGCCGTTGACTAATAAAATTATCAACCTACATAAAGGTAGACTGCAAGTGGAGTCTCAAGTAGGAAAAGGAACCACATTTACGATTCATTTTTAAATCAGCAAGCGCTTACTCTTCAGTAGGCGCTTTTTCTTTTCTAATAGAATTCTAATTTTTTTCTAAAGGCTTTCTAATAGCCTCCATGAGGTGTAACCCCTACTTTTGTCCCATCAAAAAAATAAATGATGGACACAGAATCCTTTCGCAGAAAAGAATGTTAACTGTCCTGCCAATTGTTCATAACGAAGTTTGTTTACATGGAGTGGGATTTAAAAAATGAAGTTATGGCAATTACAGTATTTATTTTAAGATTATTACTTGCTTTTATTTTAGGAGCGTTGATTGGTGCTGAACGTCAGGTAAGACAAAAAAGTGCTGGATTGAGAACCAATACCTTGGTTTGTATTGGTGCAGCTGGATTTGTATTGATGTCGTATCAAATTGGGGGGACTGCTGTGGGGCGTGTGGCTTCTTATGTTGTAAGTGGAATAGGTTTCCTAGGAGCCGGTGTGATTATGAAGGATGGATTTAGCATCCGCGGTTTGAATACAGCAGCGACTATTTGGTGTTCAGCTTCAGTTGGCTCCATGTGTGGAGTAGGACTATGGCAAGAGGCTATTGTGATGACCCTCTTAATTGTATGTGCGCATTTAGTATTGCGCCCTATCGGAACCCTAATGAATAAGTTGTCTTTTGAAACAGAAGGCGATTCTGCAGAAGTACATTATGAAATTATAGTAGGATGTAAAGAAGCGGTCGAAAACGACATCCGCATCATGGTGCTCAAACACCTCAAAGCACAAAAAGAATTGCAAATGCGTTCGTTAAAAAGTTCGGATAATGGCAATCCCGCTTTTTCCTACCTTAAGTTTGAGGTTTACTGCATCGGACGTAAAGATGATATTTTAGAGCAGATTACCCAGAAAGTTTCGTTGGAATTTGGGGTGTCTGAGGTATCATGGGAGTTAACTACGTATTAATCTTTAAAAATGAATGGCCATGAGAACAATGAAGTATGAACGCAGTAGTTTGCGCAAAATTGCAGCAGATTTCCAAGGATTGGATCAGATGATGAAGATGCTTCCTGTATTAAAGAAAATGCCAATTATCGATGTAAGTGAGGCACTGTCGTTAATGGATACGAAAGAATTGTTTGTCATTTTACGCGAGTTTCCTTTAGAACATCAAGCTGAAATTTTTGCTGCTTTTCCCTTGGTGAAGCAACTATCGATTTTTCAACAGTTGAGTATGAAGCGATTTGCAAGACTATTTGAACAAATGCCCTCTGAAGATCGTGCCGATTTGTTTCAAATTTTAACCCAACAGGAACAAATTGATTTACTTCCATTTTTGAGCAAATCGATTCGAGAGAATGTACTGGCTTTGAGTTCTTATCCTGAAGATACGGCGGGAGGTATTATGAGCACTGATTTTGCTACGGTTTCTAAAGATATGACTTGCTTTGAAGCGATTCACAAAGTGAGGCAAGATGCGCCGTCAAAGAAGACCATTTATTATATCTATGTGGTTAATGAAGATCAAACGTTATGGGGATTTATTACATTAAAGGATTTGATTATCGCTGAACCACACCAACTGGTGGAGGAAGAATTACACCGCGATTTTGTTTTTGGTTATGTAGATGAAGACAATGAGCAAATCGCAGCCAAAATAGATAAATACGAATTGGTTGCTTTGCCTATCCTCAATCGAAAAAAACAATTGGTCGGTATTGTGACGCATGATGATGCATTAGATATTATCCAAGCAGAACACACCGAAGACATGCAGAAGTTTATGGGGGTGATGGGAAGCAGTGAGGATGCTGATTATGCTGCATCTTCAATCTTCGATCACTTTAAAAAACGAGTATTTTGGTTGGTTACCCTTGCTGTTGTTGGTTTAATTTCGGGTTTAATTATTCACAATTTCGAAGGGGCATTGGCGCAGATGGTCATCTTAGCACTCTATATGCCGATGGTCGCAGATGCAGGAGGAAATGCAGGTACTCAATCGGCAACCGTAGTAGTACGAGCCATGGCTTTGGGACAAATAACGGTTAAATCATGGATGCGTGTGCTGTGGAAAGAAACGAGAATCGCCTTGCTGTTGGCCTTGTGTTTGGGTTTACTCGCCTTTGGTAAAGTGGTGTGGTTGAGTTGGGAAACGGATACTCCAGCAACTTTTTCTCTATGGACTATTGGCGGTGTAATTGCCGTGGCTTTGTTCTTACAAGTTGTTTTCTCAACTGTTATAGGCGCTGCATTGCCACTCCTTGTAAAGAAAATGGGTGCTGATCCCGCTGTAGTAGCAAGCCCTGCAATTCGAACCATCGTCAATATCATTGGGTTGCTCATTTATTTTGGATTGGCTGCTTATATCTTCGATTTACAGTAAACCTAGTACTAACTCTTTTATAAAATAGTAATCATGAAAAAGTGGCGTTTTCGCTGTGATTTAACTCCTTATGGGTAACGGATTATATTTTTTATTGTTAAATAAACGGGATGGTTTATTTAAATAGTTAAAAATATAACGTAAAATTTCGTAATTTAAGAGAATATTATAAAGTTAAAATTTAAACCAATCATAATGGCAAAAAAAGTACAAATAGCGGGAGTTTTAGGCTTGAGTATCTTATTGAGTTTTTGCTCTGATAAAAAGGAACAAAGCAGTGATATCGCACAATATCAAGTGAATAATCAAGTGATTTCCTTAACAGAAAATTCAAACCTCAAAAGCAGAATTAAAGTTACACCAGTGGAAGAAGAAGATTTCACTTTTGATTTAGTAACTGCAGGTTTAGTAAAAGCAATTCCGAACCATTATGCGGAAATTGCATCTCCTTTTTCTGGGAGAATCATCAAATCATTTATTAAGTTAGGGCAAAAAGTAAGCATAAATCAACCGTTATTCGAAGTTTCTTCACCAGATTACTTCGAAGCGCAAAAGGACTACTTCGATTCTAAACAAGAATACAAACAAGCGACATTAAATTTAAAAAGACAGGCCGACTTATTGGCCAATGGCGTTGGTGTTCGACAAGAGTATGAAGAAGCAGAAACGGAAAATTCCATCGCCAAAGCGGCTTTTGACAATGCTACTGCAGCCATTAAAATATACAACGTACAACCCACTTCCTTGGTGTTAGGTCAGCCTTTGATCGTGCGTTCACCCATCGATGGAGAGGTATTGGAAAATAATATTGTATTGGGTCAATATATCAATGACGATGCGGATCCTGTGGTGAAAATTGCAGCCTTGAACAAGATTTGGATAGTGGGAAAGGTCAAAGAGAAAGACATTCAACACTTAACGAAATTAAATAAAGTTCAAATTGAACTATCTGCTTACCCAGATGAGCCGATTGTAGGAACGATTTATCACGTGAATGAAATTGTAGATGAAGAAACCAGAAGTATTGATGTGCTTATTGAAGCAAATAATGACAAGCGCATCCTAAAACCGGGGATGTATGTGAATGTACGTTTTATCGATCAGCCTGAAAAAGTAATCTTAGTACCATCAAGAGCTGTTCTACAAGGAGAAGATAACTCTTTTGTATATGTAGAAGTCGCACCCAATGAGTACATCCGTAAAAATGTGGTAATCGGAGGAGTTTCTGGAAATCAGACGGTGATTTTATCTGGAATAGAAAAAGGAGACAAAGTAGTAAGTGAGGGGGGAATTTATTTACCTCAACTGTAGTAATCCTATAAAACAGCAAAAAAGATGAAAAAAAATATAATAGATACGGCTATACACAAAAGATGGCTTGTTGCTGCTTTGTTTGGCTTACTGTGTATCTTTGGTTATTATTCATGGAAACAATTATCCATAGAAGCCTATCCTGATATTGCGGATACGACATCCCAAGTAGTGACACAAGTACCTGGTTTGGCTGCAGAAGAAATAGAACTACAAATTACCATTCCTATTGAGCGCGCCCTAAATGGAATGCCAGGGATGCACGTAATGCGCAGTAACAGTACATTCGGACTATCCATGATTACCCTTGTTTTTGAGGATGGTGTGGATGATTATTTCGCCCGTCAGCGCATTCAGGAACGTCTAAATGCAGTAGAACTGCCTTATGAAGCGGTTCCCGAACTCGATCCGTTAACCTCTCCTATTGGAGAAGTATACCGATACATTATTGAAGGGGATGGCTATAGTTTACGCGAGTTAACCGATATTCAAAACTTCATTATCATCCCGAAACTAAACCAAGTTTCTGGTGTTGCGGAGGTAACGAATTTTGGAGGAATTACCACGCAATTTCAAATTGAATTAGATCCGCATAAATTAGAACAATACGATTTATCTCTAAGTGATGTCACTGAAACCATCGAAGAAAATAACGTCAATTCTGGAGGGAGTGTTTTAACACGCGGAGATTTAGGTTATGTAGTACGTGGAATTGGATTAGTGAAAGACCTGGAAGATTTAGGGAAGATCGTTGTAAAAGCAGAAAATGGAATTCCAATCTTCTTGAAGGACTTAGGCCGTTTAAAATATGGTAATGTTGAACGAAAAGGAGTTTTAGGTTACTCAGATAAAGAACGCAACTATTCCGATAGCATTGAGGGGATTGTATTATTGCTAAAAGGAGAAAATCCATCAGTAGTACTAGATAAGATCCACCATTATGTGGATGAATTAAACAACGAATTACTGCCAGAAGGCGTAAAGATTCATACGTTTTTGGATCGTACCGAACTAGTAGATACTACTTTGCATACCGTATCAACGACGTTGATTGAAGGAATTAGCTTGGTTATCATCGTTTTGATCGTTTTCTTAGGCAGTTGGAGAGGTGCTTTACTTGTAGCCATTACCATTCCAGTTTCTCTATTATTTGCGTTTATTTTAATGCATTTCACGGATATTCCAGCGAATTTATTGTCTTTAGGAGCCATTGACTTTGGAATTATTGTCGATGGAGCCATTGTAATGATGGAATCCATCCTCAAGAAGCGAGAGGATAATCCGAAGGAAGAACTAAAAGAAAAATCGATTGCCCAACGTACCAAAGAGGTGGCTAAGCCTGTGTTTTTTGCTACGGTTATTATTATCACGGCGTATTTACCACTTTTTGCTTTTGAGCGCGTAGAAAAGAAACTATTTACGCCTATGGCTTTTACGGTTGGATTTGCTTTGTTAGGTGCTCTTTTAGTTGCCTTGTTCTTAATTCCAGGATTGGCTTATGCAGTGTATAAAAAACCGAGAAAAATATACCACAACAAATGGTTGGAAAAACTAACGGCTTTGTATCATAATCGCATTGAAAAGATTATGAAGAAACCGAAACAAGTGTTCTTGCCGATTGTGATTATTTTGGCGATTACCATTGGACTAACGGCCAAAGTAGGGAAAGACTTTTTACCTCCATTAGACGAAGGATCTATTTGGTTGCAAGTGACCTTACCACCGGGAATTTCATTAGAGAAATCCAAAGAGATGAGCGATACCTTGCGTGCGCGAACGATGAAATATGAGGAAGTGACTTATGTAATGGTGCAAGCAGGAAGAAATGACGATGGTACGGATCCCTTTACACCTTCTCACTTTGAGTGTTCTATCGGTATTAAACCGTATAAAGAATGGCCAAGAGGAAAAACAAAGAATGATCTAATTGAGGAATTGGCGGCAGAATATGAATCACTACCAGGGTTTACGGTTGGATTTGCTCAGCCGATGATTGATGGGGTAATGGATAAAATTTCTGGCGCGCATAGTGAATTGGTAGTGAAAGTATATGGAGAGGATTTTCACGAAACTAGACGTATTGCCAATGAAGTTTTAGGTACATTAAAAACAGTAGATGGAGCAGTAGATTTGGCGATTGACCAAGAACCACCACTACCGCAATTACAGATTCACGCCAATCGAGATAAAATTGCACAATATGGACTAAATGTATCAGATGTAGCCGAATTAATTGAAGTTGCCATTGGAGGAAAAGCCATTTCTCAAATCTTTATTGGAAATAAGGTGTACGATATCAGTGCTCGCTATACAGAGGAAAGTAGAAATACACCCGAAAAGATTGCCAACCTAATGTTGACTTCAAGCACAGGAGCAAAGATTCCGCTCTCACAAGTAGCGGATGTAAAAACCAGCACCGGAGAGAGCACCATTACGCGTGAGATGAATAGACGTCACTTAACGGTGAAGCTAAACGTTCGTAATCGTGATTTAGGGTCTTTATTGAAAGAGGCACAACAAAAAATCGAGGAGAATATCACGTATGATCACAATAAGTTTCACATCGAATGGGGAGGACAGTTTGAAAATCAACACCGAGCCTATAACCGTTTAGCGATTATTGTTCCACTGACGTTGTGTTTGATGTTTGTTTTATTGTATGGCGCATTTGGTCAATTCAGACAAGCAGGGTTGTTGATGGTGGTCGTGCCTTTAGCTCTTTTTGGAGGGATGTTAGCCTTGAATGTAAGAGGTATGTCATTAAACGTGTCCTCTGCTGTTGGATTTATTGCCTTATTTGGCGTTGCCATTCAGAATGGAGTGATTATGATTTCACATATTAACGATTTGAGGAAAAAAGGTCATGCTTTATTAGAGTCTGTCTTACTAGGAGCTGAACAGCGATTCAGACCCGTATTAATGACGGCGACCGTGGCGATTTTGGGATTATTTCCAGCATCTATGGCAACGGGAATCGGTTCGGATGTTCAACGACCTTTAGCCACAGTAATCGTTTATGGATTGTTATTCGCTACTATTTTAACCCTTTTCGTATTACCAGCGTTATACTATTTAGTGGAACGAAAATGGGGAAAAGACAGTGACTTTGTGAAAGTAGAAGAAACAGAAGAAAACTAACATGGAGATGAATATGTTTAAAAAATATATCAGTATAAGTTTGATGTTTGTAGTTTGTGGTGGTGCTGTGTATGCTCAAAATGGGCATACGGAGCAATCCACAACTAAAAGCACACTGACCTATAAAGCGTTTCTATCCAAAATGATAGAAAACAACTTGAGCTATGCAGCAGAGAAATACAACATCAATATCGCAGAGGCAGAAGTACAAGCCGCCAAAGCCTTTCCAGACCCTGAATTGAGTTTTGGATGGGCGGATAACCAGCAAAACCGCATGCAGATGGGGTATGGATTTGAGGCAGAATTATCTTGGGATTTAGAACTAGGAGGAAAGCGAAAATCGAGAAAAAACTTAGCACACGATCAAAAGGTATTGGCAGAGCTTGAATTACAAGCGTTTTTTCACACGCTTCGTGCAGAGTCAACGGTTGCCTTTCTTGAGGCCATGCAAAACAAGATGTTGTATGACATCCAAAAAGATTCCTATGAATCTATGCGACAAGTGGCACAGTCGGATAGTATTCGCTATTCATTAGGACAAATTAGCAAAGTTGATGCGATTCAAAGTAAGTTGGAGGCAAAATCAATGTTGAATGATTTACAAGATGCCGATGATACGTGGGAAAATAGCTTGATGGAAGTGCGCAATATCATCAGTGCAAAAAGAATTGATTCGGTTTATTTGCCTGTGGGTGATTTTAGCCAGTTTGTTCGCCTATTTGCTTTAGAGGATTTGATTGTAACGGCACAGAATAATCGAGCAGATTTTTTGGTGGCTCAACAAAATAAGGTCGTTGCAGGACGTCAAGTGGCATTAGCGAGAGCAGAGCGCGTCGTTGATTTAGGTCTGAATCTTGGCGTGGAAAACAATTCCTTTGTCAAAAATGCAGTAGCACCAACACCTGGAAATACCGTGGTAAAAGCGGGAATTTCCGTTCCTTTAAAATTCTCAAATCGACGTGATGCGGGACTGAAAACAGCTTTGTATGAAGAGCGTCAAGCAGAGTTGGAATACGATATGGTAGAATTGGAACTGGAGAAAGAGATCACACAAGCGTACCGCAATTATTTAACTAAGCAGAAGCAAATTCAACGTTTTGAAAATGGAATGTTGGACGAGGCAAAGCAGGTTTATGAAGGGATTAAGTACAGCTATCAACGTGGGGCGAGTAGTTTATTAGAAGTATTGGATGCTCAACGTACGTATAACGAAACACAGCAAGCCTATGCAGAGACGTTATTTGGGTATGCAGAATCGTTGGTGGAATTAGAGAAAGCGGTTGGAATTTGGGATATTGATTTTTAAGAAGTGAAGTATGAAACACATTATATTTAGTTTACTCGTATTAACGGGGCTTTCGATGAAAGCACAAGACTTCAGTGAAGATTTAAAAGGAAGAACTTCGTTTAGTGTAAAAGCAGGTTGGCTGCAATCCACAGTAAAAGGAGATGATGTACGTGATTTAGCTTGGGATGGCAAAGTAGATAAACGCAATAACTTTTTTGTTGGAGTAAGCGTTGATAATAGTATAGGAACCTATTTTGGATTGAAACACGAACTGTATTACCAAAATTACGGGGCGGATTTTAAACGCGAATTAGATGATCATCTATTTCATGCAACTTTAGAAATGCACAGTTTGCGTTTAAATCCGATTAGTCCAACATTTAAAGTTGGAGGATTGCAAATTTACGCAGGACCCTACATCAATATGTTGTTGTATTCTTCGATTACTTCCGTAGATGAAGAGGGCAATACGTATAAAGATCACGGGATTTTTGGTTCTACAGCAGATGACCAAGAAGACAGTAAATACCTACAAAAGATGGATTACGGAATTACAGCGGGGATAGAGTACCAGTTTAAATTCGGGCTAATTCTAGGGGCGCAATATACACGAGGATTTGCTTCTATTTTTGACAATGCCAATACTTTTGGAGTAGAAGAAAATACAGGTGCCAATGACCTGAAAATCTATAATCAGAATATCGGTGTTTATGTAGGATACCGTTTTTAAGGAAGAATAAAATTGCTTATGAAATAGAAAAAGGAAACCGTTGAGGTTTCCTTTTTCTATTTTTTTTGCTGTAAAGTTGTTGCGCTAATTGCAGCAAAAAATTATTTTATTTCCGTATACGACCCCAGTAAAGAACCTCCTCCAGAACAGTAGTAGGAGAAAACTCCTCTATCGCTTTCATTAACTGTATCAATGGTTAATTGACCTGCTCCAAGAACAAAGTTTACTTGAACCTCTTGTAATACCGCTTGATACGTGTTGTCGTTTAACTTTGTTGCTATTGTTTCTAATGAACAAGTTGGTTTTTTAATATCTTCTCTAGAGGTAACTAAAATAGTAACTTGATCAGGTGATGAACTTTTAATGTCAACTTTTACCCAGTCGGATCCTTCTTCTTTTGTAGTATATCCTTCCGAAGCAAAAGTAAGGTTGATCACTTCTTCTTTTACCTCTGCTGTATCTATATTCGTTTCAGTAGGAATTGCGGCTGTAGGTTCTTTAACTTGTTCTTTACAGCTCGTTAAAAGGAATCCTGAAGTTAGCATAAGTGCTAAAATAAAAAATCGGGTTTTCATAGTTTGTCTATTTTTATGTTTTTAGTGTAAAATCACAATAAATCTTTAATTTCTGACAACTTCTTGATGGATTTGAAATTATCATGTACAATGGGGTGATCGATATGCTCGTGTAACCAGGTCGTATGAAAAGGGACATGTACGGCATGACCTCCTAATTCTAATACAGGTAATACATCCGAACGCAGTGAATTGCCAATCATAATGAATTCCTCGGGTTGGATATCTAATCGCTTGAGTAATTTTTCGTAATCGATTTGTTCTTTATCAGTCATTACTTCAATATGGTGGAAATAAGCGCCCAATCCCGATTTGTGTAATTTGCGATGTTGATCTTTCAAATCCCCTTTAGTAGCTACAACCAAGCGGTATTTCGCTTGAAGTTCTTTTAATACATCTTCCACATCATCAAGTAATTCAACGGGTTTGGTCAATAATTCTTTTCCTATTTTGACAACTTTATCTATGATTTTTGTATTGTAAGTCCCTTTTGAAATAAGTTCAGCTGCTTCAATCATGGAAAGTGTAAACCCCTTGATTCCATAACCATAGAGGGGTAAATTATCTACTTGCGTTTTAAATAGAATTTGAGAAATACTTTGATGAGTTAAATAATCTTCCATCAAAATACAGAATTGTTGTTCCGCCTCTTTGAAAAAAGGTTCATTTATCCAAAGTGTATCATCTGCATCGAATGCAACAACTTTAATTTTATTCATGTCGTGTAGTTATATGAAGGCGAAAGATAGCGAAAGATTTAGGCTCTTTTGTGCAATAGGCTAAAGTTTAACGCGGCGTATTAGTATACATCTTTTCGAATGCGACTCAAGCTAACTTGCGTAATGCCTAAATAAGAAGCAATGTGTTTTAAGGGAACGCGTTGTATAATTGTTGGATAGTTGGTTATCAGTTCTTTGTATCGTTCTGTGGCGGAGAGTAAGCTTCTAGATATAATTCTTTTTTCTACTCGCATTAATTCTTTTTCAGCTAATTTTCGACCAAAGTTGGCAATGTGAATATCGGTTAAATAATGCTGACTCAATTCATTCACGTTGACTTGATACAATTTACAATCGACTAGAAGCTCTATGTTTTCATAGCTTTTCTGTTTCTCTACATAGTTTTTCATCGATAAAATTGTACTGCCTTCTTCGCCAAACCAAAATGTAATTTCTCCTTCATCATGAGTAGAAAAAGCACGAACAACCCCTTGTTTAATGAAGTAAATATGGTGCTCTATTCGATCCGCTTGCAAGATAATATGCCCTTTGGGTAAATGCAATTCACAACAAAGTCCCTTCAAAGCAGTAAGAGAAGGCTCAGGTAAAGGGTATATAGCGGTAAGAATTTGTTCGATATCCATGATAAAAGGAATGAAATTGATTGGGTTGAGAAGTCACAAAGATAGGGATTCTCAGAGAATGGTATGGGAGGAATTACAAAGGCATCAAAGAATGAAAATTTAAATTTATTAGGCCTATTATTGATATTTAATACTTAGATAATATGAAATTAGGTCAAAAAGCCTTTATTTGTCAAAATGATTTTTTTAGGTAGTTGAATATGCTAACAAACTTTATGATGTAAGATGTTTTCTATGTTGAATGTCTTTAATAGCTTTGTTAAACCTTATAAATACTTAAATAACACCCAAATAAAAGAAAAAATGAATAGTAAGTCAACGGTAATTACAGCCCTGTGCTGCTTGTTTTCATTTGCGCTTCTAGCGAGTGAAAAATTAGAAAAACCAAAATTAGTGGTAGGTCTTGTAGTTGATCAAATGCGCTGGGATTATTTATATCGTTATGCAGATCGATATAGTGAAGATGGATTTAAACGCTTGTTAAACGAAGGGTTTTCTAGTGAAAACACGCTAATTGATTATGTGCCAACCTATACGGCTATCGGACATAGCACGATTTATACCGGAAGTGTACCTGCGATACACGGTATTGCGGGAAATGATTTTATCATCCAAGCCACAGGTCAAAACATGTATTGTACACAAGATGATAGTGTACAAGGTGTTGGTGGAGAAGGAAAAGTAGGACAACAATCACCAAAGAACTTGCTGGTATCTACAATCACCGATCAATTGAAATTGGCAACGAACTTTCAGTCGAAAGTAATCGGAATCGCAATTAAAGATAGGGGAGGGATTTTACCGGCAGGCCATTTTGCCAATGCTGCGTATTGGTTGGATGGAAAAACAGGTGATTGGATTACGAGTACGTATTATATGAAGGATTTACCAAAATGGGTAAAGGGATTCAATAAAGAGAAAATAGTAGATACTTACTATAAACAAGGATGGAATACCCTATACCCAATGGATACGTATACATTAAGTACAGCAGATGATAATGCATACGAAGAAACATTCAAGGGAGAGAAGAAACCGACATTTCCACGTGATTTAGTAAAGCTAAAAAAAGAGAATGGATATGAGTTGATAAAGAGTATTCCACAAGGTAATACGATAACGCTTGATTTTGCTAAACGCGCCATTGAAAGTGAACAATTGGGGAATAACCCATTGAATGTAACGGATTTTCTTGCGGTGAGTTTATCTTCAACGGATTATGTTGGACACCAATTTGCAATTAATTCAATCGAAATCGAAGATACGTATTTGCGTTTAGATCGCGATATCGCTGACTTTTTAACGTATTTAGATCAAACAGTTGGAAAAGGGAACTACACCCTGTTTTTGAGTGCGGATCACGGAGCAGCACATAATCCCAAGTTTTTTGCTGATCAAAAAGGAAATGCCGGGTACTTTGATACCAAGGTAATCCGCAAAGATTTAAATGAGAAACTAGCCATGAAATTTGGGGTGGCAGACCTTGTGCGAAGCTTGTCAAACTATCAGGTTCACTTCAATTATGACGCAATTGAAACGAATGACTTGGATGAAGATGATCTTATTTCTACGACGATTAAAGTACTAAAAAAAGTAGAGGGAGTAGCTTTTGTAGTGGATATGAATGAAGCGGCAGAATCAGCTGTACCTCAAATGTTGCGTGAACGCATCATCAATGGGTACAATTACAAACGCAGTGGGGCAATCCAAATTATCTTAGAACCCCAGTGGTTTAGTGGAGCTAAAGATGGAAAAGGAACAACCCATGGAAGTTGGAATTCGTATGATGCCCATATCCCAGCTGTATTCTTAGGCTGGGGAGTGAAACCAGGTAAAACTACCCGTCAAACGCATATGACTGATATTGCACCAACAATTGCGCAAATCCTGAAAATTGAATTCCCGAATGGCAACATCGGAACCCCCATTCAAGAAGCAATTGAACAAGAATAAAAAGAAAACGTCTTTAGTGAATAACTAGAGACGTTTTCTTTTTTAAGCATACGTTATTTTTGTGAGACAAAAGAGAATTATGTTTAGCTTTGGGCTGACAAATTACTATTTATGAAAAAAACATACTTATTGTTTGGTTTTATATTTTCGATGAGTAGTGTAATGCACGCTCAATATAAGACACTTACAAAGACAGATGCCAATGGATTTACATATGAATATGTAGAGAATGATCCAGCAAAAGCAAGAGTTTATACCTTAAATAACGGATTAAAGGTTTATTTAGCACAAAACCATGACGAGCCAAGAATCCAAACGTATATTCCTGTTCGCACAGGATCTAATAATGATCCAGAAGACAGTACAGGATTAGCACACTATTTAGAACATATGCTCTTTAAGGGAACCTCAAAATTGGGAACCGTTAACTGGGGAGCTGAACAAGCATTAATCAAGCAGATTTCAGATTTATACGAACAACATAAGAATGAAACTGACCTAGAAAAGAAAAAAGCTATTTACAAAAAAATAGATGAGGTTTCTAAGGTAGCATCACAATATGCCGTAGCAAATGAATACGATAAATCAGTGGCTTCTATCGGTGCAACAGGCACGAATGCGCATACTTGGTTTGATGAAACGGTTTATAAAAACGCCATTCCTTCTAATGAATTAGAGAAGTTCTTAATCATTGAACAAGAGCGTTTTTCACAATTGGTGTTGCGTTTATTTCACACAGAACTAGAAGCGGTTTACGAAGAGTTTAACCGTGGACAAGACAACGATTTCTGGGCGTCTCATGAAAAAATGATGGCGTTGTTGTTTCCAACTTCACATTACGGTACACAAACGACAATTGGTACGTCAGAGCACTTGAAGAACCCTTCAATGATTGCTATTCACAACTATTTTGATCAATATTATGTGCCAAATAATATTGCTGTTGTATTAGTGGGAGATATCCAATTTGACGAAACTATTCAATTGGTTAATAAGTACTTCGGCTTAATGAAGAAAGGAGTTCAGCCGAAAGAATATGTCGCGGTTGAACAACCAATCAAAGGGATTAAATCGGCAGAAGTTTTTAGCCCACAAGCAGAGCGCGTAGAAATGGGATACCGTTTAGGTGGCGCAAAAACACAAGATGCGTTGTATGTGACGATGATCGATATGCTTTTGAGTAACGGTCAAGCAGGTTTGATTGATTTAGACATCAACCAAAAACAACGTACATTATATGCTGGAAGTTCACCGATGATTATGAAAGATTATTCGGTTCACCAACTAACGGGTATGCCAAACGAAGGTCAAACACTGGAAGAAGTGAGAGACATTATGTTAGAGCAAATCGAAAAAATTAAAAAAGGAGAATTTGACGAATGGTTGCTACAAGCAGTAATCAATGAGTTGAGAAAAAATTCAATGCAAGCGCTAGAAGATAACGATGCCATGGCCTCTGAAATGTATCAAGCGTTTATTCAAGGTAGAACATGGGAAGAAGCAGTGAGTGAAATTGACCGTATGGAAAAAATCACCAAAGCAGATATTATCCGTTTTGCTAATGAAAATTACAGCGATAACTATGCGATTGTTTACAAACGTCAAGGAGAAAATAAAGATTTAGTTCGCGTTGAAAACCCCGGAATTACGCCAATCGACTTAAATAGAGATAGCGAATCTGAGTTTTATAAAGCGTTGAATCAAGTAGCAGTCAAAGATATTCAACCTGAATTCGTAGATTTCAATAAAGCGTTGAAAAAAGAAAAGATCGGTAAAATTAAAACGACTTTATACAGCATTGAAAATACAACCAATGACTTAGCTACAGTTACGTATATCACACCAGTAGGATCCGATCACGATAAAAAATTGAGCTTAGCTTTAAGTTATTTAGATTATATCGGAACCAATACATATTCTCCAGCTGATATCCGCAAGGAGTTTTATAAGTTAGGGGTAGAGTATTCATTAAACACGGGTACTGATAAATCCTATATCACGATTTCTGGATTAAAAGAAAATATCCCAGCTGGAATCAAATTGTTAGAGCACTTATTGACTGATGCAAAAGCAGATCAAGAGTCTTATGACAATTTAGTAGATCAAATCTTGAAATCTCGTTTTGATGCTAAATCAAGCAAAGGTGGAATTCAACGTGCTTTAAACAGCTACATTGTTTCAGGAAATCAATTGAGTAGATTTAAAGACATCTTAAGCGAAACGGATTTACAAGGAATCAAACCAACAGAATTAGTGGGTTTATTACACAAGTTCTTTGATTATAACCAAGAAGTATTCTATTACGGAAATGATTTAGCTGCTGTTAAAAAAGCCATTGTAGCCAATCACAATCTAGGAAAAGGCAAAGTGACTCCAGTGAAAAAAGAGTACGCTGAACCTGCAACAGACGGAACGGTTTACTTTGCTCCTTATGATATGGTACAAGCAGAGATTTCATACCGCGGAAGAGAAGAGAAATTCAACAAAGATTTCTTAGCGACATCAAGTGTATTTAACAGTTACTTTGGTGGCGGAATGGCGTCAGTTGTTTTCCAAGAAATTAGAGAGTCTAAATCATTAGCTTATTCTGCTTACGCATACTATGCGAATGCAGGAAAATTAGATAAGTACAACTATGTAATGGCCTATGTAGGAACACAAGCAAACAAATTGCCACAAGCCGTTGATGCGATGATGGATTTGATGAATGATATGCCACAAGCGCAAAATCAATTTGAGAATGCTAAAAATTCGGCGTTGAAAAACATTGCCACACAACGTTATACAAAAGCACAGATTTTCTACTACTGGTTAAGTTTACAAGAAAGAGGAATTAACTATGATATCAACAAAGACATTTTCAAACAAACACAAGAAATGAAAATGGCTGATTTAGTTAACTTCTTCAATCAACATGTAAAAGGAAAAACATTTAATGTGGGTCTTTTAGGGAAGAAAGAAAACTTAGATTGGGAAGCCGTTCAAAAGTTCGGAACCATCAAAGAATTGACATTAGAAGATTTATTCGGATATTAATAAAAAAGCCAACTGAAAAGTTGGCTTTTTTATTGGAGAGAAGAAAGAAGAGAAGGGAAATTAGAGCGGAGTCCTTTTATCAATCTTTTGGTGCCTCTCTTACAATCAAAAAAGGAATGCGTTTACGAAACACATTCCTTTTTTTGATTGTAAAAAGAGGAGACTTGTCACCTCCATCTTTCTTATTTAATTTTTAAAATAGCGTATTTAAGTGTTACCCCAAAAGTCAACAAGAATTCCCCTCGATCAACATCGAAATCTTGAATGTATCCACCCCCTACGTGTATGTTGTACAAGAGTCGTTTTGTGATGTACTGTTCATTTCCTATATGTCCTTCTGTAATTAGAATTCTATTAAAACTTGTATCAGTAGTTTTTCCAAAGGAGTATTTGGTTTGAGTAGCAAGGTAGTATTTTCTATCCTCTTCATTGATGAAATGCCATTTTAAATTGGCTTTTGCAAAAGGAATAAAGTCATATTCAAAGTTATATCCCCTTTTCTCCTTTAGACTATAACCCGGACCTAATCCTAGAAAAGCTTCTGCATGTAAATCATAGGTGAGTCTGTATTTGTAGGAAGTCTCAATTCCTTGTCCCCCAAGATTGACAAAAACAGTGTGATTCTCTTGTGAAAAAGAAGGAGCAACAAAGGAGAAAAGAAATAAACCGATGCATAAATTTCGAATAGATAATAGGGGTTGAGTTGTCATCAATTAAAATAATTAAATGCGAAAGTAGCGTAAAAAAAGGAAAGAAGAAAAGAGAACAAAGTTTAAAAAGGCTGTTCGCTTTGATCTAAAACACGAATGGCTTGCACATACAAGCCATTCGTGTTTTTTGAATAGAGGAAATTGTAGCGAAGCGGAAATTCATCGAATTCTAAAAAAATAGCAACTCGGTGAGATATAGAGAAGATCCTTAGTAAAAGATTATTCTTTCTAAAAAAGGAAAATTCACCCTTTTCTTCTTTCCTCTTTCCATTTTACATTTTATCTATTCCAGATAAATATTCTAGGGCTTTCTTGATTGATTTTACTTGTTCAAAAGACAACATCAAGCGCAAGCCATTTTTCGTTTCCTTTTCGCGCATTTTACACAAGTGAGAACTCTGTTGCACAAAGGTTAATACCTGTCTAAATTTTGGAGAGGTATAGAAACCCGATTGCTGATCCCCAATAAAATAACAAAGCATTTTTCCTTGTTTTAAAATTACTTTTTCAAGTCCAAGGTTACTCGCATGCCATTTGATGCGCAAGCTGTCTAAAAGGGCAATAGCTTGCTTGGGAAGTGGTCCAAAACGATCGACTAAGCGTTGTTCATATTCTTTGAGTGCCGTTTCTGTGGTAATGGTACTTAACTCGTTATATAAATTTAATCGTTCTGTGATGTTGTTGATATACTCATCAGGGAACAAAATTTCGAAGTCGGTATCAATTTGACAATCGCGAACGAATACTTTGGTTTCCTCTTTTTGGTCTTCGAGATATAGCTCTTTGAATTCGTTTTCTTTTAACTCTTCAATGGCCTCTTGCATGATTTTTTGGTAGGTTTCAAAACCAATTTCATTGATGAAACCACTCTGTTCACCCCCTAAAATATCTCCTGCACCGCGAATCTCTAAATCTTTCATCGCGATATTAAATCCGCTACCCAAATCGCTAAATTGCTCTAAGGCTTGAATGCGTTTACGCGCTTCTTCTGTCATTACAGAATAAGGAGGACAGATAAAATAACAGAATGCTTTTTTGTTACTTCGTCCTACGCGACCGCGCATTTGATGTAAATCCGATAATCCAAAATTATTGGCGTTGTTAATTAGAATGGTATTGGCGTTAGGTACATCCAATCCACTTTCAATAATGGTCGTAGCAACTAAAACATCAAATTCCCCATCCATAAAGGCTAGCATCAATTCTTCTAGTTTTTTACCCTCCATCTGTCCATGGCCAACCCCTACTTTTGCATCGGGAACTAAGCGCTGAATCATACCCGCAACTTCGCGAATATTTTCAATGCGGTTATTGATGAAATACACTTGTCCACCGCGTTCTATTTCATAGGAAACGGCATCGCGTATAATTTCTTCATTAAATCCCACCACATTCGTTTCAATGGGATAACGGTTGGGGGGAGGAGTGGTAATAACCGATAAATCTCGTGCCGCCATTAAGGAGAATTGTAGCGTTCTCGGAATAGGGGTTGCTGTTAACGTTAACGTATCTACATTCTCAGAAATCGTCTTTAATTTATCTTTTACGGCTACCCCAAATTTTTGTTCTTCGTCAATGATGAGTAATCCTAAATCTTTGAATACAACATTTTTGTTCACCAATTGATGGGTACCGATAAGGATGTCGATTTGTCCAGCTTCTAAGTCGCGGATAATCTCACTTTTTTGCTTGGCTGTTCTGAATCGATTGATATAGCTCACGCGAACGGGCATATCTTTCAAACGCTCAGAAAACGTTTTAAAATGCTGAAAAGCCAAAATTGTCGTAGGTACGAGAATAGCCACTTGCTTGCCATTATCCACCATTTTAAAAGCCGCACGGATGGCGACCTCTGTTTTTCCAAATCCAACATCTCCACATACCAAACGATCCATAGGGCGCTCTAACTCCATGTCCGCTTTTACTTCCTGAGTTGCTTTTAGCTGGTCGGGTGTATCTTCATAGATAAACGAACTTTCGAGTTCGTGTTGTAAATAACTGTCTGGCGCACACGCAAATCCTTTTTGTGTTCGCCTTTTAGCATAGAGTTGAATTAAGTTGAACGCAATGTGTTTAACACGTGCTTTCGTTTTTGTTTTTAAATTTTTCCAAGCACTAGAACCTAATTTGTGCACTTTGGGAATGGCGCCTTCTTTGCCATTGTATTTGGCAATTTTGTGCAAAGAGTGAATGCTGACATATACAATGTCATTGTCTGCATAAACCAATTTGATGGCCTCCTGTGTTTTGCCTTCTACTTGTATTTTTTGCAAGCCCCCAAATTTTCCAATCCCATGATCAATGTGCGTGACATAATCACCAACACTTAAAGAGGTAATCTCTTTGAGGGTAATGGTTTGTTTTTTGGTGTAGCCATTTTTAAGCGTAAACTTGTGGTAACGCTCAAAAATTTGATGGTCTGTATAACAAGCAATTTGTTTTTCCTCATCAATAAAACCTTCGTATATGGGGGTAACAATCGTTTTGTACTGTTGTACTACTTGATGCTGGTTTTCATCGCGCATCGCATCAAATATTTCTTTGAATCGACGGGCTTGGTTTTCATTGGCACAAAATAAATAATTGGTATAACCGTTGTCTGAATTATCATTCAAATCGCGAACCAATAAATCAAATTGCTTATTGAAAGAAGGTTGTGGTTTGGTGTGAAACACAACCGTTTTACTGGGTGTAATAGGTTTTGTTTCTGTTAATTCGATGTAGTTAAATAGTGCAACTTGGCGTAGAAAAGCATCGCCATGTAAAAACATTTGATGCGGATCCGAATATTTCAGTGTTTTGTTTAACTTTTCAAAAATGGCCGTTGCCTTCTCAAAATTATGATTGAGTTGATCGACAATAAAGGCGGTGTTTTGAGCGATTATAACTGTTTTTTCTGCAATGTATTCTAAAAAACTCTCTCTCGATTCTGCGGTGAATTTATTTTCAACATTGGGGATGATTGTGATTTTTTTCTGTTTGTCCACAGATAGTTGTGTTTCCACATCAAACGTTCGAATACTGTCAATCTCATCACCAAAAAACTCTAGGCGATAGGGATTGTCATTCGAAAACGAAAATACGTCAATGATACCACCTCGAACAGAAAACTCCCCGGGTTCAGCAACAAAATCAACCCGTTTGAAGTTGTATTCAAAAAGGGTTTCGTTGATAAAATCAATGGATAGCTGATCGCCAACATGTACTTTTAACGTGTTTTTTTCAAGTACCTTTTTCGTTACTACTTTTTCAAAAATAGCCTCTGCATACGATACGATTATAGCCGGTTTTTTACGCGAACTAATGCGATTTAAAACCTCTGCACGCAATAATACGTTGGCATTGTCGGTCTCTTCAATTTGATAAGGACGACGATACGACCCAGGGTAAAAGAGAACATCTTGCTTGTTGATAAAGTGTTCTAAATCATTGAGATAATAAGCAGCCTCTTCTTTGTCATTAAAAATTAATAAGAAAGGGAGTTCTGTTTGTTGGAATAAACTTTCTATTTGAAAGGATAAAGCTGAACCAACAAGACCTTTGAAAAGGATAGGTTGACGACTCTTTAATAAATCAGATGCAATTTTTTTCGTTTGCATCGCCTCATTAAAATGCTTCTTTATTTCCATAAACTATTGTTCTTCTTCGGGATTTGCCCTTCTCGTTTCACTTCTAAATTCTTCCATTTCCTCCAACATTGTATCTTCTCCAACCTCTTTTGCGTAATTTTGTCTAACTAAATTCTCATCCATCATACGAACAATATCATCGAGACTGATCTGAATTTGGTCCAACCACTCATCTACTTTTTCTATATTGACAGGATTTAGATTGATGTACATGTCTAAATTTTGCATGGCATTCAACAAAGTAGAATAACGTATTTTAATATCGGGGGTATCTAATGTCGTTGGATAGCCTTGATAAGGTAGATTTTCTGCGAGCTCACTTAACGTTGTTGCCTTTTTTTGAAAAGCGCCAACGGTAGAAACGGGACGCAATTTTAATTCAGCGATTAAATTGTTCCACGCTTTCCACTCTTCAAGTACTGGGGTTAGTTCTTTAGATGTTTTGGGAATTCTAAACTTCCACTCTTTCATTAAATGGGTAAATATACTATCGTTGTACTGCTGTAGCTTAGTTTGTTCTATAGCACTTTGGTCAATTTCCTTCTTGCAAGAAGTCAGATGTAAACTAAGTACCAACAGTATAATCGTCCATATGTTTTTCATATCCTTGAATTTCAAAGCTCAAATTTACGAATGTTATTGAATTTATTTGACTTGCTTTGCGATAAACCATAGCGAATTTTACTTGATTTACTTGTGAATGCCTCCTAAATTTATTTATTCTCTTATAGAATTGTCCTTTTTTGCATTGATTTATTGTTTGGCAACGGCTATATTTGTGCAACTAAATACAAATTAAATGGGAACCAAAATATTAATTATTGGAGCTTGTGGACAAATTGGCTCTGAACTTACGTTAAAGTTGCGTGGTATCTATGGAAATGAGCATGTTATCGCTTCAGATATTCGAGAAGGTAATGATGCTTTGATGAGCTCAGGACCCTTTGAAATTCTAAATGCAATGGAGTTTGATGCCGTTGCTCAAGTGATTGAGAAGCATCAAGTAGAAGAGGTTTATTTAATGGCAGCTTTGCTTTCTGCAACTGCAGAAAAGAACCCAGCTTTTGCTTGGGAATTAAACATGAACTCTCTATTTCACGTCTTAAATTTAGCGAAAGAAGGAAAAATTAAAAAAATATTTTGGCCATCGTCTATTGCAGTATTCGGACCAACTACACCTAGAGAAAATACGCCACAATATACCGTGATGGAACCAAGTACAGTGTATGGAATTTCGAAACAAACCGGTGAGCGTTGGTGTGAGTATTACTTCAATAAATATGGAGTAGATGTGCGCAGTATCCGTTATCCGGGATTAATCTCTTGGACTACTCCTCCAGGAGGAGGAACAACGGATTATGCGGTGGATATCTTTTATAAAGCCATTGAAGACAAACAGTACAACTGCTTCTTATCTGAAAAAACAGGTTTACCTATGATGTATATGGAGGATGCTTTAGCGGCTACTGTCAAAATTATGCAAGCGCCAAAAGAGTCAATTAAAATCCGCTCGTCTTACAACTTAGGTGGAATTTCTTTTACTCCAGAGGAAATTGCAGCAGAAATTACCAAACATATTCCCGAGTTTACAATTGCTTATGAACCTGATTTTCGTCAAGCCATTGCAGATAGTTGGCCAGCAAGTATTGATGACAGCTGCGCACAACAAGATTGGAATTGGAGTCACAAGTACGATTTAAGTGCTATGACTGCGGTTATGCTTGAGAACTTAAGTAAAGTTTTAAAAAAATAAAGAGAGTCCTACGTTGTGAAATGTAGGTCGATTCTAGCTAAAGAAACAGTGATAAACAGTCGTTTATTGCTGTTTTTTTGTGTTTTTATTTTTTGTACAATTGCGATTGCCTTAACTCAGAACATGCAATCCCACCATCAACTGTTTCTCATTGACAATTACACTATTTCTTGCGGAGTTTAGTGAAAACTAAGTGATATAGTGAAACAACGATAAAAGCAAATCCGATTATGATGACAATGGTACTAATTGTAGGCGTAATAATTGCTGTAGCTTTCAGAATTAAACTAAAAGCAAAGAGCAACAATCCAAGGGTTAGTAGTTTTACATTTTTATCCATACTAGTATAATTTGTTTCCGCAAAGATAAACGTTATATTGAATGGATGACTTTTCTATTTTTGAACCTCGTATAGTTTTTTTACTAGAAAGGATTGTTTAGGAGGGGTAAAAAAGAATAGTATATTTTTTTAAGTAGTAGATGAGATTAATGTAGATGATGTTGTAAATTTAGAAGATAAAAGTTGCATAAATATGAAAAACGAAGTAGAATATAGAATTGAAGCAGCTCAACGTGCTTATCAAAGATGGAGCAAGATGGCCGTAGAGGATCGTATTGAATACCTTAAAAAGGTAAAAGAAAAATTGTTAATTAACAAAGAACGCTATGGGGCAGTTATTACCCAAGATATGTTCAAGCCATTGAGTCAAGCTATAGCAGAAGTTGAAAAAAGCGCGACACTCATTGATTATTATATTGCAGAAGGGCAAGCTATTTTACAAGGACGCCACATTCAAACCAAGTGGTCAGAAACGTATATCGTTCACGATCCCATGGGTGTTATCTTAGGGGTGATGCCGTGGAATTATCCTTTTTGGCAGGTATTTCGCTTTGCGATTCCCACCTTGTTAGCGGGAAATACTGTAGTGTTGAAACACGCAAGCAATGTTCCTTTTTCGGCTAAAGCTTTGGAATCTTGCTTTGCAGTTGAAGGGTTTGAACAGGTGTACTTCAATTTAACTATGCCCGGAAACGAGGTGGAAGAGGTAATTGAGCATCCTGCTGTAAAAGGAGTATCACTGACAGGAAGCGAGCCTGCTGGAAGTGCAGTGGCACAGAAAGCTGGGAGTTTGATTAAGCCTGTCTTGTTAGAGTTAGGGGGGAGTAACGCTTTTATTGTCACACAAGATGTCGATTTAGATGCGATTATCCCTCTAGCTGTTAATGCGCGTTTTCAAAATACAGGGCAGAGTTGTATTGCAGCGAAGCGCTTTTTAGTGCATGAATCGTTGCGCGAAGTGTTTACTGCTCGATTAGCAGAAGAAGCACAAAAATTAAAACAAGGAGACGTAATGAGTCTTGCTACAGGGATTGGACTCATGGCTAGGGAAGATCTCGCAATGGAGTTAGAAAGCCTGTTAAAAGACTCCGTAGCGCTAGGTGCTCGTGTCGTTTGCGGCGGCCAACGAGAAAAGAACTGGTTTGAGCCCACTGTAGTTACAGATGTTACTGCTGAAATGCCCGTATTTCAACACGAAACTTTTGGCCCCCTTGCGGTTGTGGTAGGATTCAATACAATAGAAGAGGCAATTGCCCTGAGTAATGACTCGCATTTTGGCCTTGGTGTTTCTATCTTTGGCAACGATGTTGAAAAGTTAAAGCAATATGTACACTTGTTCGACGATGGTGCAGTATTCATAAACGAGATGGTTAGCTCAGATCCTCGTGTGCCATTTGGGGGAAATAAATTTTCGGGAATAGGACGGGAAATGTCAGAAGAAGGGCTGCTCGCCTTTGTTAATAAGAAGACGGTTGTAATTAAATAGCGTATAATACAGTTTGGTCTATGAATGAGTTAATGGACACCTTTGTGAAATTTTGGTTGACAATAGCGTTTGTCGATGTGATTGAGTTTTTCGGTACAATTGCTTTTGCTATATCGGGTATACGGTTGGCCTCTGCAAAGAGTGTCGATTGGTTTGGTGCCTTTGTCGTTGGATTCGTTACCGCTACTGGTGGGGGTACCCTGCGCGATTTGTTATTAGGGGTAACGCCTTTCTGGATGTTGACCAGCGTTTATGTTTGGTGTACGATTGTTGCCTTGTTGCTGGTAATCATGTTTCCGCAAAAATTAATCCGCTTAAATAATACCTTCTTGTGGTTTGATAGTATTGGATTGGGGTTGTTTGTTGTTGTAGGGACAGAAAAAACGCTAGCCTTAGGCTATTCTTTTTGGGTAGTGGTGATAATGGCTACGATTACAGGTGTTGTTGGCGGAATGATTCGCGATATCTTAATTAATGAGATTCCCGCTATTTTTAGACAAGAATGGTATGCGTTGGCGTGTATTTTTGGCGTGTTTATTTATTATATACTTCAAGCAATCGGATTAGACGCAGTTATTGTTCAAATTTCTACTGCAGCTTCCGTATTTGTAATTCGTTTGATAGCAACTCGTTATCGTCTGGGATTGCCAACACTTAAGGGGGAGAGCTGAAAAAAGTAGGTTTTTTTGCATAAAATATTTGCAAAAAGCAGAAAACGCACTATATTTGCATCGCAATAAAGGTAACACACCTTCCTCCTTAGCTCAGTTGGTTAGAGCATCTGACTGTTAATCAGAGGGTCCTTGGTTCGAGCCCAAGAGGGGGAGCAAAGCAAAAGCTTTAAACGTGTAACCTTTAGGTAGGTATAAAATACCTTCCTCCTTAGCTCAGTTGGTTAGAGCATCTGACTGTTAATCAGAGGGTCCTTGGTTCGAGCCCAAGAGGGGGAGCAAATAACCTCAGTAAGTCATTGATTTGCTGAGGTTTATTTTTTATAATCGTTTTTATTGTCCAACGAATTATCCAACACTCAATAAAAAACAAGGATATATAGCTAAAAACATTCTTACTAAACCTTTGTCCAGTTGTATTATTCTGATGTTGTTTATTAACCCTCTTTCTGATTAGGTTCTTCTTCCTCTTTGTCTGATGACAATCAACCAAAATAAGGGTAATTTCATATATAGGTATATAACACCTTACAGAGTTACCTGAACAAGTTGAGCAGAGAAAGAAGTTGAAAAATATATCTGTAAAAGTCTTTTGCAAGCCCGCCACCCCATAAAAAAAATTGAATTTGTTTCTAATAAAAAGGGGCGTAGATTTCACACCTACCCCTTTGTCTTTCATTTACTCAATTTTTGACCAATATAAAATCCCTAATGAGTTAATCCTTTCCTTATCGCAAATTTCAATCTGCTCTGTATTTATATCATTATTAAATTCATAAAACTTTATCTTTTCAATCTCCAAACTTTTAAACTTTTTTACAGCTCTTGACCCCGTGGTTATTATTGCTTATCTCCGTATTAAATGATAGTGAACAAAGTATTTGTTTCAAACTTTGAATAATCAGCATTGACAAAATCATTATAATTTTTAGTAAATGAATTTTGAAGATTTAG
The DNA here is from genome assembly GCF_009792295.1 of Myroides fluvii. Taxonomy (NCBI): domain Bacteria; kingdom Pseudomonadati; phylum Bacteroidota; class Flavobacteriia; order Flavobacteriales; family Flavobacteriaceae; genus Myroides; species Myroides fluvii. The sequence continues at coordinate 1,143,401 of NZ_CP039934.1, read as the reverse complement.
AAACGTTGGCTCCTCATCTATTGTTGTATTATATACTTCTTCATCTTTAGCAGAATTATGCTTAAAACAACTAAAACTTATCTAATAGAAGACAATAAACTGATAAAAATCTTGTAAGTTGTATTCTTGAAGTCGATTTTATCTTTTATTTGAAGGGTTTTTATTTGGGTTTTGAAGCTTCTCTATTCTTGTATGTCGAAAATGCTAGTAAAACAGCCCATATAACATCTATAATGTTCCAAATCGTTCTTCCTAATACTACTTTAACAAACGGATTGATAAGTAAAGCAGAAACCAACCAAATCACAAGCCAAGTCTTATCTTTTTTACCTCTTTTCTGATAAGCCAACCACACCTACAAAACGGACAAACTGATAATATCCGTAACTCCAGTCTAATAAACAGAGTAAAAATAAGATTGATAAACTAACTTTAGAGTTTTGGAAATATCTGTCATTATATTATTATTTTACATATTCGTAAATTTGCCATTCTTCGTCATCAAATTTTTTTTCACTTGAAGAGTAGTTTCATTCAAAATCAGGATTTCAGATTATATTGCTTCATCTTCTCAATTCTCTGTAAGAGGGTTTTCTAAAATTGACCAAGTGCCAATTGCTTCAACAACTCCATTGTAACGGTCTATAAGCGTTCCTTTTGACTGAAATGTTCGGTAAGGTGTCAGTTCTGATTGTTAAAGTCACTCGCTTTTTATCTATGTTCTGACCAAATACCTACAATTAGGCTGTTTTCGTTGTTTGTGTTATTATCATCACTTGAATAGGCTGTGATTGTTAATAAGGTTATTAGTAAGCTAAAAATAGATTAACTGTTTTCATTTTTATTTAATTTTGATGTTACTGTTTGAGTATGTTTTATGAATTTACTTAAGAACTTTATTGATAATCTAAATTCCTTATAATAAGGTAAATTATAAATCATCTTTGATTTTTTTTATTTCACTTTCTTTTTCTTTTCTTATAGATTCTTCTCTTGCTTTTTTATATCTTAACTCTAGAGTTTTGTCTGTATATGTTAGGCTATAATAGGTAGCGTAATCATTTAATAAATTATTTGCAGAAATTGTAAGTTGTAAATTTTCTGTTTCCCACCAAGATAAAGTATCTTGATTCTTCCCAAATGATTTATAAGTTGGTTCTCCGAAAATAACACACAAATATTCATATAGCTTTCTGTTATATTCTGTTATTATCTGAATCTTGTAAATATAATTATCTATTGTTCCAACAAAAACTCTAAAAACTTGAAAATCCCCTATACTTCTTAGAGTAATTTCTTTTTGGAAATCAGCTATGTGGCTATTTCCTGTGTTAAATGTGTAGTCTTTACCACCTATTGTCATTTTATAAGCTTTGGAGAAATATTCTTCTTCTATTAAGAAGTTATAGTTATCTACTTTCTGTCCAAGTTTTATATTTTTAAATCCATTCTTTTCTTCTAATACTGATAAATTTTGGGAATAAGAGTATGAAAAGCAAAGTATAATAAAAATTGTGATTTTTTTTCTTGTCATAATATTGATTCATATCTCACCAGTACCGAAAGTGAAGTTAAAGTTTTGAACACAAAAAATGCACGGTACTTTAGCCTACTGTACAGAGGTACTGGTATACATAAAGACAAATAAACCAAGTCCGTGTAAACCACGAACATTGGGTTTATTATTCTTGTATGTCTAAAAATTACCAGTTTTCTGAACAAGATAATAACTAATGCTAATCTATATTTTACTATCTAAAATTTTCTTTTACTTATATTTTCTGTTTTTATCATTTCTGTAAATTTACGAATTTTGATACATGTTATGTCAGTTCTCACTAACAAAAACAAAGTTTCAATGTGTAAAATTTTTCTTCCCAAACCAACTAAACAATTTTCTTCAATCTCAAAAAGGTGTTTTTCCAAATCGTAATATAAGTTTCTGATTCAGATCTATACATACAATAACTGCTTATGTATTTCGTATAACTGTTAGATATTGTTGTATCTATCAGCTATCTCATTATTTATGTATTTTTTAAAATTTCTATAAATTCGGTTATAGTCTGTTTATCTCCAGCTCTTGAAAGATAAACGTGAGTTAATGATTGTCTTTCAGAAACAGTAACTTGACCAACCTCAATTGATTTGTTTTTAGCCGTTTTCTGCTCTTGTGAAACAACAATACTCTTATTGACAAAACAACCTTTGTAGTGTCTTGAAATCTTCTCCAAAAACTATTTATAAAACAGCTGTCTGATATATTTTTTCCATTTAGGTTACGGCAAATTGCTTTAGCACCTTTACTTGCTACCTCATCGAAGTTGTTACAAAATAAAAAATGCTAAATACTGATTATCAATATTTAGCATTTTAAAATTTCTCCTAATTTTGAAAAACTGCAACATTAGGGGGTAAAAGGATTATTATATAATAGTATATACTATACAAGTATATTCTTTACAGGTACTCCTTATTATTATTATTATTATTATTATTATTATTATTATTATTATTGTTACCAATATTCCATTTTAGTATTTACTTTTAAAGTTGTTATATCATACAACAGTCTTTCTATTTCTTCTTTCAATAGAGGTAGGTAATTCTCTGTTGTTACCAAGCTGTCGTGAATGCTCCATAAAGGAATATCAGGATATTTTTTGCTGAATCGTAATGCAACACAATCTAATAGACAACAGGCTTCTATATGGCTTAATAACGTATAAAGCTCAACACATTCATTTTTTATGTAACTCATAATCTTGAACACACTTGGAAATTTATCTTTGAAAATTTTTATCTCTGAAACAGTTGATTTAGAACTACTATAAAAAATCTCCATAACAACCGATTTAGCAAAATCTCTTTCAGATTCGTAAACTTCTTTCTTTCTCGGTTTTTCCGTATTAATTATTTTCTTTTTACGATTAGAGTAATTTGTAACCATTCTGAAAGGTTTTCCTGTTTTATCATAGGTTATATCAAACTCTTCCTGAATCAAGGTGTAAAAATCTTTTTTATCACTTATAACTAAGTGAACAAATTTTATTACCTCACCTCTGTCAATTTTTAAAGCAAATAATCCCTCAATATGTTCATTTTTGAGTAATGAGGTTGCTCCAATATTCTCTAACAATCTTTTGTCCTTTAACAAAATTGCTTTTAAAAGAACCGAAAAGAAATAAGGCTGTGAAGTCTGAATATCAATACAGCCTAAATGCTTTCCTTTATAGGTTACAAATGTTCTAAGAATCTTGTTTAATCTTGTTAAACTGCTATGTAATCTGTTATCAGTTTCAGGCTTAATGGAAAAATGCCAGTCTTGTGTGTGAAATTCGGTTATAAGTTGTGTGCTATGAATGTATTTTGGATAATTACTTAGTCGAAAAGGTTTTACTACATCAAAAGCCTTATGACTATCTATTTCTAAATACTCATCAAAGAATTTAACAAGATGAGGTCTTTGAGCTTTACAGGTTTCTTTTCCTTTTACAGCTGTTGTTTTATCTGTAAACTTACCAAGTAATTTTTTATCTGTAATCGGATAACTTACAACTTCATCACAAGAATACTTATCAGCTATTTTATAAGTTCTGCATTCTTTTATATCTGCTCCATACTCCTTAATCAATACTATCAATTCTTCCTTAACTAAAAAATCAATGTAAGTTTTGTAATTGCTTGAATACTCTTTCATTATTTGAGAACTTAGCCGTATCTTATTATATTCTTGCTCGTTATTTCTGTAATAAGTTGGTAAGCTATTGATTCGGCTTACAAAGAATATTGCGTAATCGAGTTTTAACTGTTTTTGAGTAAATTGGTTGTGCTGAATCAAAAGCTCTCTTAAAGAGCTTAAAAGAGCTTTTTGGATAATGACTGTTTTCATAGCATTATCTTTTTAATTCAACAAGAGCATTTTCTACTTCGGAAGACTTGTAGTAAACTCTTCTTCCTCCTCCGTATGATTTTAATCTCCCAGCTGTTGTCCAGTTATGAACTGTACCAATAGAGATTCCTAACATTTCTGCTACATCCTTTCGACTTAGCCATTTGTCAGTAGGGTTTAATAATTCTTTTAGCTCTATTAAGAGAGTTTTAATACTCTCTAAAGGATTTAACAAATCCTGTGGGTTTACACCATACAACTGTGTTACTTGTGTTTCTGCCATAATTTAAAAATTTAATTGTTAGACATTTAATTATGGTGCAAAATTCAGTAATAAGTTGTAATTCATTTTGTTACTAAATAGTTAGTAACTATGTAATTTAACAGTTTTAGATTTAATAAGAACTATTTAAGCTGTTCTAAGATTGCTTTTTGAAGAGTATCGTTAAGCTTTGGAAGAAAAACAGTTTCGTCTCTTACTCGTCTTTTTATATCTTGTTTTAGCTTTTCGTGATATAGCTTATCAATCTTAAAGAAGTCTGCTAATAGTTTATAAAATTGGTTTTCAGAAAGATTATCTTTTCCCTTACCGACATTTATAGATTTACTTTCTATAAGAGCCATTCCTAACTCTACTAAGTCAGTAACATTTGCTTTCCACTTTAGCGTGGAAATATTCTGTTTACTTATTGATAAATCTTTCTGATTGGTCTTGATTGACAATGTTTCTAAACCGTCTTTATCAATAGAAAAACTGACTGTAAATTCTAACTCTTCCAATCTCTTAATCAGAAACTCTTTATTTCGTTCTATTGAGTAACCTATTGACTTTATCAGATTGACATCTAAATAGTTTGGTAGTTCAAAGTTTATCAATATCTGTAACTCATCGTGAATAAAGTTGTGTTCTTGGGCATCAGGATATGAATTTTTAAAAGCTTCTAATCGACTTTCATAGTGATTAGTATATAAAGAATTGGAACAACCTAAAAAGTATATTTGAGCTTCTTCCAGTTGCTTGTATTCGGTTTTAAAACTGTCATTTATTTGACGTTTGTATTGCTCTTCGGGTTCTAACTCGTATTTTGTAGATGAGTGCTGATAGGCTTCTAATCGTTCAGCAAATTCAGGATTTTCAACCCTAAGAGCATCTTGTTCAAATTTTGATTCTAAACGAATCAGTTCTTCCTGTAAACGAGCTGTTTCTGTAAATTCGATAGGTATCATAAGTCTATTGGTTTGAAGCTAATTTGATTATTTTTGATTGAGGTTTGTTTTTTATGTTGGCTTTCTCCATTTCTGCAAATCGTTCGGCTACTATGCTTGAAAGTGTATCATCTTCTTTGTCAATGTATTTGTAAAAATTGTTTACGTTTTCGTGTCCTGATATAGCCATAATCATAGGAACAGACCAACCCTCTTTACCATAAAAATTACAACAGAATGACCTACGACAGCTATGGTTGTGTATAAGTTTGTATTTTGGATAGCTTCCGTGAACTCCATTATATCTACCAGACACAACTTCGTTAATTTCTGATAATTCACAAACTTTTTTCATCAGAGTAGATAATTTTGTTCTGTTACTTTTTTCATTCTCGTAAAAGTTAGGAGGGAAGTCAAATCCGTACTTTAACAAAACATCTCTTACTTTGTAATGAATAGGAATTTTTACTCTCTTGTTGGTTTTATACTGTTTCAAAACAATGTAATCAACCCCTTTTTCATTAACTATCATAGATTTATTCATACGATACAAGTCAGAAACTCTTAGTGCTGTGTAACAAGCAATCACAAGCCAGTCCCTTGCAATTTCCAAATCTCTTGTAGAAAATTCATTGTCGATTAACTTATCAATCTCTTCAAAGGTTAAAAATGTTACTATTGTTTCATCTTCAAAGCCTCGTATCTTTTTGTGGTTCGGATTAACTTTTCTACCTTGATTTTCTGCTTCTTTCAAGATTGTCTTTAGTCTTTTGATACTTCTTCCAAAAGTGTTGGTTGCTTGGTTTTTCTCTTCATCTAAATAAGTTGTTAGTTCTTCTGCAAAAGCTAAGTCAGTTTCACTAAGACTGATTTTTTTCTTTCTGTATTCTTCAAAGTCTTTAAGGTTTTCAACGAAATATTTATACTTGTCTATTGTTTCTTGTTTGTACTCCTGTGGCTTTCCATTCTTCATATAGGTACTATTGGGTAGATTTTTCACAAAACTATCTGCAAAAGGAATTAACAAATCTTTATCTTCGTTAGGAGCTTCGTTGAAATAATCAAGAATTAAGTTTTTAAGCCATTGACTACTTAGGTCGTTTATTGCTAACTCATCACTTTTCTCAACAGCTAAGACCTCATCTTGGATATGGTTTTCTAAGTCCTGTAACCTCCTGTGTAAGTTCTTATTATTCTCTGTGTTTTGCTTTGGGTAGTTCTTAGTGAAATTCCAGTCTTTCACATCTTCAATAGTCAATCCAGTAGATAATCGAAAGTCTTTACCTCTTTTGATTGAAAGCCTGATATAGATTTTGCTTTTACCTTTTGGTTGCTGTGGGTAATACTTAATTGAAGCCATAACGATATGATTTATATATACTGTAAATTTAGTTTTATCCAACCAATTATCCAACCATTTCTGAATTTTAATGTTTTTTGTTTTTGCTAAAACACATAAAGCCCTTATAAGTAAAGCTTTTTAGATGTATTTAGATGTAATAAGGTTTAACAAGAAACAATAGTTATTCTCCAAGAGGGGGAGCAAAAAAGCCTTACAAGATTTCTTGTAAGGCTTTTTTTATTCTTTATATTGATGCTTATCGTCATGCTAGTTGTAGCGAAGAATCTAATTCAAAATTGACGTAATTTAACTTTCTTCTTCTTCTTTTCTTTTGCGTATCCCACCATCATGCACATTGTGTGTTTTTGTTATTTTTTTATTTTTTCACATGCTATTCTTTTATTTTTTGTAAATGTATTATCAATTTGGAAATAACATTATCTTTGAATAATTTTCACTAACAAAATTTAAACAAATATTTATGAAAAAATTTTTACTTTTTTTTATGCTAACGAGTTTGGCAATGTTGGGCACGGCTTGTAGCAGTGATGACAATAAAGAAGGAGGAAGCAAGGAAATGGTGCTGATGTTTGATGCTTATAATCAGGAAATAGTACAAGGGTCAAAGGTCGGGTTTTTGGTATTGGTTGGTGACGGTGAAGATTTTATTGAGATGGAGGATGGGGTGAAATTCTATGCTGATGGCAAAGAAATTTCTAATCCACATGTATTCGAAGAGGTGGGTGAATATAATGTTGTAGCGAAGAAAAGGGGGTACAAGGATAGTAATGTTTTGGTGGTTAAAGTGGGAGAAATCGAAGAACCTGGCGTTAGAAAATCATTAACTGTTTCTTTGTCTGATGGTAGAACTGAGGTTTGGACAGGAGAAGGTCTGCGCTTTGTTGTGAAAGATGATGAAGGAATAATGGTAACCAATGCTATAATCACTTTGTCTGATGGAACTGATATTGGTTATGATTGGTATACTTGGAATGCAGGGACATATAAGATTTTCGCTTCATTATATGGCTATGAAAGTAGTCCTGGGTTTATTTTGACAGTAAAGGAGAGATAACTTTAAAAAGTGCTTGAGGTTTAGTAGTAATTGAAATGTGTGACTTTATTGTTTTATACTTCTACTAATCTTAATCGGTTTTGTACACAAACCCAATGATAAGGGCTAATCATGTTAAACGAGAATAATACATTGAAGGTTAGCGGTCTATAATTAACTTTTGATACACCTATACAAAGGAAAAAATTGGGCTGGCTCTTTTATTGAGAGTCAGCCCCTTTTTTTTGCTTTTATTTCTGCAATTTGAAATTGTGAGTCTGATGTAAATGTCGAAGTAAAATTACTTTCCTCTTTTCGACGGGGCTCTAGGGGTCTATTTTTCGCATAAATAGCGCTCGTGCAAATGAGTTTGTTTAACTTTTAATTAACTATTAAAAACAGGGCTTAGTGAATTATTAGCGGAGTAATTAGTAGTTATTTTGATTTTTAATGTAATATGTTTTGTTTTTTGAATTATGTTGTTAATTTTATTAATAAATTTACTAACATAATTTAAGCAAATATTTATGAAAAGATTAGTACTGTATTTCGTTCTAATTACTTTGGCAGTGGCAAATGCGGCCTGTAGTAGCGATGATAAAAAGGAGGAAGAGCAAAAGGAACTGACGTTGGTTTCTGACGCCCAAGGTGGAAAAGTAGCGCCAGGGTCGAGTGTTTTATTCTCTGCGATGGAAGGTGAAGGGGAGGATTTAGTAGAGGTAAAAACAGGGGTTTCTTTTTACTTAGATGAAAAGGAAATTGGCAATCGTCACGTTTTTGAAGAAATTGGTGAATTTAAAATAATCGCTAAGAAAAAAGGATATACAGATAGTAATGTCTTAGTTATAAAAGTTGTGGATGAAGTGATTACTGTACCAAAGGATGTATTAACTATTCGGGTAGTTGGTGGTGTGACTGAGGTGGAATTGGGAGAAGTAATTCATTTTGAAGTTAAAGGTAAGGGGGATGTAGCTGTTGAGGATGCAGATATTCAACTTTCAGATGACACGAAAATTGGATATTCTTGGACGCCTGCAGCAGTGGGAACATATAAAGTAAAGGCAAAGAAAGAGGGCTATACAACGAGTGTGGCGCTTGAAATACAGGTAAAAGAGAAAGTAGAGAAAGAACTCGTATTGGCATTGAAAACTAGTGCGGAACATTTGTATCTCAATGAAGATTTCGAGTTGACTATTAAAGATGAAGACGGAGGGGGTGTTGTGGGTGCCATTTTATATAAAGATGGCGTAGCTACGAATATGGTTTCTGTTGACGGTGTTTTTCGTGTGAGAATGGATGCGGTAGGTACTTATGCATTAAAAGCGGTTAAAAATAACTTAGAGAGCAATGTTGTGCGCATTAAAGTGGCAAAAAGAGAGATGGGACCAGCCAATAGCTTTTTGTTTAAAGGGGATACCTATAGTGTGAGCAGTAGCTATTTGTTTTTTGTAGGGATAGAGGATGCAGAAGGTGAGTTTATTGCGGTTTGGCAACTGGAGGCTAAGGATGCGACAGGAGTAACTGCGGGTGTGCTTTTTTACACGTCGGCTACGTTGGAAGATCCTAGTGAGAGTGTTTTTTCTTATGAATTACCGATCGCTGGTAATACCATGCCTATGGCTGTTGGTGTTATGCGAAATAATGTAGTGTTAGCAGAAGCTGTTGATGATATTGAGTTTATGTTTGACGCTGAGCCAAATGGAACCCTGTATATAGGTGATTATTACGCAAACGCACCGCGTGTGGGAGGGAACGCCTTTGCTCTAAATTATGAAGGAATAACAAGTTATTTCAACACGAGTGGTGCTCGAATTCAAACTATTTCTACTCGTAGTGCGCAAGTCAATCCTAGAATAAAAGTGAGTCAAGCTAAACCAGTAACTAAAGGATTGAGAACGTTATCTAGGTAGTCGATTTAAACTTAGTTGTAGCGGTTTATTCTCCATATAGGATGTTGTCTATAGAAGACAAAGAAAGAAGCCTTGTTTCGGTTCCTTTTGTGTGATGTGGCGTAGATCGTTTTAGAACAAATAAAAAGAAAAGCCCGATTCGAGAGAATCGGGCTTTTTTATAGCTTTTTAGCTAATTAATTAGCTAAAATAATAATCTTGTTATCACTTAATTCAACTGTACCCATTGTAATTGGTAATTGGTACGTATCGTTGTTAACTTTAACGAACTTGGAATTAAATGGCTCTTTAATAGAAATGTTATTTCCTGTAAACTTCACATTGCCTTTTGTCAATAAAGAAACAATAGCCGCGTGATTGTTTAACATTTGAAACTCACCATTAATACCTGGAACCGATACAGAAGTAACTTCTCCAGCAAATAAGGTAGCTTCAGGTGATACAATTTCTAATCTCATAATAGTTATTTTTTAAGTGATTATTAAACTTCAGCAAGCATTTTCTCTCCAGCTGCAATCGCTTCTTCGATTGAACCTTTCAAGTTGAAAGCTGCTTCTGGTAAATGGTCTAATTCACCATCAATAATCATAGTAAAACCTTTGATTGTATCTTTGATATCTACAAGAACTCCTGGGATACCTGTAAATTGCTCTGCTACGTGGAAAGGTTGAGATAAGAAACGTTGTACACGACGCGCTCTGTGTACAGCTAATTTATCTTCTTCAGATAATTCTTCCATACCTAAGATCGCGATGATATCTTGTAGTTCTTTGTATTTCTGTAAGATTTCTTTTACTCGTTGTGCACAAGCATAGTGCTCTTTACCTAAAATTTCTGGTGATAAGATACGTGAAGTAGAATCTAATGGATCTACTGCAGGGTAAATACCTAACTCAGCAATTTTACGAGACAATACCGTTGTAGCATCTAAGTGAGCAAAAGTTGTAGCTGGTGCCGGGTCAGTTAAGTCATCCGCAGGTACATAAACCGCTTGAACTGAAGTAATTGATCCTTTTGTAGTTGATGTAATACGCTCCTGCATTGCACCCATTTCTGTTGCTAATGTCGGTTGGTATCCTACGGCTGATGGCATACGACCTAATAAAGCCGATACCTCAGAACCTGCTTGTGTAAAACGGAAGATGTTGTCAACGAAGAAAAGAACGTCTTTTCCTTGATCGTCTCCAGCTCCATCACGGAAGAACTCAGCAATTGTTAAACCTGATAATGCAACACGTGCACGTGCTCCAGGTGGCTCATTCATCTGTCCGAATAAGAAAGTACATTTTGAGTCTTTCATTAATTCACGGTCAACTTTTGATAAATCCCATCCACCATTTTCCATAGAGTGCATAAAGTCATCTCCGTATTTAATAATACCTGACTCTAACATCTCGCGTAGTAAATCGTTTCCTTCACGTGTGCGCTCTCCAACTCCTGCGAATACAGAAAGTCCACCGTGACCTTTTGCGATATTGTTAATTAACTCCTGAATCAATACTGTTTTACCTACTCCAGCTCCACCGAATAATCCAATTTTACCTCCTTTTGCATAAGGCTCAATTAAGTCGATTACTTTAATTCCTGTGAATAATACCTCTGTAGAGGTAGATAAATCTTCGAATTTTGGTGCAGGTCTGTGAATTGGCAATCCGTTTTCTCCTGTCTTTGGTAAGTTTCCAAGACCATCAATAGCGTCTCCAACAACATTAAACAATCTACCAAATACCTCTTTTCCGATTGGAACTTGAATAGGAAATCCTGTAGCAGCTACTGCGTAACCTCTACTTAATCCGTCTGTTGAGTCCATTGAAATTGTACGAACTGTATTCTCTCCAATGTGTGATTGTACTTCAAGTACTAATTTAGAACCATCTGGTTTAGTGATTTCTAATGAATCATAAATTTTTGGAAGTTCGGCGTGCTCAGTGTTGAAGACTACGTCAACTACTGGTCCGATAACTTGCGCAACTTTTCCTGTAACTTTAGACATTGCTTATGTATTTATTTAACAGCTATTTACGTTTAGTGAAAAAAACTACTTTTTCAGAGTGCAAAGATAGTTTTTTTCTCTTAATATGAAAATGATTAAAAACTTATTTATATATAAAAAATGCGAGTCCAATTTGGAATCGCATTTTAAATTTATTCTACGGTCACTGACTTCGCTAAATTACGAGGCTGATCGACGTTGCAATCTCTTAGAACAGCAATGTGATAGGACAACAACTGTAGCGGAATTGTCGTTAGAATCGGTGTCAAAGCTTCTGAAATACCAGGTACTTCAATGACGTGATCGGCTAACGCTCTTACTTGTTTGTCTCCTTTAGTCACAACTGCAATGATTTTTCCACTGCGCGCTTTGATTTCTTGAATGTTACTCACCACTTTATCGTAGTGCATTTGATCAGGTGCAATGACAATAACAGGCATGTGCTCGTCAATTAAGGCAATTGGACCGTGTTTCATCTCTGCTGCGGGATAACCTTCTGCGTGGATGTATGATATTTCTTTTAGTTTTAAAGCTCCTTCTAAGGCCACTGGATAGTTATATCCACGTCCTAGGTATAAGCAGTTTGTCGCGTTTTTATAGACTTCGGCAATTTTTAAAACCTCTTCGTTTTGTACTAGTGCTTCTTTTACGCGTTCTGGGATTAATTCTAATTCATGTAAGTATTTTAAATACTCTGAATTTGATAGGGATCCTTTCGACTTAGCTAAACGCAAGGCAATTAAAGTAAGTACTGTAATTTGCGTGGTAAAGGCTTTAGTTGATGCAACTCCGATTTCTGGACCTGCGTGTGTATAGGCGCCTGCGTGTGTTTCTCTAGAAATTGAAGAACCAACGACGTTACAAACACCGAAAACAAAAGCACCTTTGGTTTTTGCTAATTTAATCGCAGCTAAAGTATCTGCTGTTTCTCCAGATTGAGAAATAGCGATAATCACATCATCACTGTTAATGATCGGATTTCTGTATCTAAACTCAGAAGCATATTCTACTTCAACGGGAATTCGCGCAAATTCTTCGATTAGGTATTCTGCTACCAAAGCAGCATGCCAAGATGTTCCACAAGCAACGATAACGATGCGTTTTGCGTTGAGGAATTTGTCTAGGTTGTCTTCGATACCTGCCATCTTGATCAGGCCTTGATCGGCTAGTAAACGACCTCTAAATGTATCGCGAATTACGTCTGGTTGTTCGTAAATCTCTTTTAACATGAAGTGATCATATCCGTTTTTTTCAATTTGCTCTAAGTTTAATTGCAACTCTTGAGCGTAGTGATTCACCAAAGAATCATCTTTGATTTTGCGGATTGCCAAAGGCTTGTGTAAGCGAATAACAGCCATTTCTTCATCTTCTAAATAGATGGCGTTATTAGTGTATTCTATGAATGGAGAGGCGTCAGATGTAATGAAATATTCATTTTCACCAATTCCAATAGCTAAGGGGCTACCTAGACGTGCCGCTACGATTTCATTGGGTTTTTTGATGTCCATTACAGCAATTGCATACGCTCCAACCACTTGGTTAAGCGCAATTTGAACGGCCTTTCCTAATTTTACTTTTTGTGTTTTTTGAACGTCCTCAATTAAATTAATTAAAACTTCCGTATCTGTTTCTGACTGAAACGTATAACCGCGTTTAATTAATTCTTGTTTTAACGAATCGTAATTTTCAATAATCCCGTTGTGAATAATGACTAATTCACCTGAATTTGAAAAATGGGGGTGTGAGTTCACATCATTAGGTACACCGTGTGTAGCCCAACGTGTATGTCCAATACCTATTGTCCCTTTTTTAATTGCATCTGTAGCTTTTTCTTCTAAGTCAGCAACTTTTCCTTTTGTTTTGCAAAGATTAATCGTTTCTCCATCAAATACAGCTAACCCTGCACTGTCGTATCCTCGATATTCCAGTCTAGTTAATCCTTTGATGATTACCGGATATGCATTTCTATGCCCTATGTATCCAACGATTCCACACATAAATAATTAGTTTTTGGTTTTAGTATAAAATATTTGCAGTGTCATTTTTTTGTCTGAGCTAGTATTCGTTCCGTAAACTACTGTTCCCATCGGATACATTGCCGATAGCGTAGGTACATACGTTACGTTTTCAGGTGTGTTCGGTATTTCTGTTTTTAATTTGCTGTTAATTCCCTTTGTAACGGTATTCAATAAAGGCTCATTGTAATTATAGGTAGCAGCAATAGCTAATTTAGGACTTTTCAGTTCTTTGCTTTTCAACAGCGCACGAACATATTCAGTGATTCTGAACTTGTAAAAGTTTCCTTTTACGTTGTTTGTTTCGCTTGCCGCTTGGAATATTCCACCGTAAATTAATTTACTGTATTCTGAATTCGCTGAGTTGTCATTCAAAAAGTCAGAGATAGGCAAGCCATTGTCGTAATTATAAAGGTATAAGCGCTGAGGAATTTGATTTTTGTTCGTTCCTGTTTGATCTACGTGTACCGTCAAAATGGCGTCGTTGATCAAATACTCTTGTTCCTTCAGTGCTTTTAACTCTTCAAAGTCATTCGTGCTGAATAAGTCAATAACCGCAACATTTCCTTCGCTTCCCTTGATGAATAAAAGTGGGTCTCCATTTACTTTATCGCCTTCTCGGTTGTGCGAATTTCCTTCCGTTGTAGTTAAACTCACATTGATGTGAGGTTCAAAAGAGGCGCTACTATCAGGCACAGCTTCTTTGGTGAAGGGAAGTGTGATGCTTACGCGTTGTATTTTCTTAACTTTTTCACCTTCTGCATTGGTTTCTTCAAGTTCTTGGTGGTACTTAATCACCATTTTACCTTGAGTAATATTGAGTAATCCCAAAGCTCCAGTTGTGCTATTTCCACTCGTTTTGAAATACAAACCGCGGAAGAAATTTTTAAATTGAGATTGATCTTTAAATGAATTTCTGTTGTCAACGAATTTTTTGAAGTACTCTTTATTTAAATCCAACCATACACCAGGAGCAAGTTTTTCTTGTTCGGTAGGTTTATTTGTTTTCTCATCATAGACGATATTTCCGTTGTTGTCTCTTTTGTAAATGATGATGTTTTTCTTGGTAAAAGAAAATTCTTTATTTTGTTTTAAGTCGTTTGAATCATTTAAAAGCGTTGGCTTTTTGTATTGTTCAAATTGTGCTGATGAATCGGAAAAATAGTCGAGATCTTTTCCTGTTCCAGGGTTTACATTATTGAGGTAATATCCATTTTCATACACTTCGAGGTTGAAGCTTTCGTCTCCTGTTACGTTTAATAATTTGTAATAGGTTGTTTCATCTTCTACTTTGTCATATTGTGCGTAGTAAGGAATGTACACATATACAGAGTCAATAACCGCATTGCTCTTCATCAATTCAAAAGAGGAAGTTGCAGATAATACTTGGGTTACAAAACTGCTGTTTGTGCGACCAAATTCACCATTGTCAATTGATCCAAAAGGAACGTTAGGTAAGTTTTTGGTACTCAATGCACCATAAGGTTGTGTATAAGCGGTTAGGTTTTGAACTTGATACGTGTCGATATTTAAATTGTTATCGCCGATGATATCTCCTCCAACTTCACTGAAATCTTTGTCACATGATTGCAAACCTGCTATACCTACTAGGATTGCGAATGTCTTTATGATGCTTTTATAATTCATCTACTAAATCGATATATGCGTTAGTATTATAAAAATTGGTTATAAAAAGTAGTATATGCTGTTGCAAATTCTTCTTTAGTAGCGTAAGTTAAGAAAGGTTTATTAGAAGATTCTATATATTTTGTTAAATCTGATGGGATGTTCTCAGAAGCGAGAATCACACCGTCCGAATTCTTAACCGCATTAACCATGATGTTGTGATACGTTGCTTTTTCGAAATCGGTAACATCTTCTTTAGGTAAGTTGTCAAAAGCAACTTTGGTATGCATAGACGTACTTAACGCACCTTCAAATCCTTCTTCAAAAATAGATGTAACAATTTTTGTGTCAGCAAAAATAGCTTCATCCTTGTAGTAATTGCGTAAATAAGTTGGCAATAGCGAGGCCATCCAGCCTTGTACGTGAATAATATCTGGAACCCAATTTAATTTCTTGATGGTTTCAATTACGCCTTTGGTGAAGAAAATAGCTCTTTCGTCATTATCTGGGTAAAGAACGCCATCTTCGTCAGAAAACGTTGATTTTCGTTTAAAGTATTCATCATTGTCAATGAAGTAAACTTGAATTCGCTCCTTTGGGATAGAGGCCACTTTGATAATCAAGGGCATATCCATATCATTCACCACGAGGTTCATCCCCGATAGGCGGATTACTTCATGTAATTGGTGTCTTCTTTCATTGATGCTACCGTATTTCGGCATAAAAATTCTTATTTGCCCTCCCTGTTCATTAATCATTTTAGGAGCATCATAAGACATTAATGAAACTTCATTCTCTGCTAAATAAGGTACCACTTCAGATGATACGTACAATATCCTCTTATCTTTCATCTTCAAAAATAGTTTCTGTTGAAATAAATAAAACTGTGCAAATTTACGAAATTTTATGGAGTTATTTGTCGAATTAACTAATTTTGCCATTATTTAAAACGCGAAGCAGATGTTTCTTTTTCAAACAAAAGTCGAATTACAAGCCTATTTGGCGACTTTTCATACCGCAAAACAATCCATTGGTTTAGTGCCTACAATGGGGGCTATTCATAGAGGACACCTTTCTTTAATGGAACAATCCTTACAAGAAAACGGGTGTACTGTAGTCAGTATTTTCGTCAATCCAACGCAGTTCAATAATGCGGAAGATTTAGCGAAATATCCGCGAACTTTAGCACTAGATATTGACATTATTCGCTCATTATCAGAGCAAATTGTTGTTTTTTCCCCTTCAGTGGAGGAAATGTATGCCGGTAATACGGTGGCTAGGAGCTTTGATTTTGATGGCCTAGAAATGGAAATGGAAGGCGCACAACGCCCGGGTCATTTCGATGGGGTTGGAACCATTGTCAAAAAACTTTTTGAACTCGTTGAGCCGACAAAAGCTTATTTTGGCGAGAAGGATTTTCAACAATTGCAAATCATAAAAAAATTAGTCGAAAAGGAGCATTTACCAGTGTCCATTATCGGAGTACCGATCTTTAGGGCGGTAGATGGTTTGGCGATGAGCTCAAGAAATGCGAGGATTTCATCTGAAGGATTAGAGAAATCAACTTTTTTATATCAGGTTTTAGCACAAGCGAAAGTGTTGTTTCAAACCGAATCGATTGAAAAAGTTAATCACTTTGTTGAGTCTCAATTTAAAAATAATTCTACCTTTGACCTCGAATACTTTACTATTGCCGATGAACAGACGTTAAAACCTGCAACGGCAAAAGAAGAGGGGCATGCTTATCGAGGTTTTCTTGTGGCGCATATTGAAGGTGTTCGATTAATAGACAATTTATCTTTTAACTAAACTATCGCGAAATGCAAGTTGAAGTAGTAAAATCAAAAATTCATCGGGTTACTGTAACAGGTGCCGATTTACATTATATTGGAAGTATTACCATAGACGAAGCTTTATTGGAAGCAGCCAATATGATTGAAGGAGAGAAAGTTTCTATTGTTAATATAAACAATGGAGAACGCTTTGAAACCTATGCGATTCCCGGTCCTCGAAACAGTGGAGAAATTACACTGAATGGACCTGCTGCACGAAAAGTGCACAAAGGAGATATTGTAATCATTATTTCCTATGGGATTTTAGATTTTGAAGAGGCGAAAAATTTTAAACCTGCTATCGTTTTTCCCAATGAAGAGAACAATAGCTTAACGTAAGAGTTTAGCTTGAAAACGACCGTTAATAAAATTATATCCATTTTACTCCCACTTGCGTTGGGAGTTTTTTTGGTTTATTACGCGTTTAATCAATTTACAAAAGAACAGATTGAAGAGATGGTGATGCACTTTAAAGATGCGGATTATCGCTATATAATCATCGCTTCAATCTTTTCTGTAATTAGCCTTTGGGCGCGTGCCTATCGATGGAAATACGCGCTGAATTTCATGGGCTATTCGCCTTCAATAGCAACTAATTTCATGGCGATTAACATTGGTTATCTCATGAATCTTACTGTGCCGCGATCAGGTGAAGTTTCCCGTGCTTTAGTGTTGCAAAAATACCAGCAAATCCCCTTTGACAAGAGTTTTGGAAGTATTGTTTCGGAACGCGTGGTCGATTTGATTTGCCTATTGCTTTGTGTGTTTACCGCTTTGATCCTGCAATATGACGTACTTGAAAATTTCTTATTGCGCTACGTTCCCGTCAATCAATTGGCTTGGTTAGGACTTTTAGCCGTTGTTGGTTTGGTGGGTGTAGTGTTGATTTTTATGTATGTCACTTGGAAACCCATTGCTTTTGTGAAACGCAAACTCAAAGGTTTAGTAGAAGGGGTGAATAGCATCTTTAAGATGCCTGCTAAATTGGAGTTTTTGTTTTTTACCTTGGTGATTTGGGGGGGTATATTGCTACGTTTTACTTTGGTACGTTGGCCTTAGCAGAAACGAGTGTATTGACGTTTCCGATGATTATGTCTGCTTTTGTGGCGGGAAGTTTTGCGGTATCCTTTACCAATGGCGGTTTTGGTGCTTTTCCTCTACTACTAGCCGAACTGTTGGTGTTGTATCACATTTCTACTGTTGCAGGAACCGCCTTTGGCTGGATGCTGTGGACTACGCAAACGGCAATCGTTGTCGTTTTAGGCGCCTTGTCTTTCTTTTTGTTGCCTCTTTACCATACGAAGAGGAGATAATTTACATGCGGTTGAGCTCTTCTTGATTCGCACTAGCCCGTTGTTTTGTCTTCAGACTGCTGTTTCCAAATTTATAGCTAACACTAAAGCGAAGCGTGCGATTGTCCCAGTTGTTATTAAATTCTTGTTTCGCCTCTGTCGTTTTTTTGTAGGTCGAATAGGTGCTATTCAATACATTACTCGCCTGAAGCGATAGTTCTACTTTTTTATTCGCCAGGAGATATTTTAGCGCCAAACTTAAATTAGCATAGTTTTTCGTGTGGAAATTTTCGGATACACCAGAAAAATTATGTTCGTAATTCACCCCTAAAAACAAAGTCTGAAGGGCGTTTAAAGTAAAGTCATTGGATGTCGAGAAGTAGGCTGCAACTCCTTTAACGCGTACTTCATTTGCTAGAACGGGAGTGGCCGAAGAATACGTTAGCGTAAACTCATTTGAACTGGTCCACCAAGGCGTCAATTTGGTATAGAGACTCGCTGTAAGCCCTAGCACATCCATCGTGATATAGTTCATCCAAATGTAGTTGTAGTGTTTGGTGGCTGCATCGATTTGCGATACTTGTGCAATGCCGTCTTTCAACTGGCTGTAAAAGATTTTGGATTCTAATTTCTTGTAGGTATGAATCAATTCAAAGTTGGTGGTGTAGGCTGGTTTTAAAAAGGGATTCCCCTCGTGATAGCTGTATTCGTTATATGTAGAGCGCGTTGGATTTAAACTCTCAAAATTCGGTCGATTGATACGCGTGGAATAGTTGAAACCAAAGCTATGTGCTTCATTTGCGACATAGTTGACATAAACGGTGGGAAAAAGCTTAACTTCTTTGCTTCTGTTGGTTTGATCCAAAGCAGACGCATAACCTACGGTTTGTGTAGCTTCTAAGCGCAAGCCTACTTGGGCAGTTAATCGATCCATCCACGTTTTGTTTGCAGAGACATAAAAGGCCTGATTGTTTTCTTTATAATCAAATTGGTTTTGCTGTTTATTTTGGTTCAATTTATTGTAAATCAGTAAATTGTTATTTGTTTTGGAAACGGATAGTTTCGTTCCCAACTGGAGGTTGATCCCCGAGAACGGAAGGTCAATATCGAGTTTACCTACATAATTTTCAATGTCGTTTTGATTGTCGTTTCCTCCCTGAAGGAAGCGATTGGGCATAGGCAATCCTTGAGGATCTAACGTTGCAGAAGTAAACTGTCGAAAATTGGGTTGATCACTGTTAATATAGTCCAGGTCTACCGTTATTTTTTTACCCAAGGTATCCAATTTAATTTCGTTGAAATAAGAGAGGATTAGACGATCTGATTTGGATTGCTCTTTGGAATCTTCGGTGATAAAAGAATGCAATTCACCGTTTGCATAACGCGTCGTTTTGCCTCCGGTTGGTCCTCTAAAGTTGTAGTTGTTCTTGGCTATTTTGAGCCCCATCTCCCAATTTTTGGTCAGTTGACGCGATAAGGCAAAATTGAGGTTGTAGTAGTCGTTTCTACCTGCTGTGGCACTTCTACTTTCCCAAGTTTCATTTAGATAATACAAATCGTTATTCCACTGGCGCAAAAATCGGGCATCTCCAAAATTGACATTGGCTTTGAGGTTCCATCCTTTTTGATTCCAATTGAATCCTGCGTTGTAGCGCATGGTATTGCGCTTGCTTCGTTGGTAGGTGGTGCCCGCAACGGCATTCCAAGCGTCTATCGCATTCTTTTTCGTCACGATATTTAAGATGCCACTATTTCCCTCCGCCTCGTATTTAGCAGGAGGAGTTGTGATAACTTCAATGCGCTGAATATCCGAACTGCTCATGCTTTCTAAATAGCGCATCAACTCCTCTCCAGATAGATAGGTAGGGCGATCATCAAGGAGTACCAATACCTGATTTTTACCGACAATTTGTATACCCGTTGGCGATACGCGAACGCTTGGTGTAGCTTTCAATGCTTCCAATACATTTCCTCCCGTACCCACTACGGTGCGGTCGAGGTTAAAAATAAGGCGGTCTATTTTGCGCTCAATGACTTTTTGTTGCGCAACAATTTTTACTTCGTCTAAGCGTTGGTTCGTTTCAAGGATAATTTTACCCAAGTGCGTATTTTGCACTATATCTAGCGTCTTTTGATAGACTTCTTGATTGAATTGATAGACTGTAAATTGGTATTTTCCCATGGGAAGGGTCAAAGTAAACGAACCCTGTACTTGTGTATAAGTTGTGTAATGCTGATTGTTTTCCGTGTGAACGAAGCGTATTTCCGCAAATTCAGTGGGTTGCTCTCCTTCGTAAATCACTCCGGTTAGTTGAGCGGTTTGACCGATAGCAAATAGCGAAAAGAAGAAAAATAGAATCGTGTATTTCATATTGATTTTGTTTGAAGCAAAGATGAAAAAGCAGAGCCACTTCTAATTTTTTTTTAGACTAACGTCCTTTTTTTTCCGACGAATCGTTGGTCGATTTTTTTGAACCGTTGGTCGAAATTTAGCAAGAGGGGTTGCTTTTTAATCCTACCTTTAGGGGAGTTTTTACTGAATCATTATGACAAAGAGGCAAATTATATGCATTCACCTTCTTTTTTGGGTGGTTTTTATCGTCCGCAGTTCGATGTATTTCAACTACGATAATTTGCAATATGAATTAACGTTTTGGGGAGAAACAGCAGAAAAGAAAGTATTTCGCTATTATAACTTTATTTTTTCAGCACTAAGTGCGGCGGTGTTTTATCTGAATTATTTCTATATTATTCCCAAGTTTATAGGGGCCAAAAAGTTTGTTCGCATTCTCTTCGGTGTACTCTTGAGTTATGCCATTTTTATCGGGTTACGCTATTTTCTGGAAGAATATTTGTTGAATGTATTATACGGTTTCACCAATTACAATCGCTTACTCCCCCTTTCTTTTTACATTTTTGACAATTTGTATTTTGCAAGTTTGAGTATTATTCCCTCGATTACCCTGTGGTTTATTGTGCATTTCGTACAATCCCAAAAGGAAAAAACAGAGGCTTTGGCGTTGAAAACAGAAGCAGAAATCAACTTTTTAAAATCGCAGGTCAATCCTCATTTTATTTTTAATACGATGAATAATATTTACTATTTAGTGTATCAAAAATCAGAGTTAGCTTTGCCGGCCATTGAAAAATTGAGTCAATTGATGCGTTATGTTACCTATGATAGTCAGCAGAAAACAGTTGCTTTACAGGCTGAAATTGAGTATATTGGCAATTATATTGAATTGGAGTGCATGCGTATTCAAGGGGAGAAATATATCCAGTTTACCAAAGAAATTGAAAACCCCTTGTTGCAAATCCCCCCTCTTTTATTGCTGCCCTTTATTGAAAATGCCTTTAAACACGGAGAGGTGATTGATGCCGAAAATCCGTATGTAATTTCCATTATACAACGAAAAAACACCTTGATTTTTGAATCGTCCAACAAGATCAATACCTATCAGAAAGATAAACAAAAAGGCATTGGCGTAGAAAATATACAAAAGCGCTTGACTTTGCATTTTCCAGACCAGCATCAATTGACCATTGATCAAACAAAATTGACCTATTTTTGCAAGCTAACAATAGCATTATGAATCCAATCCGCTGTTTTATTTTAGATGATGAGCCCTTGGCCATTTCCCTATTGACGGAATACACTAAGAATATTCCCCATTTGGAATTGGTAGGAGCGTCTACCTCTGCTATTGAAGCCTTGCAAGTTTTGACGGTAGAACCCATCGATTTGCTGTTCATAGATATTCAGATGCCTCAGCTCACGGGGTTGCAAATTATGGATATCTTGGGAGATAAAACCAAGTATATCATCACATCTGCCTATAGTGAATATGCTATAAAAGGGTATGAATACCAAGTGTTGGATTATTTGTTAAAACCGATTTCTTTTGAGCGTTTTTACAAGAGTATTCAGAAGGCAAAAGACTACTTTCATCCCCAAGCGTTACCAACTCCAATACCTAAAGAAACAGGAGATGCTAATTTTTTATTTGTCAAAACAGATGGTAAATTAATTAAGATTTTTCTAAAAGATTTACTTTTTGTAGAGGGGCTAAAAGATTACTTATGCCTGCATTTGAAACAAGAAAAAATAATCATTCTCGATACCTTTACGGAACTAGAAAAAAGATTGCCAGCCACCGATTTTATGCGCGTACATAAATCTTATGCGGTTCGCTTGGATCAAATAGATACCATTGAGCGTAATCGATTATTTATCGGCAATCAAATTATTCCCGTAGGAAAAACTTATATAGAACAATTTCAACGTTGGATTAAAAATCATCAGTAAATAACTGAATAAAGCGATATATCCTATTGCTTTATGTATTGTAGCCTCGTTGATATATTAGACTCTTCTGTTTTTAGGAACAAAATGAGTTGTTGTACGAGACAAGTACGTGTTCCGTTTATACCTAAAAGGGGGAGCCTATATTTGAGCTTTTAATCGTAAATTTGATGTTTAGAACTAAAAGTATAGGTAAGCATGGCAAAAGTAAAAACGGCTTTTTTCTGTCAAAGTTGTGGATCTCAATCTCCCAAGTGGATGGGACAATGTCCGACGTGTAAAGAGTGGAACACCTTGATAGAAGAGGTGATTCAGAAAGAAGAAAAAACAGGGTGGAAAGCCGTTAGTTCGGGTGCCTCAACTTCCAAACGTGTAGCCAAGCCTTTGAAAGTAAAAGAAATTGACAGTGCAGAAGAAATCCGAATGAATACCTTGGACGGGGAGTTAAACCGCGTGCTGGGAGGAGGATTAGTGCCTGGATCTATGGTTTTACTTGGAGGTGAACCGGGAATTGGAAAGAGTACGTTGTTGTTGCAAATTTCGTTGCGCTTACCTTTTAAAGTACTCTATGTTTCTGGAGAAGAAAGTCAGAAGCAAATTAAGATGCGCGCAGAACGCATCAATCCCAATAATGAGAATTGCTATATCCTAACAGAAACCAATACCCAAAATATTTTTCGTCAGATTGAAGAAATTCAACCCGATGTATTGATTATTGACTCCATTCAAACTTTGCATACCGATTATATTGAGTCTTCGGCTGGAACTGTTTCACAGATTAAAGAGTGTACAGCGGAACTAACGAAGTTTGCCAAAGAAACAGGAACGCCTGTTTTAATTATTGGTCATATTACCAAAGATGGGAGTATTGCGGGGCCGAAAATGTTAGAACACATGGTCGATACGGTGTTACAGTTTGAAGGAGATCGCAATCACGTGTACCGTATTTTGCGTGCCAATAAAAACCGTTTTGGATCAACAGCCGAATTGGGCATTTACGAAATGCAAGGCAGTGGTTTGCGTGAAGTGTCGAATCCGTCTGAGATTCTGATTTCGCATAAAGATGAAGAATTATCCGGAACGGCTATTGCGGCCACTTTAGAAGGAATGCGTCCGCTGATGGTGGAAGTGCAATCGCTGGTGAGTACCGCAGTCTATGGAACCCCGCAACGCAGTGCTACGGGATATAATCTAAAACGATTGAATATGTTATTGGCTGTGCTTGAAAAAAGAGCAGGATTTCGCCTCGGACAAAAAGACGTCTTTTTAAATATTACGGGGGGAATTACCGTGGATGATCCCGCGATTGACTTAGGGGTTGTGGCGGCAATTTTATCTTCGGATCAAGATATCTCCATTGAAAAAGGAGTAACCTTCGCTGGAGAAGTTGGACTTTCTGGAGAAATCAGACCGATTAACCGCGTGGATCAACGCATTCAAGAAGCTGAGAAATTGGGTTTTACCCAGATTCTAGTTTCGAAATACAACAAAATTTCGTACACGGGAACGGGAATAAAAGTTATTTTAGTAACGAAGATTGAAGATGTTGTCGAACATCTCTTTGGATAAAAATTGAAAAAAAAGTAGCATGAAAAAAGGAATAGTTTTATGGATGGCATTGAGTGCTGTCGCAGTATGGGCGCAAAAACCCGTCTATACGAAGGCAAATTTGGAGAGTGCTCGCGTATATTACGATGGAGCAGAATTAACCCAAAATACACAAGTAACTTTACCCAAAGGATTGTCTGAAGTGGTTATTACCAATGTATCGGATCAATTGATGGAAAACACCATCAAAGTAGGATCGATTAATGAGGTAACGGTGATGTCGGTTCAGTTTTCCAATGCCTATATTGAGGAATATGACAATGTGAATAACTCACCTTTGATGAAACCGTTGCGTGATAGTATTGCTACGATGGAACAGAAATTAAGTAGTATTACCAATGCAATTAATGCCGATCAAAAGGCTATTGAATTTATGGATAGCTATAGTTTTGATGATAAATCGATGGGTAGTAATTTTACAGATGTGTCAAAATGGGTAGAGTATTATGGGAAAAAAAGACATGAATTATCTAATTCCATTTTTATAAAAACAAAGGAAAAGGAAAAAATAGAAACCAAGTGGAATGATTTAAAATCTCAGTTGACAATTGGTGGTGATAAATCAGAACGCACCAGTCGAGGTAAGTTAATTGTACAAGTGATGAACGCAAAAGAAGGGAATATTCCCTTCCGAATTAATTATGCGACCAATCGCGCTCAATGGACTCCTTCCTATGATTTGCGTATTGATAAAATAAACACACCAATTAAAATGATGTACAAAGCGCAAGTGGTTCAAACGTCTGGTATTGATTGGCGCAATGTGAGATTGAGTTTGACTTCAGGAAAATTGAATCAGAATTATACCATTCCAACTTGGAGTACTTGGTTCGTTCAATATGAAGTCCCTCTTGCTAATACAGTAGGCTATAGCAGTTATGAATCATCGTTATCAGATGTCTCTCGAATGATTGAGGGTAAAGCCGCTGGGCTTAATGTCAGAACTAGACGATCAAATAATGAAGTTTCTTATGAAGATCGTCAAACCGTAGCTGAATACACCACTATAAGTGAAAGTGAATTGAATGTAACCTTTGATATTGCAATCCCGTATTCAATTTTGAGCAATGGAAAACGCCACAGTGTGGATTTGAATACGTTTGATATTAGTGGGGAGTACAAGTTCTATGCTGCACCAAAATTGGATGCTAATGCCTACTTAGTAGCAGAGATTAAAGACTATGGTAAGCACAACTTATTATCTGGGCAAGCCAATGTGATTTATGACGGAATGAATATTGGACAAACGTATTTATCTACAGAAAATACAGAAGAAAAATTGCGTTTGAATATCGGGAAAGATCCAAATATTTCAATCAGTCGCGAATTGATCTCAGATAAATCAGGCACAAAAACACTATCGTCTAAAAAAGAACAGACGTTTACCTACGAGATTAGCATCAAAAACAACAAAAAAGAAACAGTAGCAGTACAAGTAGAAGATCAATATCCTGTGAGTACAGACAATTCAATTGAAGTTACCTTAAATGAGGTATCCAAAGGAACAACTGAAGCAGAGAAAGGATTAATTACTTGGAATGTCCCTTTGCAACCGAATGAGGTGAAAAAGATACGAGTAAGCTATACGTTGAAGTACAGCAAAGACAAAAACATAGAGAATATCCACTATTAAATAGAAACAAAAAGCCACGCAATCGCGTGGCTTTTCTTATTTTTTAAGTATTCGTTTCAAGGTGTTTTTTTCTTGACTATATACCACTGCTGCGAATAGAAGCAGGGCTGCAAAACCAACGAGATAGTTTTCTCTAAAGTGGTAGAAATAGATATAGGATAAGAGAATGGATAATCCCATATACAAACCAATGGCTTTTTTGTCATACGGTATCGGGTAGTATTTTTGTCCCAGTACGTAAGATACGAGCATCATGGATCCATAAGCCAATAGGGTGGCAATAGCAGAACCCATATATCCCCAAATAGGAATTAACGCATAGTTGAAGATTAGGGTTAATACAGCTCCAAAAATAGAGATATACGCCCCCATACTCGTTTTATCGCGCAACTTATACCAAACGGATAGGTTGGTGTAGATACCCATGCATAAATTCGCCAAAATGATGAGGGGAACTACAGTCATCGCATCCCAATAACTTTCATTTCGAATGAATAATACCTTTAAAATATCAGCAAATACCACTACCCCCAACATAATCAAACTTCCCATTAAGATGAAGTATTTGGTTACGGTTGCATATTTGGTAGGAGCATCGTCATTTTTGGCATAATTAAAGAAAAAGGGTTCAATCCCCAAAGTATAAGCCTGTCTAAATAACACCATAAAAAGGCCTAGTTTATAACAAGCCGCATATTTTCCAACTTCAGCAGAAGCTATATCTGCGGGTAATAAACGCTGTAGTAAAATTTTGTCAAAGCTTTCGTTGATGGCAAAAGCCAATCCCGCCACCATCACCGGGAAACTATAACGCAACATCTGTTGCAATAACTCCTTGTTGATGTTGAAATTCAGTTGCCAATAATTCTTAGTGAATACGAAAAAGGTTGCCGCACTAGCTACCAAGTTGGCAATGAAAATATACTCTACCTGAAAGTTTTCTACATAAATCGAGGCAAAAACAGAAGTAGGATTATTCGTTGCCAATAAAGGCAAGAAATACAAGAATAATACATTTAATACCGAATAGATACAAACATTTCCAATACGAATTGCACTGTAATACAATGGGCGTTGGTCAGCTCTTAGTTTCGCAAAGGGAACAATCACCAAAGCATCCAGAATCAAGATCCACAATACATAGTAGAGGATATTGGTTGGAATGTGAAGTAGGTTGGACCAGAAATCAACAAAAGCAAAACCGAGAACCCCAAAAACAAGCGTGGTTCCAGTTAAAAAAAGCATGCTGTTGTTGATTACCTCTTGCTTATTATCCCGAGCATTATAAAATCGAAAGAAAGCCGTTTCCATTCCGAAGGATAGGATCACATTCAGCAACATCATGATGGAAAAGATCACACTATATTCCCCATAGGCGTCATTTTTCATTAAGTCCGTGTGAAACGGAACTAAAAAGAAACCAATTACTTTAGGAAAAACAGCGGCTAAACCATAGATGGCTGTTTGTTGAAAAATTTTTTTATAAATACTCACTGTGTCGAGCGTTAAGGGTCAATAGTTTATTTTTCTGCCGTTGCAGGTTCCACGTTTATTTTTAAAAAAGGAAGAACACGTGCTTTGGGGAAGTCAATTTTTGTTGGACCATTGTAGCGGGCATCCTCATCTACTGCATTGTAAATAAATCCTATGCTATCTTCATAAAAGAAAATACTTTCTGGATATTTCAACTGGTTGTTTTTCGTCCAAATATCCATTTTATCTTTCAATTGCAAGGCCATGAGTTTTTGCAATTCTTCCCAATTGCTAATTAAATCTTCTACTTTGTATAAATCTCCCGTTTTTGGATTGAAGTTTAGAGCGACTTCACTTTTAAATCCATAAGCTCCACCCGCAAAAGTATAGTATTCAAGCGCGATAGAAAGTAAATCTGCATTGTAAAAGGTAATATCTCCTTCTACTTCTGCCTTCCAAGGGAGGGTTTCGTCGGGAAATTTAGCAACAAATTCCTTGTAGTTGGCAATGTAGTTTTTACTAAGCTCCTCTAATGTTGTGCTACTCGCTGTTACATCATCTACTGCGACGATACTATCGATGGTTGCTACAAGATGTTGGTTGATTTTTGCTGCAATTTCGTGATCTTCATTGGTTATTACCGGAAGACTCAGTTTGATGGTTGTACATTCCTCGTCGATGCAGTTGTCTGAAGATTGTACAAATTCTCTTTGCTCAAATTGCAAGGCCTCTGAAGAGTTGTTCTTGGTATTGCAACCAACCATAAAGGTGAGTAATAACGAGAAATAGATAACTTTTTTCATAGACTTTCTTTTCTTACAAAACTAAGGATTAATGTGCTGAAAACTAAGGAAACTTGTAAAATGCGTTGCTTTTTTTATTTTAAGAGCAAGGTAGATAGTATTTTGTTATGTGCCTTTTTCGTTTGGTCGTAAACGTCGTTTTTAACAAGGTTAGATGTGATTTCATAGGATAAACCCGAATCGCTTTTTAGAAGGAAGTAACTCGTTTCGATAGGTGTTTCTGTTTGTGAAATCAAGATAGAATAAAATACTCCAGTCTTGTTTTGTATAATAGTATCTCTTATTTCTTGTTGAATGGTAAAGGGAGGGATTAGGTCTCGAAGTTGTTCAAGATGTGCGTGTAAATACTGCTCCATTGGTATTCCGTTTAGCTGTAGTGGATGAATGCGCAAGTAGTTGTTTCTTTGTAGAGACTCCTTTTTGAAAATCAAGTAATTGACTCCTTCTTTTTCGTCTACTTGTTTGCCATTTAGTTGTACAAATGAACCTCCAGTATCCATAGAATCTAGTTGAAATCCTTTTAAATCGTCAATTCGAATGAGGTGATTCTCAAAAGAAGTGGGTTTCGAACAGCTACTAAAATAAAGTAGACTCGCCAATAAGAGTGCTTTTTTCATTTTGAATGTTATAGTAGATTAATTTTGATATTGTGCTCGTTTTTTATCTCGCGCATGACAAAAGAACTATGTGTACTCCCAATGCTGTCCACCATCGCCAATTTGTTGAAAACAAAGTCTTGATAATGACGCATATCATTGGCGTAAACCTTTAATAAAAAGTCATATTCACCCGAAATATTATAACACTCAACCACTTCTTCAATCTTTAATATATCTTCAATAAACTTATTGTTGATGATGCGTTCATGTTGTTTGAGTTTTACATTACAGAATACGACAAAACCTCGGTTTAACTTCTCGGCATCGATTAAAGCGATGTATTTTTTGATAAAACCTTCTTGTTCCAAGCGCTTTACACGTTCAAAAACAGGAGTAGATGATAGATTAACCTGTTGAGCTAATTCTTTTGTAGTTACATTGGAATTTTCTGATAATAAGTTGAGTAGCTTTAAATCTATGTCGTCTAAGTTATGCATTTTTTTGTTTTTAAGTGTGTCATACAAAGGTAGGTGAAAACAAGTAGGAATGGAAAAAAGCGCTTTATGAATTGCAAGGGAAGGTCGAAAAAGATCGCATTTCGGCCAAAGGATTTGTATCTTTGAGTGATAAAGTTAAGCTTATGTTATACGACAATCTTTTCAAACACATAGAACAGAAAGTTCAACTGACTCCAGCAGAAAAAGTGCAGATATCGTCTTTTTTTCGTTTTAAAAAGTTGCGAAAACGCCAATTCTTGTTGCAAGAAGAAGAAGTTTGTAGGGATTTTGCCTTTGTGAGTCAAGGGCTATTGAAGTCGTATGTCTTGGATGAAAAAGGCAATGAAAACATTAATCTTTTCGGTTGGGAAGGATGGTGGATTGCTGATTTTCAGAGCTTTTTGTTTCAAACGCCAGCTACTATGGCTATTGAGGCAATGGAGGATTGTGAACTTTTGCTTTTGTCAAGGGAACAGTATGACCAAATGTTGGATGAAGTTCCTATAATGGAGCGCTATTTTCGTTTGGTTTACGAAAAGAGTTTGGCTACCAAAGATCAACGACTCGTCTATACTCAAACTTATTCTGCTGAGGAGAAATACTTGCATTTGATGGAAAATTATCCCGAATGGGCACAGCGAATTCCTCAGAGTTTGCTCGCGTCTTTTTTAGGATTAACCCCAGAGACATTTAGTCGTATTAAGCATAAAAAAAGACAATCTCCTTGATGTAGATCAAGGTTCGTTCTTATTATAGGTCAAAGGACAACAAAAGGAGGCCCACTAACTTTGTTCCTATAAATACGAACAGATGAATGATAAAGCACTAATAATTGGAGTCAGTGGAATTGTGGGAAGCAATTTAGCTGAAGAATTAGTAAATCAAGGATGGGAAACGCATGGATTAGCGCGTAATCCTCATGTGGGTATAGCAGGTGTAATTCCAGTGGAAGCCAATCTTTCCGATTTTTCTCAATTGCAACTTGCATTAGCTGATTTGACACCAACCCATGTATTTTTTACTTCTTGGATGCGCGGGAATTCAGAAGAAGAGAATATTCAGTTGAATCGCGGTTTTGTACGCGATGTATTAGCTATTTTATCGCCTAAAAAAAGCGTAAAACACGTAGCATTGGTCACTGGATTGAAGCATTATTTAGGTCCTTTTGACGCTTATGCAAAAAGTGGAACACTGCCACTAACTCCCGTAAAGGAAGAGCATCCGCGTTTGGATCTTCCCAACTTTTATTACGCACAAGAAGATGAGGTGTATGCTGCCGCTGCTCGCGATGGTTTTACGTGGAGTATTCACCGACCACACACGATTGTTGGCCAGGCCAAGGGAACGAATCTAATGAATATTGGCACCACCTTGGCTGTATACGCAAGTCTGTGTAAAGCAGAAGGTAAACCCATGATTTGGCCTGGATCTGAAGCGCAATGGAAGGGATTATCGGATGTGACTGATGCCAAGATATTAGCCAAGCAATTGGTCTGGGCAGCACAAGAAAAACAAGCAGCCAACCAAGCCTTTAATGTTGTTAATGGAGACGTTTTTCGTTGGAATCACTTGTGGTTTGAATTAGCTCATTGGTTTGGCGTAGAAGCGCAAGGCTTTCAGGGGGAAATACAACCCTTGGAAAAACAACTAGAGGGAAAAGAAGCGAGTTGGGAGCAATTGTCACTTGACAGCGGATTAAAAATAAAAACACTGCATCAAATCACGTCTCCTTGGCATACGGATTTAGATTTAAGCCGTCCCCTTGAAGTGGTAACTGATATGTCAAAAAGTAGAAGGCTAGGATTTAACGCATATCAATGCACACGCGATTCTTTTTATGCATTGTTTCAACAGTTAAGAGAAGAAAAAAGTATTCCATAAATAAGCAAAGGAGAGCGTAAAGCTCTCCTTTTTAGGTATGAGATAAAAGGGAAATCATCGTTTGTTGCGCTGTAAAAAAGGGAACAAGTGTAGAGGTAACAAATAAAGTTAAATCCTCTTCTTTGTAAGGGACGAATGTATAATCACCCGATATAGGAGTATACCCTAAGGTGATACGAGTTGTGTTTTCAGTAGCTAATGCATGGAAGGCTTTATCTAGTTGATTTTGATCGAGGTAATAAGCCTGAAAAATCAATAAATTGCCTTCTTCTTGCTGGGCGATGAGTAAAGTTTTCAATTCGGGAATGACGTAAATCGAATCTGAAAATCCAAATGCCGGATTCGCATAACAGTAAAAATGAGCTAATCCATAATTTTGGGTATCAAAACGACAAGCTGTTTTTCCCTTGGTTATATAGTGTTGAAAGAGCTGTAGATCCTGATTCGCGTTGAGGTCTAGTCGCTGGACTTGATAATCACTGGGTTGTTTCTCGAGCATTTTCGTTGCTTGAAATTCGGGTACTTTACTAAAACCAAATTTGGGGTAAAAATCCAAAACCGTATTATTGGCAAATAAGAAATAACCATCCAATTGACCGCGATAAGCGTCAAAAATGTACTCCATTAAAAAGCGTGATAGCCCTTGTTGGGTATGGGTAGGTTGGGTCATTACTGTTCCCAATTGCCCAAGATACAATTCTTTATTTGGGGTCTTGGTGGTAAATAAACTCAAGGTGGTATGAGCAACAATCGTTTCACCTTCGAATAGAGAAAAAATAACACATGTATCATTCCAATATCCCGATTGATAGTAGGATTCAAAAGTAAATTCCCAAAAATCAAAAGTCATTGTATTGAATGCTTTTCGCAACTGCTCTTGGTTTTGATACGCAATGTGCAAGGTGTATGTTTTGTTGTTTATTGTGATTTGTTTTGTCTGCATAAATACTATTATATGGTGCAAAGTACTCTATTTCAGTCTAAATAAGTATCGATGATTTAAAGGTAATAATGTGCAAAAGGTTATATTTGTGAATTAATATTAAAATAAAGTGAAGCATATTCAAGTGCTGCGATCGAACGAACTCTTTAGTTTGTGGGATCCAACAGCCATTCAACAGCAGGGACAAATTATCTTGTCTTATTGTATCTCAGGAACAACAAAGGTGGCCATTAATACAACGAACTATTTTGTATCTCCAGGGACGTTGTTGACTTTGCTGCCTCAAAGTTTGGTGTTGAATCAACAACCGAGCGTTGATTTTCAGTGTGTGCACCTTGTGTTTAGCTTTCGCGCGATTGATGAGATGATTTTACCGACCAATTACAACTTTTTAAGTGTATTGGTGGAACAACCGTTAGTCGTTTTAGAACAAGAAGACCGATCTCTTTTTGAACAATATATTGCTCTTTTTCAGCAACAAGAGTCAACGGACTCTATTTTTCAAGTAGATGCTTTGCGTTATCTGTTGTATTCCTTTATTGCGCATATCAATCGCGTATATCAACAAGAGGAAGGAGCGATGCAGCCAAGTTCGCGTAAAGATGTTGCGGTATTTCAATTTTACAATTTGCTACATCAATATTATCTCGTAGAAAAATCAGTTAATTTCTACGCGGATCAACTGAAATTAAGTCCTAAATATTTGACGACCTTAATTCGCCAACGTACGGGAAAATCCATATCAAAAGTGATTAGGGAATTGGTTCTTATCAAGGCAAAAACCTATTTGACTGCTACGGATTTCCCTATTTATCAAATTGCAGAACAGTTGCATTTTGCTGATGCTACTACGTTTTGTCGTTATTTTAAGACGTATGTGGGGCATAGTCCGATGAAATATCGTCAAATCCATAGGTAAGAAAGAAGAGAAATGCTTAGATCCTAATTAAGGACATTATCCAAGGGCCTTTAGATAAGCATAAACTACTCGGATGTGCTTGATACCATAGAGTAGAACATAAAAAAACCGATTAGTTTGCTAATCGGTTTTTGGTGTATCTTATTGTTTAACTTCTGTTTCTTTTACTGTGTAAGTATAGGTGATGTCAAAGGCCACTATGTTGTCCTCTCTTTTTCCTTCGTAATAGATCGCTTTTGTAGGCAAATTAGCTTCATTATAGGTGTAATCAACATCTGCGACTTCATTTGCTGCAGTGAATGAAGTTACGTTATTGGGAAATTTGTAAGTATAAGGAAATACGTAGTTGAAATTGAATAACAAACTAGTCAAATCATAAGGAAGATTGTAAAAAGGAGATACTTTATCATCATAACTCAATTTAATATTTTGACCATTAACCTTAAATCGATCGATTTGATTCTTTTCGTTATACGTATAATCAACGAGTAAATTAGCGCCCAATGCGTTATTGGTAATCATCTGTTTGTTTTCGTTATGATGAAAGTTAGCCGTGAACTCACCACCTTGAGCTACTAAATCATATTTTGTTGATCGCAATAAATCATTAGCATAGGTGTATGTGTACTCTTCAACAATAGTAGAACCATTTTTAAGGGTAAAGGTTTCTAACCTTCCTTGAGCATCTAATTTATGATGCATTTCAAGGGATTGTTCTCTCACAACCTCATTGTTGGTATAGCCTGTATCGGTGTATAAAATTTTGCTTAATTTAAAATCAGCATCGTATTCTAATTTGTAATTGACGTGAAGCAAATAGTTCTCATTTGCTTGCTCGTCTTCATCATAAAAATTTTGTTCGATAGCACTTAAATAGTGTGTTTTTTCGGTAACGATTGGCTCCGGTCCTGGCCCTGGTCCTTTGACACTTGCACTATCATCTGAGCTACAATTGAACAGAAATACGCTAAAACTTGCAAAGAATAAGGTCTTGATTGATTTTTTCATTTAGTTTAATTTTGTTTTCTACGTTTTTGTTTAAAAATAAGACATCTCACAATATTGTTAAAGAAATTATGTAATCATTAACATAATTTAGGGCTACTGTTTTTTGAGTTTCTATTGTTTTTACCTGGTTCTTTGATAGTAAAACCTTGTGCTTTAGTATATTGCTTTGTTGATGTATTGAGGGGGGGTAAACACAACAATTGTAGTTTTTTTTTCTGGGTGTTTTGTTAGAATACAACTATATTTAGATAAAAATTCTATGCGTTTTATTCTGTTTATTATGGGGTTGATTTCCTTGAATTTAGGAGCTCAACCTAAAGCTGTTTTAGATCAAACAGCTTATCAATTTTGGGTCAATGAGCCGAGTACGGTTGAAGAAAAGAACCCTTTGGTTATTTTTTTGCATGGGCGCAGTTTATCAGGTACGAATATTGAACGTGTCAAGCGATATGGTCCACTCAGGGGAATAGAGAAAGGATTGAAGCTACCAGCTTATTTAGTGGCTCCTCAATTGCCTTCAGGGCCGTGGAATCCAGATAAAGTAGATGAGGTTGTTCAGTATATGATTGAACATTACGCCATTGATGAGAGTCGCATCTATGTAACAGGAATGAGTTTGGGTGGATACGGAACGATGAAGTATGCCAGTAAATATGCCAATCGTCTAGCTGCTGCAATTGCTATCTGCGGAGGGGGAGAAGCCAGGGATGCTTGTAACTTAACCAGTCTCCCGATTAAATTGATTCACGGGGATAAAGATTTTATTGTACCCCTAAAAGAATCAAAAAATATTTTGACTGCTATTCAAGCGTGTAATGTTAAAGCCCCCATAGAACTCGAAGTTGTTAAGGGAGGAAATCACGGAAGTGTAGAAGATTTATATCGCCATATTACCTTATATAATTGGTTGTTTCAACATACAAAAAAAGAATAACAACTCTGTTATTCTTTTTTTGTATCAGGTAAAGTATAGTGCTCAAGTAGATGCTGACATGCTTCTTTTTGAGCATCAGAGATTGAGAAATAGTACATTTGATGGGCCGTTTGTACGTGTAGAAAAAGCCCGTCATTAAATATAAAAGCTTCTCCATTTTTATTTTTTCGATGTCCCCACCCTCCGAATTTAGTGGTATAATCTAAAGCCATGAGTGCTATTTGTTGGATATCAGATAGGGGAATGTGGTTTTCTTTTTTTGAAAAAGAGTGGAATGTATAGGATATCCCTTCTTCTGAAATTTGAATCGCTAAACCAGATTTATACATATAATAGGCACTTAGGACTAAGACAATAAATACAAATCCGAGTAGGGATATAAAGATCGTATCCTGAGCATAAATATAACCAAGTACAGCAATAAGGATTAAAGGTATAGCGATGGCTAGTCGTGCTATTTGAGGATATCGGGTTTGATCGTAGAAAATTAGATCACGCATGAAAAAGAAGGGTTAGGTCAGTGACTGTTTACATTTAATTTTAAGACTAAAATACTATATATATATAGGATACTAAAAAAGAATGATTTATTCCTTTCGCTTTATGGCATAGGAAATTGTGACTACCGGTAATCCCCAAAGTTTTAGTTGTTGATTGGCTGTTAATCCATTTGAATGGGCTTGTACGACGAGTTTATCTTTGAAGGAAGGAATAAATCGTGCCCAGTACTTTTCTTTGCTATCTTGTAATAGAAAGTAAAAGCCCGCTTCTCCCCATTGGTTACCACTCGAATCTAAAATCAATTCTCCTTGTGTACCAACCTGTGGTTTCATGAGGACGGTAGCATTGCCATTGGGTAATGGAAATACTGCTTTTACGGCTTTTTTACCTGTAGGCAATAGACAAGTGCTATAAACACCAGAAAATACAATGGTCCCTTGAGAAGGAAGGGTTCTCAGCCAAAAGGTATAGCGTATTTCTTTCGTTTGAGGTGCGATTAATTGAATAATCTCGCTGGTTATAGGCTCATCTTGTAGTTTGTTTTTTATGGGTATATGCAATTGTTTGAGTCGGTGGCTAAACAAGGCGTTTACGAGATAGCCACAACATTTGAAGATGGGGTTCCATCGTAAACTCATGCGGAGGTTATATTCGGAAGTTTGTTCGTAAAAATCGACAATACGGGGATCTATTTTCGCTTGATTCTCTGGCGATAGTCCCAATACAGAAAGCGAAGAGAGTAAACCAGCATGGGTGCAATTTCGCAAGATGACTAGTTGTTCTTCTTGGGCTAATTGGTAGATAAAATCTTCTCCTGCATCGCCTACGCGTCCAAAGGGGCCAAGTAACCAAGAGCTGTCATCGGAATTCAATTGTTTGCCTCTTAAAATAACCCATTGTTGGGTAACCCAATCTTGTTTATTTTGGTTGAACGATATTCGACTCATGTTATAAGGGATGATTGGGTTGAGGTATATAGTGTGTTTTTCCCTGCCAAGTGCCATATTCAGCAAGGGGTTTAAAACGCAACGTACTAAATTCGACGTGAAAATCTTTGCGATTTCTTTCTTGCATGGCTTCTCGGTGTCGTTGTGGTTGGGCAACCTGGCTATGTCCCTGCACCATATCGGTCATGCTTTTTAAAGAAGGCCAAATCGAAAAGGTCGAAATCGTGGTCGGAAATTTAAATGATGCCAAGGCTAATGTAGGAGCAGGGTGATCGCGAACCAATTGCTCAGTCGGTCGTCCCCAACGAATAAAGCGTGGAATTTGAAAGTATCGCATGCGCGCTAAGGTTACCGCTACTACAGCTTCCTCTTCTTCTGCTAAGGACACGCCTTCTGCGGGAATTTGGTAGTTAGATAGGGTTCCCCATTGTCTGACAAACTGCAAGCGCGTATGCCAGCCTTTGGCTAGTTTCTTTCCGATGGAATGGGTTGCTAAATAGTGTTCTAAGGCTGTCTCATTTTCCCATTGTGCAAAAACAACAACTCGACGGATTAAAAATCGCGCGGGTGAAAATACTGGCGACCCTAAAACCATCGCATGCATGGTGTCTGCGTGAATTAATCCCTTTATGTATTTGGCTTTGGGTGGAAAAAGCAATATTCTTAAACTACTAAAGAAAGAGACCTGTGCAAGATGATAGGAAAAAATTGTCATAGAAGTGATTAATAGTGGGATAGATGTAATCTAGGTGCTGCTTACTTATCTAAAAGAGACATTTGTTCCGTCTTAGCCGCCGTTTTTATATGTCTTTTTCTATTGCTATTTACTATTGTTTTGCTCCAATGCGCAATAAAAATGTCATAACCGCCAGAATTGATTTTTTCCTTTTCCGTTAGTTCAAAAATCCAGCTGCCTCTTATATTATCTGTTTCATTGTTCATTGTAATGTTCTTAAAATAGGTCGATTTGCTAATCAATCTTCCTCCAGAAGAACCCGTAACAAAAAGAACTTTTTTGTTCGTGAGATCGATACCTTGTCGTTGTTCTTCACTCATGTGTTGCATGAGGTATTGAGCTTCTTCTAGTGTCAAAACAGGGTTATCTGTCAAACCTAATTGGTTTATTTCTTGACTAAATAAGCTAATCGAAATAAAGAAGAAAAGGAAGGTGATTTGTTGTTTCATGTTTTTTGTATTAGTAATAATAGTTCGTTAGCAGGTCGATGGTCTTGATCGCGATTTGCTTTCTCAAAGTAGAATCTTGCTTTTTCGGTTGATTTTTCTATGTAGGTGCCTTCTAAATAATAGAGACCCAAATAATAATTAGCATCGTCAATTTCATAGCCTGTATTATTGTTTTCAGGATCATTTTTCGCGATCGTTTCAAAAATAATAAAGGCTTTTTCTTTGTTGATTGGTGTGCCTAGTCCATAATAATGGCAATAGGCAATTTCGATAGAAGGTGCTTTATTTATGGTCTGGGCTATTTGATAAAGGGAAAAGGCTTTGGCGTAATCTTCAAGATCGCGATAAATTAAAGCCTGATTAAATGCGGCATGTCCACGATTATTATCAATGCCTATTTGATATAGGTTAAGGGCTAGGGCTATGTCTTTTTTGCAAAATAAACCTTCGCTATAGAAATCAGCTAATCGAATGGTAGCATCAATATGACCTTTTTGAGCCGCTTTTTGATAGAAATGAAAGGCTTTGTGTTGATCTACTTCAATGTGTTCTTCTTCATTGATTGCATAACCATGCTCTAGGTGATTCGCAATTTCATAAAGTAGGTCACCCGGGGCAGTTTCAGCTTGATCCAGTATGCGCTGCCATGCTGTTAAAGAATTAAACTGTTTTTGCATTATTTTAAAATTTAGTAAAACGATTTAAAGCTTGTCTTTAGTCCAAATCAAGACAACCCCATTTTTTGCATTTTGCCCGTAAAGTTCAATCGATTGTTCTCCCTTTTTTTCGAAAATATAAGCAATTTGATTCGACGATGATAATGTGTTGATTGCTTTTT
Organism: Myroides fluvii; assembly: GCF_009792295.1. Classification (NCBI taxonomy): domain Bacteria; kingdom Pseudomonadati; phylum Bacteroidota; class Flavobacteriia; order Flavobacteriales; family Flavobacteriaceae; genus Myroides; species Myroides fluvii. The sequence goes on along the minus strand of NZ_CP039934.1, from coordinate 1,105,167 downwards.
TTGTTTCCGTATGATGAATTTTATGTCCATCTATATACAAAACAGGATCTTGAGCATCCGTATAGATATGGGAGGAAAATCCGTAGTAGGTATCCTTAAATTTCGGTATAATTTCGCTTAATAGGGATTGAACTCGTTCAAGTGAAAGTTGAACTGCATAATTAATGATTATAAGATCTTTTCGAAGGATGGTTGACTTCTCCGTTTTCAATACCTCTATTGAAACCGCCTTAGCTGGATCTATACTGTCGAGTTTGAGCTGAATGACTGCTGATTCGGAATCATCAAATGGAAGGCCATTAATGATAAAAAGGGCCGTTGGATCAGCATTTGTTTTACGCAATAATTGCTCTTTATCTAGTTTTTGTGCTAGTAAAGGATGGAACCAACTCGTTGAGAGGAAAAACAAAAAAACAAAAAAAGGGTGCTGTATCATCATATCGACCTTTATATTATTTCCAAAAATTGGGTTTATCCAAAAATTCTGGGGGGTGTTTACTCTTGTTCGTCTTGTATCGCTTTATTAATTAAATTCCTCTCGTTTTTTCTCTCCGATTTAATTCGATCTGCTTGCTGTTTTTGGTTGTATTTATCGATATCTGTGTTGAAATGCATGTTTCCCTCAGCTAGCCAAGAACCTTGTCGAACCATAAGTCCATACCAAATACAAGCCTCATCTCCACAATTGTGCTTGGAATAATCCCCAAAATTACGGTGTTTAATTCGTTTGTCTTTTAGAATTTGATGCTGATTTCGTTTGACATCACGCCAAATTTGTTGTTCATCTCCCGCTGTTAATTCTTGCCCTAAATAAGCTACTTCAACATAGGTTTTAGGATCTTTAAGTTGGAGAAAATCAAAGGGTTTTTTAAAAAAGCGATGCGCATACGCTCGAAGCTCTAGTTTCTCTTCCAGTGTTAAACGTTCATGTTCTACAAGAGATCGATATAAACCTAAGGTATTAAAATCCGTATACTTATTATGATTGTCAATGTAGAAGAGGTATTCTTTTAGTGTTAGTGTACGAAAGGGTTTTCCTATTTTCATGCGGAGTTATTTGTAGTAGGCTTGATCTTTATACTGCAAAACAAATGCACGTGCCTGAGTTAAATTTTCGGGATATTCTACCTTTTTAGTGGTTTTTTGTCCGTTTAGAACTTCAAAAATAGGTTGATACAAAAAGCCATGGGCTAGGAGAAAAGCAACTGTTTTCCATTTTTGATCGTCGGACTTTTTGGGAGCTCTAAACCGATGCGTCAGTAGTATCATAGGATTGGAACAAGTGGGACATGGATAGATCTTTCCAGTACCAAAATCAATCAATCTAGTGAAGCATAGTCTACAAGGTAGACAAATTTTTTTATATCCCATGTTTTTAATTTAATTTCCAATAAATAAGTGAATTATACTAAAGGTAGACAAATTTTTAAGGATTGACTTTTACTCGATTGAAGTTCTTGACTTATAGTTTCTATATCGAAAAGTTAAAGTAGGTGGTATTCATGAGATACCACAGTAGCATACTTATCTATCTATATTACAGGTTAATTCATTACCAGAAGGTATAATCGTCGTTGCTAATTTCTCAAAGTGTATAACTAGGTCGCACCTTGCGATCGCATTTAAAAGACTTAATGGATTGGTAATCTTGTGCTCGAATTGGTTCTGTTTATAACGTAGAGCGAAAAGGAAAAACGGAAGGTTTTTATGGGTAATTGGTTCTTTTGTAGTGATTTAGTTTTTTTTTAAAAACTTAATGATTTAATAAAATAACGGGTTTAGCCTTGGAGGAATGGAATAAATACTTTTACGCTAAAAAAGAGAACATGTCTAAGCGTAACGATTACCTGTTAGATCAGATCTATATGGAACTTTGGAAACCTTTATACTCCTATGCTTATACCATTACAAAAGATAGCAAGCAATCGGAAGATATCATTCAAGAGATTTTTATTGATGTGTGGAATAGATTGGACACCCTAGAAATTCACAATATAAAGTCGTATTTATATGCAGCAGCCAAGTACAAGAGCTTTGAATATATGCGAAAACGTCCGTTTACAACGAATGAATTGGAACTAGCCTATGAAGCTCTACAAGAATGCGATTTGATGACAGCGGAAGAACAGCAGATTTTTAAAGCCTATTTATTGGATCAGATTAAACAAAAGGCAGCAGAACTTTTACCAGAGAAATGTTATCAAGCGTTTCAATTGCGTTTTTATGCGGAACAATCTTATGCAGAAATTGCTCAAGCCATGAATATATCTGAACACACAGTTAAAAATCATATTACCAAAGCGTTGCAAACCCTGCGCGCACATTTACCATATTCCATTGAACTCATTTTTCTTCTCGTTTATTTACATTAAGGTATTGTTACCAAGATTAATCTTGTGTAAAGTTTACCTAACAGATTAGTCCATGTTCCGTTTTCTGACACTCTATAGAAAACAGTGTATTTTATGGATAAAAAAATAAGAGCAATTTTACAGCGTTTCGCGCAAGGCAAGACGACAGTAAAAGAAAATGCTTTTTTAGACCGTTGGGTGGATAAAATGCAAGTTTCCACACTAGAGCATTTAGAAGATACCGAACGTTTGGAGCTAAGAATCAAAAGTAAGATTCAACAGCATAAGCGTCAACGCCAACGCAAGCGAACGATTTTCAAGGTGGGGGCCTTTTGTGTGGCGATTGCGCTTCCCATTGCCCTATTCATTTGGAAACCCCTTTCAACCCATACACCGCTGCTCTATACTGCTGATCAGGACATGACCGTGGTCTTAGAGGATCATTCATCCGTTACGCTTTACAAGGGGAGTTCCCTCTTGGTTGCTTCAGCTTTTAATCAGGAGAATCGTCAGGTGACCCTAAAGGGCAAAGCGGACTTTTCCGTCACTAAAAACCCCAATCTCGCTTTTATCGTTCACACGAAAAATATTCAAACAACGGTTTTGGGAACGAGCTTCCTTGTTGATGATTCAGATGTAGCATATAAAGTAAAAGTGAATTACGGAAAAGTAGCTGTTTTAGAACGAGAGCATACCAAACTTTTTGTTTTACAAGCTAAGGATAGTATTGTTTGGAAAAACCACCAGCAAGTTGCCAATACACTGAATCACACTCAAGCTTTTTTCAATTTTAAAGGAAAAGAGATGCACCAGGTTGTTGCGGAATTGGCCGCGTATTATCAAATACCTATTGTCCTTCAGGATCCGACTAAATCCCATATTTTGGTGCAAGGGGATTACCCTAAAAAAGAGCTCTATGCGATTTTAAATAGTCTTGGATTTATCCATAATCTTTCCATAAAAAATAAAAATCAAACCATTAGTATTCAATAGTAAACGACAAACACAACAATGAACAATTTCTTTAAAACAAGGATGAAAAAGCAATTCTTGCTTTTATTTCTCCTTATTGCAACAACCGGATGGGCGCAAAAACGCGCACTGAAAGACGTAGAAGTACGGCTCTCAAGTCAAGAAGTAACAGTAGAACAGATTATCGAAGCGATTGAGCAACAAACGCAGTTAAAGGTTTTTCTCGACCAAACCATCAATACTCAGAACAAGATTAGCTTAACCACTCAAACGGTATCCTTACAAACAGTATTGCAGGTATTACAAAGTAAATGGGCAATCGCACATCAGATGGATGATCAACTCCTTTCATTAAAACAAGGTAAATCCAAGGGCAAGCGAATCAGTGCTAAAGGCGTAATTGTCGCAGAAGACGGTTTGAGTCTTCCTGGGGCGACAGTTGTCAACTTAAATTCTAAACAATCCGCTATGTCTGATTTAGATGGCGCATTTAGTATGGAAGCACAAGAAAATGACTTACTAGAGTTTTCTTTTATGGGATATCAATCCATCGTACAAAAAGCAACGAGTAGCATGCAAATTAAATTAAGTGAACAGGCGTCTGCTTTAGATGAGATTGTAGTGATCGGTTATGGAACAGTGAAGAAAAAAGACTTAACAGGTTCCGTTGGGCAAGTAAGTGGAGAATTGATTGAAGAGCGTAATACAACCCAATTGTCTCAAGCCTTACAAGGTCAAATGTCTGGTGTGACAGTAACGAGAAATAGCAATAAAACTGGAGCGGGTGCTACAATCCGCGTACGAGGAATTACTACGATTGGCGATAGTAATCCTTTGATTATTGTCGACGGTGTGGCTCAAGATAATATCGATGAGGTGAATACGAATGATATTGCAGAAATATCCGTTTTAAAAGATGCTTCTGCTGCTTCAATTTATGGAGCTAGAGCTGCGGCAGGGGTTATTTTAATTACGACAAAAAGAGCAAAAAGCGGAGAATTTCAATTCAGCTATAAGGCAGATTACGGGATAGATAAACCCACAGCTATGCCTAAACCTGTAGATTATAAACGCTATATGGAAATGATCAATGAAATGTCTTGGAATGATGCAGGAAATCCAGAAAATGGACAACATAGTATTTACAGTCAAGAAGCGATTCAAACGTGGAAGCAAAATAATACTCTCGATCCTGATCAATTTCCCATTACAGATTGGCAGGATTTATTGCTGAAAAAAGCCGCCTATCAACAGCGTCATGCATTTTCTATGTCTGGAGGAGGCGAAAAAACCAAATCTCGTTTGAGCATGACCTACGATAATAATGAAGCACTTTATGCCGTTGAAAACTTCAAACGCATCATGATGCGTTTGAACAATAGCGTTGAAATCAACTCGTATTTGTCTGGAGATGTTGACTTTTCTTATAATTCTACCAATCAAACCTCACCAACCAATAATCCCGTTTGGGAAGCCATGCGTTATGCCCCGATTTATGCAGCAACGTGGCAAGATGGAAGAATAGCAGAGGGTAAATCAGGTTCAAATGCCTATGCAAGTTTACATTATGGAGGGGAGAATAAGCACTATTCAGATAAAGCCTATGGGCGTTTTGCTTTAAATATTACACCGATACGTGATGTAAAAGTGTCTTTGGTTGTAGCTCCTCAATTGTACTTTAATCGCAGAAAGAATTTTACCAAACAAATTCCCTATTATGATGCTCAAGATCCAACGCGTTTTGGAGGGTATATCAATGGACATGCAAGTACCAAACTCGTGGAGAATAGAAATGAAGGCAAACAGTTGACCAAACAAATATTGATTAATTACAATAAAACGTACAATGATCACAGCTTTAATCTATTAGCGGGATATGAAGACAATTTTAATTCGGTAGAAAGTTTAGGGGCTTCTGCCAATAATATGGAGTTGGATAATTTTCCTTATTTGGATTTAGCGCCTGTGGATTATATGACCAACTCAGGGAATAAATACGAAACCGCCTACCGTTCCTTTTTTGGTCGATTGATTTACAATTACAAGGATAAATACCATATCCAAGCCAATATCAGAAAAGATGGTTCTTCTCGTTTTCATTCCAACTATAGATGGGGAACGTTTCCTTCTGTATCCGTTGGATGGACCCTTTCTAATGAGGAATTTATGCAAGGGCAAAACGTATTTAGCAATTTGAAAGTAAGAGGGTCTTGGGGAATGCTAGGAAATGAACGGATTGGAAATTATCCCTACCAATCGTCTATTGGTTTTTCCAATACGTTGTTTTACCAAGATGGACAGATTTTATCTTCGTTAACGGCTGCTCAAATTCAATATGCGATTGAGAATATTACTTGGGAAACGACAACCTCTACCGATTTTGGAGTGGATATGTACTTCTTAAATAACCGCTTAGGAATAACTGCAGATTACTATAAAAAGAAAACCAAAGATATGTTGCTCGAGTTGGAGATTCCCGCTTTTATGGGATTTGAAAATCCAAGTCAAAATGCTGGAGAAATGCATACAGAAGGCTGGGATTTGGATGTCACTTGGAGAGATCAGATGAAAGATTTTAAATACAGTATTGGTTTGAATGTATCGGATTCTAAAACCATGATGGGGAATTTAAATGACCGTATTGTAATTAGCAACAATCAAATCATTAGAGAAGGAACGCCTTACAATGCATGGTATGGATATGTGGCAGAGGGATTGTTTCAATCGCAAGAAGAAATTGGCAATAGTGCGTTATTGAGTACTACAACGAAACCAGGAGATGTAAAGTACAAAGATATTAGCGGCCCTGATGGAGTACCAGATGGTAAGATTTCTGCTGATTATGATCGTGTACCTCTGGGAAGTTCATTGCCTCGTTTTACCTATGGGGGGAATATCCACATGGAATATAAAGGTATTGAGTTGGGCATGGCTTTTCAAGGTGTAGGCAAGAGACAAAGCTTGTTGACAGAAGAGCAAATGAGACCTTTCCAATCTTCTTGGACAAGTCCGATGCAAGAGATAGATGGTAGATATTGGAGTCCATATAATACAGAAAGTGAAAATATAGCAGCAAAATACCCACGATTATCACATGCAAGTGCTGAAAATAACAACTATAAAACATCTACCCTTTGGCTAGTTAATGGTGCTTATTTCAGAATTAAGAACATCACCCTAGCGTATAACTTCCCTAAAGAAGTAACCAAGCCTATTCTAATTGATCGATTGAGAGTATACCTATCCTTGAATGACTTTTTTACGGTAAGTGATTTTCCTAAAGGTTTCGACCCAGAAACACTCTATAATTCTTATATCACCAAATCCATCAATTTTGGAGTATCGGTTAATTTTTAAACGTTATCACATGAAAAAAATATATGTACTATTCGTCTTATTGGGATTAACCACCAGCTGTGCTGATTTAGATTTAAACCCACCTGCCAATGCTTCTACAGAAAATTGGTATGCCGACAAAAAAGAATACGAAATTTCCATTGCCGATTTCTATAGAGAATATCTATGGGATCTGGATATTAACTGGAACTCAGAGCGAATGAGCGATAACTGGTCGCAAAGACAGGTGATGAATAGCTATGCTTCTGCGGGAATTAATAGTGAATGGGGGGTATCAACTAATTTTTGGCACAATACCTATAAGGGTATTTCTAGAGCGAATACAATTTTAGTCAATCTAAAAAATAACAAAGGAAACTTAAGTGAAACGGATAAAAAGCAGTTCGAAGCAGAAGCAAGAGCTTTCCGCGCTATTTTTTATGGTCGCTTGGTGTTTTATTATGGAGATGTGCCTTTTTACACCGATCAATTGACCATTGAGGAGGCTTTTTCGATGGGGCGTACGGATAAAAAAGTAGTGTTGGATCAAGTGTATCGAGATTTTGACTTTGCCGTAGAACATTTACCAGAAGTATATAAAGGAACAAGTACTGCTCGATTAACAAAAGGTGCTGTATATGCATTTAAAGCCAGAACAGCATTAAATATTCTCGATTTTAAAACAGCAAAAGAAGCCAGTGAAGCTTGTATCAAGCTAGGCGTATATGAATTACATGAAGATTATGCCACCTATTTCTTATCAAAAACAAAAAATACGAAAGAAACCATATTCGGCATTCCACGATTAGCTACCTTAAATTCGACGTTAAACGTAAAGAACTTCGTGACGCGCAATGCAGGGGGAGCCAATGTAGCGCAGCCTTCTTGGGATTTATTCGCTTCCTATTTGTGTATTGATGGAAAAACAATTGACGAATCGCCCTTATTCAATTCTAAAGAACCATTTAAAAATAGAGATCCTCGTTTAGTGGCAACGATAGTAGAATTTGATCAACATTTTTTGGGGTATGTGTACAATCCGCGTCCTGATGCAACCAAAGTTTTGAATACAACTACAGGACAACAAGTGAAGAATAAGGATACAAGAAGTGTAGATACCTATGCCTCTTATAACGGATTATCATTGAAAAAAGGAGTTGACGAAGATTGGAATGACGATTATTTGATGGAAAATGACATCATCATTATGCGCTATGCAGACGTTTTGTTAATGCTGGCCGAAGCCAAGATCGAATTGGGTGAATTGGATCAACAAGTTGCAGAATCAATATACAAAGTCAGAGCAAGAGGATACCACAACAGTGGAATCAAAGCACCAGCTGTTGCATTGGCCTCACAAGGGGAAATGCGTCGATTATTGCGCTTGGAAAGAAGAGTGGAATTCGCTTGGGAGAATAAAAGAATAGAAGATTTAGTTCGATGGAGATTGGCAGAAAAAGCCTTAAACAGACCTAATTATGGCTTACTAGATCCTAAACCCTTGCAGAGTGAAGTAGTAGATAAAAATCTGTGGTTTTGGTCGGATAGTCCTACAATTGATCAAGACGGATTACCTGTTTTTGATCGTTTAGTGGCTAGAGGAACAATAAAAGTATTAGCAAATCGCGCCTTTGATAGTCAAAAACAGTATTTATGGCCAATTCCATCTAAAGAGGTAATTGTCAATGCAAATATCATTCAAAACCCAGGCTATTAAGATGAAAATACGATATCAAATACTAGGAATCGTCAGTCTGTTGTTGTCCACTTTATCCCTAAAAGCACAACAATATGCTAGTACGGTGAAATTGGATCACCCCAATTCCTGGTCGATGGTCTTGGTACCCGATGTGCAGAATTATGTGAAGTACTACCAAAATCAACCAATTTTAGATGTAATGAATCAATGGATTAGTGCCAATGTTGATCCGTTACAAATCAAGATGGTTTTGTGTGTAGGGGATTTGGTCGAACAAGATCAGGTCATTTTGCCAGGACATGATGGAGATGTACCATCCAAAGAGCAATGGGAATTTGTTTCTAAATCGTTCGGAATTCTCAATCATAAAGTGCCCTATATTCTAGCAACAGGAAATCACGACTATACCATTGATAGGGAGGGCAATAGAACCTCTCAGTATGATGATTATTTTACGATAGATCAAAATTACCTCAATCGCAAGCACTTGGTGCAATATGGATGGGACGCAAGAAATCAACCGACGTTGAGCAATGCAATGTATGAGTTCAGAGATTTACACGGACAAGATTTTCTCGTCCTGAATTTAGAATATGCACCCCGTAATCAAACGGTCGATTGGGCGAATACGATCCTGAATTTTGAGGAATACAAAAACCACAAAGTGATTCTACTCACACATGCGTATCTCAATCGAACAAACGAACGTTTAGAAGGAGCAAATAAATGGGTGATTTTTGAACCCTATATCAAAGAGAAGAAACAGCTCAAATCAGAGCGTATTGTTCTGCCCAATGCGAATAATGGAGCACAAATATGGGAGAAGTTAGTATATCCCAATAAGCAGATTGAATTGGTTTTATCCGGACATATTGCTGGAACGGGATATCGAACAGATCCAAATAAGGAAGGGCGTACCGTGCATCAGATGCTGTTTGATATGCAAGCGGAAGGAGGCGGACATTATGGCAATGGTGGAGATGGCTTAGTGCGAATCTTAGAGTTTTATCCAGATGGAAGAACAATCAAAGTAAAAACGTTTTCCCCTCTGTTTGCCTTATCCCCTAAGACTGCGCCTCTTGCTTATAAAAAAGAGATAGAAAATGAATATACAATCACCTTAGATTGATGCTTAAAATTAAAAACGTGTGTTAACCGTGTCTTACACGGTGCTATTTTAACCAAAACCCCTTGTTTACTTCGTTGTAATTAAGGGGTTTTTACTTTTACTTTTGTTTGCGCAAATAATCTAAGAGTGAATTAAAAAGGGGAAAAAGGGTTGCTTGATCGGTCCATCCATCCCACATCAAATTCAAGGGAATTGCACACTCATAGATGGTTTCTTCTCGTTTTGGATCATAGAGATACATCCACGCATGCCACTTTCCATTCTCAAGTTGGTATTTCTCCAATCCAAGGGCAACATAAGGTTTGTATAAATCGTGTACAGCCTGAAGACCAATTCCCTTTGCTAGGTCTACTTGATCTGTTGAAACTCCTCGTTGAATAAGCTTCTGCTGAAGTTCGCTAACGGTGAGTACCTCGTCAAAATAGTTTAGATTTTTCCCCATTGTTGACCAATAAATTTCGTCCGTAGTCAGGAGTACACTTTTTAAAGTGTCGGCAGATAGGGGAATTTCCTTTAAGACAATCACGCGTTCTTGATCCTTGACTTTAGATGGGAAGTAATGTGTGGAAGCATCTAAAGGTTTTGCTTTTTCATAAGTACCACAGGACGTAAAAGCAACGAGTGATAACGTCAAGAGGAGCAAGCGTAGCGCTTTATTCTTTCTTTTATTTTCTAGATGTAAATCAGTAGAGAAACGAAGTGTTTTGTTATTCATTATCTTATTTTTTTATTTGTAAGCTTTCCAAAATGGTTTCAAAAATTTCCATTTCATCTTTGTAATATTTCGATTCTGAAGGAGCCAATACAATATTCCACAAATCGTCATCCACAAATATAACCATGCGTTTTACTCGTTTTGAAATGGTATCATCAATGCGATTGACATATTCAACTACGTCAAAAGTTGCCTCTGCTGCGGGACGCCCTTTAAATGTAATGGATTTAGGTGCCTCTACTAATTTGAAGTTCTTCCATGGGAAATCAGGGTCATGAGACTCCCGCTCAATGCCACGCAATCGACGGGCTAAAACTTCTACGGGTGTGTCTTCTAAAATAGTTTGACTGTTGGGTTGAATGAGTAAGTCCTGAATATTGTCAATGGAGAGAATACGCTCTAATCCATTGAGCTTGAAAGAATCCAAGTAGAGAACATCATCTTGAGCAAAATTGGTGAGGTCTTGGTAATCATAGGGAACTGTTGCGGTTACAAATTGATTGTCTACCACATAGGACTTAGAGCAACTGGTTAATAGTAGCAAACAAAGGAAAAGTATAGCAACAGGAGGAGAGAGAAACGTTTTTGATCGCGTCATAGTTGTAGTATTATATGGATGAATGAACGACAAAGGCATCCTAAGTAAGTGCCCGTAAAAACAAAGATAAGAAATATAGTAAAGGACTCTGCTTGGTCATATATCCTTGGCCTATAAAGTAGCGTGTACTTCTTGATGGTAGACAAAGAGTCGAGTTGTAGTTTGGAGGAACGATCATTTTATTCTCTTTATTTTGAATTCGAGTTAAATCATGTTCCAGTCTTCGAGATTATTTCCCGCAGTTTCAACAGTTATTTCATTAGGAAAAGCACTAGAAGCGAGTCGAAATCGGTGATAATTTTCCTGCGAAAAAAAAGTAAGACTTTCATTAAGAGGTGAAAGTCTTACTCAATTTAATTACAATTTTGTTTCGAGTTGAGGTTTAGCAAGAGTTGCTTGTGAGTGATAATCAACTGTTTTTATAGATGAACAGTAATGCTATTTTCTTATCTTGAAGATCAATAAGTTTTGTAAATAATGGAAAAATAGCAAGTAACGAAACTAAAATTGTAATCAGTTCTGCATTTTATGTAGTACTAATATAGGAGGTTTTGTTGATAGTTTTAGATGTGTTTGCTTGGTTTGTTTGAATAATTATAGACTTATTTGTTTTTTTAATCAAAAAAATGTAATTAGTGTTGGGATGGAATAGAAAAAATGCTCCTATACAGAAAAACAAAGTGTGATAGGTTTTCAATTTAGCAATCAAGAGAAAATTAGGTATGGAATCAGTTTAGATAGAGTAGCGATAAAACAATCTTTTCTCTTTACTTTTAAGCCTCATACTAGAATTTTACTATGTTACAACTAAACCTACCTATATTTCCCTTACTTGAAACCGAGCGTTTACTCTTAAGAGCAACTAATTTTGGCGATGCCGACGACATGTTTGCCATGCGTTCCAGTGCTGAGGTAATGAAATATATTCCCGTGCCTTTAGCTACTGAGAGGAGGGAAGCGGAAGAATATATCAATTCCCTACAACAGCGCATGGAAAATAAGGAATGCATCAATTGGACCATTACCTTAAAAGAAACGGGACAAATGATCGGAACTATAGGATTCTACCGCATGAAACTACAACATTACCGCACAGAAACGGGCTATATGCTTTTGCCTGAATTTTACGGAAAAGGATATGCTTCTGAAGCGCTACAAGGAATAGTAGATTTTGGATTTCGCACTTTGGGGTTTCACTCCATCGAAGCGGTTATTTACCCTGAAAATATCAGTTCACAAAGGGTATTAGAAAAATGTGGATTCGTTAGAGAAGCTTACTTTAAAGAAAGTGAATTTCACGGGGGTCAATTTGTGGATACGGCGATTTATTCGATTTTGAAGAGGTAAATAAAAACCAATAACATTGTTATCGGTTTTTATTTATTTCAACTGCTTATCTATATTGGATTATTGATAATTTTTGATTGTCTGTAGTAGTTCATTCTTATAGTTATATATATCTTCTAATGAGTCTAAAATTTTTCTTTCCCCATTTTCTTTTCCATTATGAAATAGCTCAATATATTTGGTAGAGGAATTAAAATGTAATCTACAAAGAGGTTTTCTATTGTTGTCATCAAGTAGAATTCCAAAATAAGATTGCGTGTCTCTAAAAGCTATCCTATCAGCGGGTAAGTCTTCTCGTAAAATAGCTTTTACTATTTGGAAACCTTCTATTTCTTCTTCTGTAGTGATTATTTTTTCAACTTCAGCGTTTTGATCTATCGGAGCTACATGTTCTATCTCTTTTGAAGGAATAGTTTCATTAATATTTAATGCATTTTTTAGACGTAAATTAATTGAATCATTAATGGAATTAGCGAACGCTTTCTTCGTATATTCTCTAAATGATACTAACCTAGATGCAGTAAATGGGCGATCGAAGAATCGACTAACTAATACTTTAATAATTTCATCTGAGGGATTTTGTAGTTCTTTTTCAAATTCTTTTCTTATAGCTTCAATATATTTAAGGGCTTCAGCAGAATCAAGAATGTTTTCTAAATTAAAACTTTTTTTGGTAAAGTTATTAAGAATACTGATGTTGGTGTCCTTTAGATTAGATAAATCAAGGGTGAAAAAAGGTTTTTCATCCATTATGTTAGGTTTTTCTAAATCTGTATAGAAATTATAGATTAAACCATTGGTCAAAACACCAAATTTAGCATTAGAAACATGATAATATCGATGTAATTGAGAATTATGTGCATCAGTATTTGTCTTCCAATGTTTACATTCAATAATAAGAACAGGGTCATTGTCTTTCATGATAACATAATCTACTTTTTCGCCTTTTTTTGTTCCTATATCACAAATAAACTCAGGAATGACTTCTGTGGGGTTGAAAACATCATAACCTAGTATTTGTATAAAGGGCATAATGAAAGCATTCTTTGTTGCTTCTTCTGTTTGAATTTGATCTTTTAAGTTATCTACTCTTTTATGTAATTGTTCAAGTTTAAGTTTCAATTCATTTTCCATAATATAGATTTCTGGTTTTAAGTGTGTTGATAGTTTGATGAATATAAGGTTTGTTCCTTGAATATGGCGTCAAGGTCTTGTTTATGCATGTAAAACAAATGTTATCCTAATTTAAGTTTTTATGACTTGTAGATATACAATTTATGTTTTTGTAAATTTTGGTTAGTAAATAAGCTAAATTAAAAGCTTTTTTATTGATTTAGAAATTAATTTGAATAATTTGTGTGATAATTGCGTTAAATGACACTAATGTGTAATCGAATTAAAAAAATCTATTTTAATATTGCTAATCAGAATTAAATTGGAAGAATTTATACTAATATTATAATATTCTCGTATTCTATAGGATTTAGGTTTTTTGATATTCTTTATGCTTTGATACAGAGTAAGATAGTTTTTAAGAAAAAAATAAAAAAGTATTATCGTTTGTATTTTGACACGATTGGTAAATTGGAAGTAAAATACTGCTAATATTATAATAAGTTTACTGTAAGGTAGTGAGTAAATTAGTTATAGACTATAGAAGAAGTTTTGCCTACTGAATTGTATTATTAAATAGTATATTCTAATAATGTATCTGTTGTAGTTATGCATCTTTATAAAAATTAAATATAAGTTTTATGTTGCTGAATACTATGGTATTAAGGTGGTGAAAGAATACTTTTTAAGGAGCGAAACTGAAATATTTTGCAAGGTTAAAACGATGTCATTTGGGTAATTGTATTTAGAAAAAAAGGGACTACCTCCGCTGCGCTGCGGTTTTCCCAGAAGGGGTATTTTTCACAAGAAAAACCACGGCACCGCTGCGCTTTGCCTTGTTTTTTTATTTGTAACGTCTCTTTGGTGAGTGGGACTCCCCACAAGGCTTATCAGGTAAGGGATTACCTCCGCTGCGCTGCGGTTTTTCCAGAGGGAGTCTTTCTCACAAGGAAAAACAAGGCACCGCCGCGCTTTATTTTTTTATGATCAGGATATTTTGTTTATAGAAATGAGACTTTTTTGTAATCAAGTAAGCTTGTGTTCATTTTTTGATGACAAGAATTGTAAACAAATATATTTGTTTACAGGATTGTGTTGTTTTTTGTAGTCAAGGCAAGTTGGTTGATTTTATTTCTTTAAATTTGTATACAAATATCAGGTTATGGATTATAATTTAGACAAAGCAGTAGATTATCACTACAATAGTTTTCCCCCAGAACATGTTAATTACTCTCTTTTTATACAAGAGTTGGTACAAGCAACTGATGCGTTGGCTCGTTTTGACCAGATGCTAAAAAATCTACATAACACTGAAATTCTATTAGCTCCTTTGCGAAATCAAGAAGCTGTAATATCGTCCAGAATTGAAGGTACAATTAGTACAATGGATGAGATACTTCAATATGAAGCGGATTATGAAGGAGAAGACACAGCTACTGCAAAAGCCGATATTATCGAAACTATCTTGTATCAGAGGGCTTTGAAAAATGGACAAAGTGCCTTAGAAAGTGGTTATAATTTTTCATTAAGTTTTATTAAGCAAATGCATCAACAGCTACTGTACTTAGGTAGAGGGGCAAATAAATCTCCAGGGGAGTTTAAAAAAGAACAAAATTATTTAGCAGATAGACTTAAAAAAGAAATACAGTTTATACCTATAAGACCTGAAAATTTAGACGATGGCTTGGAGTGTCTTTTTGCATTTTTAATGGAGAGTAGCTTTCCTCCATTAATTAAAACAGCTATTATGCATTTAGAGTTTGAAGCATTACACCCGTTTAAGGATGGAAATGGAAGAATAGGAAGAATGTTGATTACGTTGAATTTATGGCGAGAGAAAATTCTTTCACAGCCTCATTTTTTTATTAGTGGATATTTTGAAGAGAATAAAGAAGAATATATAGAGCAGATGCGTAATGTTTCCAAAACAAAGGATTGGAACGAATGGATACGTTTTTTTTTAAAGGCGGTGGAAAGTCAAGCCATCAGAAATTTAGAAATAGCAGAAAGTATTAAGAATTTGTACGAGATAACAAAAATAGAATTTTCAGATTTGCTTTCTTCAAAATGGAATATGGAAATACTGGATTTTATTTTTACTTATCCTGTGTTTAGAAATAATAAATTTGTGGGTACGACAAAAATTCCAAATGCAACAGCGGTACTAATGATAAGAAAATTAGTTGATAATGGTTATTTAGTTGTAAGAGAAGAAGCAGCTGGTCGAAGAGCTGCAATGTATTCTTTTGAACCTTTGATGCGATTAGTTCGGGTATAGAATTTAAACTTTAGTTGATGTTATCGCATTAGATAAATTGATTAAGAAAGATGTGAAAAAAGTAACTATGCCATCACGTAAGTCTTTATCGGAAATTCACTTGCTCATTTGAGTTAAGTGAATAGGTTTTTTATGCTGATTGGGAATTAAATGTTAGGAATGATTTTTGTTCTTTAGGGAGTAGGATTCCCTCTGATTTTTGTCATGAATAAGGATTACCTCCGCTGCGCTTCGGTTTTCCCAGAAGGGGTGTTTTTCACAAGAAAAACCACGCTCTCCTTGCATTCGAACTCGTTTTTTTATTTGTAATGCCTCTTAGGAAAGTAGAACTTTCCACGAGGCTTATTATAAAAAGGGATTACCTCCGCTGCGCTTCGGTTTTCCCAGAATAGGTCTTTTTCACAAGCAAAACCACTGCACCGCTACGCTTTGCCTTGTTTTTTTATTTGTAACGCCTCTTAGGAAAGTAGAACTTTCCACGAGCCTTATACAAATAAAAAAACCACCAACATCCGTTGGTGGTTTTCCTTGCAGAGAGGAAGGGATTCGAACCCTCGATACGTTGCCGTATACACACTTTCCAGGCGTGCGCCTTCGACCACTCGGCCACCTCTCTCTATATTATTAAGCTTCCATTTCGCCACAAATTGGCGTTTCGAAAGCGGTTTTGAAATCTTCAATAGTCGGTTGTGCTAATAAAAACATCAACTTGGTAATCGCAGCTTCTGTCGTAATATCTTTACCCGAAATAACGCCAATCTCTTTTAGCTCCGTACTCGTTTCGTATTTCCCCATCATTACACTACCACTAGAACATTGCGTGACATTGATAATCTTCAATCCCTTTTGGGTTGCACAACGCAAGGTGTCCAAGAACCAAGGCTCTGTTGGAGCATTTCCTGCACCATAGGTTTCTAGAATAATTCCCTCCAAATTTGGAATGGCTAAAATAGCTTCCAAAACGTGCTGCTGAATCCCCGGAAACAAACGCAAAATCATCACATTGCGTGACATCTTTTTGTGTACGGTCAGCGGCAAAGATAACGGTTTTTGTAATAATAACGAATGATTGATGCGCAAATTAACTCCCGATTCTGCCAAATGGGGAACATTCGGAGAGGTAAAGGCATTAAATAACTCTGCACTGACTTTAGACGTGCGATTGCCGCGGTATAATTTATATTCAAAATACAAGCAAACCTCTTGGATTACGGGTGTATTATTCTCTTGTAATGCCGCAATCTGAATGGCTGTAATTAAATTTTCTTTCGCATCGGTACGCAAATCGCCAATGGGCAATTGAGAGCCCGTTAAAATCACAGGCTTGTGCACATTCTCCAACATAAAACTCAAAGCCGAAGCAGAATAGGACATCGTATCGGATCCGTGTAAAATGACAAATCCATCAAAACGCTCGTAATTATCTTCTACAATACTAGCCATTTGCACCCATAAATTGGGTTGCATATCCGAAGAATCAATTGGTACATCAAAGGAATGCGTTTCTATTGCACAATCCAACAAATGTAATTCGGGGATGCGCTCCACCAATTGATTAAAGTTAAACGCGCGCAAAGCACCCGTTTTAAAATCTTTAACCATACCGATTGTTCCACCTGTATAGATTAGTAAAATAGAAGGCTTATTGTTCATCTTGTAATTTTAATTTATTCACTACAGGATTCGCATACATCGACAAGAAGTTGTCTACCACTTTTTGCTCTTGTTTGTTGACGCGTAACTCTAAACGACGTTCAAACAATTGTTTTTCCTTTTCACTATAGCGATCGGAGAATTTATCCGTATTGTTTAGAATATCGTAAGCGATATAATTCGTTGGCCATAAGTGGTAATTCATAATAATCGAATGATCAATCACCTGAGCTAAAGCTTGTAATTGTTTATTCGGTTTGTCTGCAATGGCTTTAATCTGATCCAATTCCGTGTCAATCACATCCCCAACGTGAATGTGAATCCCTTTCTTTTGACCGATAATACCACTGTATAAATTGACGAAATCTTCGTTTTTCTCTTTAATGTATGTTTCATTATTAGCAATAGCTAATAGCTGTGGCATTTTTAACGCGTCCGTAGGATCGTATTCATACGAAATTGAAACAGGAACGATTTTTAAATGCTTGAAGTAATCCAGTAGATTTTCTTGTCCAGCATCCATGCCAATCATTTTTAATACTCCCGTATGGGTAGCATCGTTTCCATCTTTAGTTCGCCCTTCACGCTGTGCAATCCATACAGAACGGTTTTCTTCCACAAGTAAGCTGTGGATGTATTCTGACATCAAACGAGAGCTCTCTAATAGTTCTCTTGGTGTTAGTTTTCGACGTACTAAAAAGTTGCGGTTTACTTTAGCTAGAGCTAGTAAAAACGATTTCTGTACCAGATTATCTCCAATAGCAGAAGCCGTCATCGTCAAGCCGTGATCTTTTAAGGTTACATTCAATAAAGATGTATCCATGATAATGTCACGGTGATTAGATATATATAAATAAGCCGTATCTTTTTCTAATTTCTCAAATCCAGAAGTGGAAAGTCCATTGGAGCTTTTCTCTAGAATTCTAAGAATAGAGTAGTAAGCAAAATCTTCTTGAAATTGCTGAATGGAAGTTACTTTGCTCAAATCTTCCATCCATTGCTGTTCGGTTTTATTTGGAAAAGTAAATCCCATTAACGCTTTGATCATAGGATGTTTAGAGATTTTTTGTAAAACCTCGTTTACTTCGTGATCGTGATAATGGCGTATTGAATCAAACTTAGACATTAGTGTTTTAAATATTTATGTAAACTTAAATGTTATGTTTCTATGTTTTACAATTAGATACCAAAAACTGCTTTTGAATTTGCAGTTGTTTGATTTGCAATTGTTTCTAATGGAAGCCCATATAGTTCTGCTAACTTTTCTGCTATATTGACAATATAAGCGCTTTCATTTCTCTTGCCTCTGAAAGGCACTGGTGCAAGATACGGAGAATCAGTTTCTAATACGATATGCTCTAACGGTATTTTGTTTAAAAATTGATCAATTTTTCCGTTTTTAAAAGTAGCAACACCACCAATTCCCAATTTGAGGTTGTAACTCATCGCTTGTTGTGCTTGCTCTTCTGTACCAGTAAAACAGTGGAAAATACCGCGGAGTTCTTTGCCTTTTTCTAGTTCTAAGACTTCAAATACTTCATCAAAGGCATCTCGGCAGTGTATATTAATCGGTAGTTGATGTTTTTTAGCAAGCTGAATCTGCTGTTGAAAAACTTCTTGTTGGATAGCCAATGTGGTTTTGTCCCAATATAAATCTACGCCAATTTCGCCAACGGCATAATACTTCCGACGTGCTAACTCTGTCTCTACAAAAGCAAGCTCTTGCTGATACGTCTCTGGCTTTACATCTGTTGGATGTAATCCCATCATTAAAAAAATGCAATCCGGAAACGCTGCTTCCAAATCAAACATCGCCTGAGCGTAGCCTGAATCAATAGCAGGTATAAAAAAACGCGTAACTCCATTTGATATTGCGCGATTTATTGTTTCTTTGCGATCTTCCGCAAATGCATCTGAATAAAGATGTGTATGAGTATCGGTAAAAATCATGCTTTGGTAATATTCTACAAAGTAGTATCTTTCAAACTACAAAAGTACCTTATAAAAAGTATTAAAACTAAACTTAATTGATGGAAAACTATAAAGATTGGTTAAAAAAAGAGCGCTATAAACAAATTCGCTTCAAAATAGCGCGAACAAACCACCTTTTTGTACGTGTAAAAGTAAATGGAGTATGGGGAGATTTTATCCTAGATACGGGGGCTTCTAATAGTTGTATTGATTTTCAAAGTATCGAC
The DNA here is from genome assembly GCF_009792295.1 of Myroides fluvii. Lineage (NCBI taxonomy): Bacteria > Pseudomonadati > Bacteroidota > Flavobacteriia > Flavobacteriales > Flavobacteriaceae > Myroides > Myroides fluvii. The sequence continues at coordinate 1,085,778 of NZ_CP039934.1, read as the reverse complement.
CATTTTAATTTAACGCCTTCGGATTCTGAAACAAAGGCTTCAGGGGCAGGGGCTAATGGCATGTTAACACAAGTGAGTTACCACAACCAAATTCAAATGGGACGATGGAAAAAAGAAAATTTCAATTTCGTTTTGTTGGATTTGAGTCACGTGAATACCGCACTCACAGAGTATAAAACGAAGAATGTTCACGGTATTATAGGGTCTGATGTGTTTGCATTAGGTCAAGCAATTCTCGACTATGGACAGCAAACCCTATACGTGAAATAAGTTTATTTTTTATAGTATTCTTTGGCAACTAATTCAAGTTCTTCGTACCATTCAGAACCGTATTTACGCGTCAAAGGATCTTTTAAAAATTTATACACCGGAACTTCTAATTCCTTTCCTAAGGCACATGCATCACTGCAGATATGCCATTTGTGGTAATTCACCGCAGAAAAGGAAGCATATTCTTTTATGCGGATAGGGTATAAGTGACAAGAAATCGGCTTCTTCCAATCGATTTTTTTCTCTAAATAAGCTTTTTCAATTCCACACAGCGCCATGCCATTATCGTAAATGACATAAGCACATTCTCCTCCGTGAATTAATGGCGTTTCATATTCGCCATCTTCTCCAATAATGTAGGTTCCTTGTTGCTCAATAGCTGCAATGCCCTCCGGACGCAAATAGGGTTTTACCGTTTCAAATATTTCATCTAAAATAGCCGTTTCTTCTTCTTCTACTGGGGCTCCAGCATCTCCATCTATACAACACTGACCTTTACAAGCCGTTAGGTTGCACACAAATTCTTTTTCTAAAATATCTTCTGATACTAAGGCTTGACCGATTTGAAACATTTTTATTTATTTTTGAGGCTACAAAATTACAAATCTTTCACAGATATGTTCCTCTTCCTCGTATTCAACTGCTATTTTATAATGAAACTAAATTAACTGCTTGATTTTTAGCGTGTACTTGTCCTGTTTTTTTAATCAACAGGGGCGTAAATGTGCGCAGTTAGGGAAAAAAAATAAAAGTATGGGAAGGGAGAATGCCTTTTAGAAGAATAAAAAATGATTTCTTAAAGAGGAGATATTGCAAGTGTCAAAATTTAAATCGATTTTTAAGGAGTAAAAACATAGCCTAAAAACACATGAAAAAAATAGCTCTATTGTTTGTGGTCGGGGTTGCATTAATGGCCTGTAAACAAACACCAAAAGAAGAGACGGAAACTGTTTTAGAACACCAAGACGGCTCAACAACACAAGAAACAGAAACAACTCCTGCGGTGCAAGCGGAGCTTGATTTATCCAAAATTCCTTTTACAACAGCAGATATTGGAGATTTCCCTTATTTGGCATTGCCCAAAGGTGTGAAAGAATTGAATCGTCCCTTGTTGCGCGATTTTGACGTTTGTTTTTTCCCTGTTCAAGGGATGATGACAGAGGTTGAAGGTAGATTGTACAAAGCGAATCTTACTGCGGTAAGTGGAGAGCAATTCTCGGAACGCCTTTTTAGACGTAGTATGGAAGAGTATTTGAAATCGATTGGAGCAGTTAAAATAGCTGAAGAGCGCATCACGAGAGAAGAGTATGATCGATACAATAAATTAGATCCACACAAAGGAGATGAGGGGGATATAGGCTATGCGGATGAGCCGATTGCGTTTTACGTTATTCGCCATAAAGAACAGGGAGATATTTACATTCAATATACGGTCAATAATGTATCGGCTAAATTAAATGTACTTCAGGTGAAAGCCTTTGAACAAACGATGACGAAGATTACTGCAGATGAAATTATGAAATCACTTGCAGAAACGGGAAAGTCAATTTTGTACATCAACTTTAATCATGATCAATCGACACTTACTCCAGAGGGGAAAGAGGTTGTCAATGAAATTGCTGTCACGTTGCAAAAAGACGCTCAATTGACTATCGCAATTGAAGGACATACGGATAATGTAGGGGATGCAAATCACAATAAAAAACTGTCAACTGCGCGTGCGTTAGCAGTAAAAACAGCATTGGAGGAACAAAAGGTAGCCCCAAATCGCCTAACTGCAACAGGATTTGGAGCTGAACGTCCACTGCTTGCCAATGACTCTGAGGCAAACAAAGCAAAAAATAGAAGAGTTGAATTGAGAAAAACCAACGGATAAACAAGATTTCCAGCAAGGTCTCCTATCGTTTTTTACCCTCGCTTAGCGTATGTATTAAAGGGAAGCAAAGGAATTAAACGATTGTAAAAATGAAAGTTATTAAAGCATAAAGTTCTCTTTTTGTGTAGTTTATAAAGCAGGGGTGGAGTCGATTAAGCGAAGCATTGCGTTGTTAAATTATATAGTAGGAATGTTAAAGCGGTGTCTAGATGATTTTTATTTTGTACTTTCGAACAATAGAATCAAAATCTTTTTAGAAATAATGAAAATATTCAGTTACATTATTATTGCATTTGTTGTTGCCTTAATCGTATTAAATATCACAATGCTTGATTTTAATAACTTATTTCAAGGGGACAGTTTGATTGCTTTAATTGGTATTATAGCATTATTATGCGCAGTTTGTATTCTGTTGATTTACAGAACTTCAAAGTTAATTGACGAGAAAACAAAATAAATCAACGGTGTTGGTTTTAGGATGTTTTAATTATTGGTGGAGCGTTTCTGGCGTTTCCTGCGCACAAATTTTAGGTAGCGCAGCCAAATAAAAGGTTCAAAGAATAGCATTCAATTGAAAAATATGAATCACCTTGTTGCCCAAGGGATTTATGTAGCAGGTACAGCAGCGAAACACCGCGGTTAACTTGCTATTGCAGCTGAAAGTGATGCTGCTGTTGCAACAGATATCCTTACCTTAGGGAATGATGGCGTTGAAACACAGAGTCATGACAGCATTAGAAAATAACAATATTAGATCATTTTAGTACAAAAAAAGCCTTGGTTTACATTAACTAAGGCTTTTTTTTCTTGTATACTATACGGGGTTTGTTGTCCATAAAGACGCGGTTTTCAACATCGCTCTTCTCGGTAATTTTAGGGTTGCCACAAGCAATTCCGCAAAATCTTCGGGTTGTAAGATGTGGTCTGGATTACCATCAGTTAGTCCTAATTCAATCGACATATCGGATGCAATGGTACTCGGTGTTAACGTACACACGCGAATATTGTTTTTTCGAACTTCTTTCATTAAGGATTCTGATAGGCCGATAACCGCAAATTTCGATGCTGAATAAGCCGAAGTTGCTGGATTTCCATTTAATCCTGCCGTTGAAGCTACATTGAAAATGTCTCCTTCATTTTTAGCAAGTAAATGAGGTAATACTTCACGCGTTACATTGTAAACGCCCATCACGTTGGTCAGTAAAATTTCCTCCCAACGGTCTGCAGGCATATCCGCAAATTTCCCAAATTCAGAAATTCCCGCATTGTTAACTAAAATATCAATGCCACCTAAGAAATCAATTACTTTAGCGATTTCCGTGTGCACGGCTGATTTGTCTACCACATCGAATACAGCATAGGTTGCTTTTACACCTAAAGCTGTTAATTCAGCAACCGTTTGTTTTAAACGCTCTTCGTTTCGACCCGTAATGGCCACGTTAATTCCCTCTTGTGCAAAGGCAAGTGCAGTGGCTTTTCCTAAACCTCTTCCTCCGCCTGTGATGATTGCATTTTTTCCTTTTAATGGATTCATAGCTTTGTGTTTTTATTTATAGAATTAATTAATTTGCTTCGATTGTTCGTTCAATTGCATTCCATAGGCCATAGCGCTTCACTAAGGCTTCCTTGGATACGCGAACAACGTCTTGCCATTTTTGTTCATCAGAACCACATAATTCCGAAATCATTTGCATGGCCATCGGACCGTGCTCGTCTCCATCTAATTCAATGTGACGCTCAAAGTAATAAATTAATTTGGATAAGTCTGTTTCGGGAAAGTTAAGTTGAAACCCTTTTAAGATTTCGGTAAACATGGCTGGAATCAAATCTTCACGACCAAAAGTAAAAGCGGCTGCAATTTCATGGGGCTTCCCTTGAGCAATGACGTCAAAAGTAAAGGTGAGGAAGTTTTTGATATCTCGATCGACATCCAACAAATCAATCGCTTTACCAATTGTTTTTCCTTCTTGTAAAGACTGTAAAAAAGCACCAACGGTTTGTACATCGGCTTGGGCATCTTGCATGGCATCTACATACATCTCAAAATGACTCAAACGCTGTCCATCCATCGCAAGGTCCGATTCTTCGGCTAAGACGATTTCATTAATTAAATAACGCGTCTGTGGATAAGGAGAAGCAAACCACGGGGTTGTGGTACAGGTTAGTTTTTGCTGCAATGCTTTTAGTAAAGACATGAAATCCCATACGGCATAGACATGACCTTCCATGAAGTTTTGCAAATGGGTAACGGTTGTGATTTTTTGGTATAAAGGATGCTCCAATAGAGCTTGGCGTTCTGGGGTAATCAGTTGATTAACGGTTTGAATATTCATAATGACTAAAAGATTTATGCAAAAATAAAAAAGCTTCTCGGTAAGGAGAAGCTCTTTATATAAAGTTTATCTATTTTGTTATAAGCTAGACTACTTGAATGCTGGAAATCCAGTTACATCCATACCTGTAATTAACAAGTGGATATCGTGTGTTCCTTCATAGGTTACAACTGATTCAAGGTTCATCATGTGACGCATAATCGAATACTCACCTGTGATACCCATTCCTCCTAACATTTGACGTGCATCACGAGCAATTTCTAATGCCATCGCTACGTTGTTGCGTTTTGCCATAGAGATCTGAGCGGTTGTCGCTCTTCCTTCGTTTCTCAAAACACCTAAACGCCAAGTTAATAATTGCGCTTTTGTGATTTCAGTAATCATCTCAGCTAATTTCTTTTGTTGTAATTGAGTTGCTCCAATTGGCTTGTCAAACTGAATGCGCTCTTGTGAGTAACGCAAAGCAGTATCATAACAATCCATGGCTGCTCCAATAGCTCCCCAAGCAATTCCATAACGCGCAGAGTCTAAGCATCCTAGTGGTGCTCCTAATCCTGATTTGTTTGGCAATAAGTTTTCTTTCGGAACTTTTACGTTATCAAAAATAAGCTCTCCTGTTGCAGATGCTCTTAAGGACCATTTGTTGTGTGTTTCCGGTGTAGAGAAACCTTCCATTCCTCTTTCAACGATTAATCCGTGAATTCTACCTTCTTCGTTTTTCGCCCAAACCACTGCAATATCAGCAAATGGTGCATTCGAAATCCACATTTTTGCTCCGTTTAATAGGTAGTGATCGCCCATATCTTTGAAATTGGTAATCAATCCCCCTGGATTTGAACCATGGTCAGGTTCAGTTAAACCAAAACAACCAATCATTTCTCCAGTTGCTAATTTTGGTAAATATTTGTTGCGTTGCTCTTCGTTACCGTATTTCCAAATCGGATACATAACTAAAGAAGACTGAACAGATGATGTTGAACGTACACCTGAATCACCTCTTTCAATTTCTTGCATAATTAAACCATATGAAATTTGGTCTAATCCTGCTCCGCCGTATTCTGTTGGAATATAAGGACCAAATCCTCCAATTTCACCCAAACCTTTGATGATTTGTTTTGGAAATTCTGCTTTTTGAGCATATTCCTCTATAATTGGAGATACTTCTTTTTTTACCCATGCTCTCGCTGCATCGCGAATCAATTTGTGCTCTTCTGTAAGCAAATCATCTAAAAGATAGTAATCCGGCGCCTGAAATAAATCTGGTTTCATAATATTCTTAAGTTTATCAGTTGTGACAACAAAAATAAGTAATATTTACATATGTGCAATTTTTGCAAGTGAAAGTATAGCTAAATTGTCGTTTTTTTAGCAGGTAAAGGCATGTGCCACTGTTTTATTATTTAAGGTACATTTAAGTTGTAACGCACGGAACGTCCTGCTCCTGTTGCCACAAGAATCTTTTTTTCTACCAGGTCTTGTAAATCGCGAGTAGCTGTAGCTTTGGATGTCTTGGTCATCGATTGGTACTTCTTGGCCGATAGACTTCCTGTAAAATCCTCTAAACCAAAATCAAACATCTTGCGCATCACTTTGTGTTGACGCTCGTTGAGTTGGGATGTATACTGATTAAAAAAATGAGCTTTATTGATGGTGAAAAGAATGGTTTGCTTGGCTTGTTGTTGTGCTTCGACAATAATACCAGTGAAATAAATAATCCAGTTTGTAATGTCCAGGGAACGCTGAGCTTCTTTTAAACTTGAATAATATACCTTTTTATCTTTCTCAATTGTTTTGGATAAACTCAAAACCAGCGGAAATGGAAATGATTCTGCCAGACACTTTTCAGCCAAAGCACGTCCAATTCGCCCATTGCCATCCTCAAAAGGGTGAATAGATTCAAAATATAAATGACAGATTGCTGTTTTAATTAAGGCGCTTTTAAAATCCAAAGGCGCAATGCTATATTGACTGTACCATTGAACAAAACGCTGCATTTCTTCATGAATCTGTATCGAAGGAGGTGCTTCGTAATGAATAGTTTCCTTGCCATGAGCTCCCGATACAATTTGCATAGGATGTTCCCCTTGTCTATATTGCCCTCCTTCTATGCGAAAGGATTGAGCAAATAAAATACGATGCCAGGTTTGAAGCAATATTTCTGATAAGGGTTTGTCATGACTAGAGCGAACTTCAATCATCAATTCACTAATCCCTTCTGCTCGTTTATCTAAGATTAAATGCTTGGGAGTGGCTAAGCCAATTTTGTTTTTTATGGAGGATAGAATGTCTTGGCGACTGTAAAATTCTCCTTCAATTTCGGAAGTTTTAATCGCTTCATCAATCATAAATTGGAGTAAAGTTTCTTCTTTCTCTTCTTCTTGTAAGATGTCCAAGATGCCTTTAACTTCTCCTAATGCCAAAGTAAAAGTAGACACACACGCATCAATTGCTGTGGTGTCATACGTGAAATGGGGCCAGTTTGGATGTTGCCAATTGTAAGTCATGAGCCGATTATTAATCTTAATTGGCTCAAATATACGTAAAAAATGAGCCGATTAACTTATCTAATCGGCTCATTTTTTTGTAGTATATTGATTATGAATGTTTCATTCTTGATTTGTATAAAGAAGAATTATTCCTTCTTTTGCAGTTTTCTGCGTTTGAGTTTTCGTCTAACGACAAATAATACACCTAAAAGGATGAGGATGAAGGGCCAAATGTAAAATAACCCAAGGGTGAAGGAAACTAGGTTGTCCCATCCTTCTGCAAAGGCAGTGGTAAATTCAGAACCGAACGTTGATGTACTCGTTTGTTTTTCATAGAATACTACGGTAAGCGTACTATAAGCCACGCTGCTTTTTAAGTAGTTTAATCGCCCTTCATAGGATTCAATATCGGAGCGAAGTGCTTCAATTTCCTTTTCAATGGATAAGATTTCTTCTACTTTATTCGCTTTGCTCAACAAGGCTTTGTATCGATTTTCCAACTCTTTTTTGGTGTGAATACGCGATTCTACATCAATGAATTCTTCCGTAACATCCAATGCGCGAATGTCTTGATTCTCTACTTTTTTAGCAGCAGTGGTAATATCCGACAAAAGTTTTTCGAAACTTTCTGCAGGAACGCGTACTGTAAGGGTATAAGTCGATTGACTCGCATAAGTCTCCGCTTGATCTTGTGAAACATAACCTTTGTAGGTCGCTAAGGCTGCTGTAATCTGCTTGCGCGTTTCGGCAGCATCAGCAGTTTCAAAGCGAATCGTTCCTTCTTTGATGATTTTGCGCTCAACAGCTTGCTCTACTTCTAGATTTTTGGCAGGAGACGAATTGGCATCAGAAAGGTTGAGGTAGTTCGCACTTTCAGCAGCTACACTGTCGTATTTTTGATCACAAGAAGCTAAGGTTAATAGGGAGATTACTCCTATAAGGGTGTAGCATAATATTTTTTTCATAGCGTTTTATTTAAGTATCAGGAGATTATATCTAGTAATGCTTCCGAATTAGAAGTATTAAAGGTATAAAAAAGAAAGATATAGAAGGGGAGGTTAGGTAGGTTTTTGAGGTAAATCACTAGATTTAGGGAGGAAATAAAAAAATAGTTTAGAAGTGTTTAAGCTATAGTTAATAATTAGTGATAATAGGTTAAATTGCAAGTCAACCAAATCTTAATATGACTAAATGATGAAAAAAATACTACTCTTGTTTTTAGCTTTAGGTCTTTCAACGTTAACTTCAGCACAAGAAAAATTACATCTTAATGGAAAATTAAAGGGATTAACTGAAGATGCCAAATTAAGTCTATCTAGTGGTAATGAGGAAATAGAGTTTCAAGCAAAAGATGGGAAATTTAATGTTGAAATGCAATTAAGTGAGGCACCAACATCAATTTATTTGTATGTAGAACAAGTAGGAGATTCCTATTATACTAGTTTTTTTGTAGGAAATGAATCGATTACTATTGATGGATCAATAAGTGATTTTCCTCATAATATTGAAGCAATGGGTTCTCAATATGATGGTGTTCGTTATCAAAATTACGTTATCAATAAAAAATTCAATGACGAGATAGAACAATTGCAAGTAGAAGCACAGAATCTTATGCAAAAGGGAATTTCTTCTGACAGTATTGCGTTGGCTTACTATAGTAATGTTGAACCCTTGGGAAAGGTGCAAAAAATCCTTAAGCAAGTGGAAGAGAATGACTATGAATTCCTAAAACAATATGTCAATACTGCTTATGGGCGATTTATGCTGCCATTTACTATGGAAAGTTATACTACAGAACAAATGAAAACGTTGTTAGATTTAGTTGAACTACAGTATAAGAATACGAAAGAAGTTGAGTTTTCTCAAACATTAATTGACTATAAAACACTAGAAGTAGGTGATAAGTATTATAATTTTACTGCGCTGACAAGAGAAGGACAAACCGTACAGTTTAGTGACTACTTTAAGGGAAAGTATGTACTACTAGATTTTTCAACGATGCATTGTGGATATTGTCAACGAGCGGCACCTCAAACAGCCAAGGTAGCTGACGAACTAAGTGCGAAAATGGATTATGTGACGTACTATGTTGATAATTTTCCTGTAACAATGGATATGTATTACGAGTTAAAGGGAAATAAAGGAGTTTTACTTTGGAATAAAAAGGGGCGTTTGGATCTTGCTATAGCGAAGTATAAACAACGTGGAACACCGCATTATGTTTTATTTGATCCTGAGGGGAATTTTGTTAACGTTTTAGAAGGGTATACCGAAGACTTTGGTGACATACTAAAAGAATGGATGCAGTAATAAATAAAAAATGTCCTTCAATATTCAATACGAAGGACATTTTTATTTGAAATATAGAATAAACAACAACCAGAAAAGACGAATGAACGCCCATCCTTTCGTGGTAAACCATAAAATAAGTGTAAATAATAGTCGTTTTTATCTATCTGCGAGGCGTAGAATATCGCCAAAAACTCCTCTGGCTGTAACCGAAGCACCTGCACCTGCACCTTGAATGATGATGGGGTTTTCGCCATAACTTTCGGTATAGATTTCAAATAAACTATCAGATCCTTGCAATTGACCTAAGGCGGAATGTAGGGGAACAGCCACTAATTTGGTTTCTAAAATACCTTTGTCTTGCTGTAAATCTCCAGATAATTCTCCTACATAACGCAACACTGTATTCGGTTGTAATCCTTTTTTAATTTGTTCAAAATAAGGGTTTAATTCCTCTAATCGCTTGAGGAAATTTGCGGTGTCAATGGCTTGTAAATCTACAGGAACTAAGTTTTCAATTTGAATTTCTTCTAATTCATTTTGTAAGTCTAATTCTCTAGCTAAGATGAGCAATTTGCGTCCCACATCTTTACCAGATAAATCTTCTCTCGGATCAGGTTCTGTATATCCTTTGGCAATGGCTTGTTGTACGATGGTATTGAATGGTTGGTCTTGTACAGAAAACTGATTGAAGATATAGCTCAAGCTACCTGAAAAGATTCCTTTGATTTTCGTAATATTCTCTCCAGATAAATGCAGGAGTTTGATGGTGTCAATCAAGGGTAATCCTGCGCCAACATTAGTCTCGTATAAATATTCTTTATGGTTTTCTTTTAACGCTTTTCGCAATGCTTGATAGAAAGAATAGGAAACCGTATTGGCGATCTTGTTGGAGGAAATCAAATCAAAACCTCCTTGAATCAAGGGGATATAGTGCTCAATAAATGATTTAGAAGCCGTGTTATCTATGGCGATGAGGTTTTCTAAGTGATGGTCTTTTGCAAAGGCAATCACATCTTCTATACCATAAGAAACCCCATGTTGCGCTAGATCTTGGCGCCAATTGGCCGTGATTCCCGTTTCTGTCAACCACACCTTTTTAGAATTTCCAATGGCGAAAATATGGAGGGCTATATTCTTTTTAGTGGCAATCGCTGTTGCAGCAGTGAGAATTTGATCAATCAACGTACCGCCTACAAGTCCGTGGCCAAAAATAGCGAGGTTGATTTTTTTACTAATTCCAAAAATTTGACCGTGAATCACATGGAGTGCCTTTTTTGCATCTTCCTGGCGAACGACTAAACTCACGTTTTTACCTGTTACGGTGTTGTGAAATAGAATCGGGGTGATTTTATTTTTTACTAAGGCGGCATAGGGTTGGTCAAACGTACTTAAATCCTGTCCTATAATGGAGAGAATCGCTACTTCGGACAAGATTTGGATGCTATCGACATCTTTGGTTTGAAACTCAGTGTGGAACTCCCTTTGTAAGACTTCTACAGCGAGTGTTGCTTTTTGTTGTTCTACAGTAAACCCCAATCCGCGTTCTGAAGAACCTTGAGAAATCACGCCTACACTAATCCCCGCTTGAGCAAGTGCAGTAAAAATACGCGCGTCAATACCCACAATACCCAATAAGCCGCGCCCTTCCAATTGGATTAAAGCAATATCAGATTGGAGAGAAATGGATTTAATTCCTGTAACTGTAGGGCGAGCAGAAATTAATGTTCCTGTATTTGTTGGGTTTAAGGTATTCAAAATGCGAAGGGGAATATTGTTTTCTATCAAGGGAAGAATTGTCTTTGCATGTAAAATTGAAGCGCCAAAATGCGCCAACTCATTGGCATCATCAAAGTGAAGTTCCTCAATTTTTTGTGCATTTTTAACCCAATCTGGATTGGCGGTAAAAATACCATCAACATGGGTGTAATTTTGCAATTCGGATGCTTGGAGGAAATTGGCGAGTAAGGCTGCAGAATAGTTGCTGCCATTTCGACCTAGGGTAGTTGTTTCTCCTTTCGCTGTAGCGCCAATAAAACCCGTCACTACAGCAAGGGTATGTGAAGGAATTTCCTTAAAATAGAGGGATGTTCTTGCTTTGGATAGCTCTTCTTCTACTTGGGCTTGACCAAAGGTCGCATCCGTAACAAAAAAATGACGACTATCAACAGCAACAGCGGTAATTCCTTGCTGAAGTAAGTGATGGGTCAATACTTTACTCGAAATAATCTCGCCTTGTGCCAGGACCAAATCGCTGATTTTTAAGCTGTAATCTTCAAGCAAAGAAACCCCTTCATACAATTTTTGGAGTAAGGTAAACTCCTCTTTTAAATCAATTCCACTATGATAAGTTCTCGCTTGAAAGGCGAAAAAAGGCGTGCGGTAATCCGCTTGATTCTTGGCTAAGTCTAAGATTGATTCCAAGGTATCTGTGGTATCGTCAATGGCTGAAACTACAACGGCAATTGACCCTTGTGCGATTTTGTCTTTTATAATTTGAATCACTTGATCAAAGGCTTGCCCTGAGGCTAGTGATTTTCCTCCAAACTTTAGAATTTTCATGGTTGTATGGGTTTAAAATAAAGGTTGTAATGCAGTCTGTAATTGTTCATATTCCATGAGGAAAGCATCATGACCGTGTATGGATTGTATTTCTTTGTAGTTTATATTTGCACCGTAAGCATATAATTTGCAATAGGTTTCCCGTTGCTCTTTTTGGGTAAACATATTGTCACTATTCACGGCTACTACGGTAATTGTTGCGGTTGTATTCCCCGCAAAGTGCCGCAATTGCTCTTCGGTTATTTCCCGTCCGATTGTTTTGAGTAAGTGATTCATCAGGCGATAGGCCGCTAGTTGAAAGCGTTTTTTTAATGCCTGACCGTGATAGGTTAACCAACTTTCAATAGGAGGTGTATCGCCAATGGTTGGGTGTACTCGAGTAAACTTTTGATTGATGGATTCCGGAGTGCGATAAAGCAACATGGCGTGTTTTCGCGCATCTTCCAACGGTTGACTGGAGTGATTGAGGATGGCTTCTTGAACTGCTACTTGTCCAATCAACCAATCCGAAGCTTGTAGATTGGTTGCAATGGGAATCAAGTGTTGAATGGCTTGAGGGCGTTGCAAAGCCATTTCCCAAGCAATACTCCCACCTAAGCTACCGCCGATAATTGCATAAAGCTGAGGGATTCGCAGAAAATCAAGCCCCTTCCAAAATACATCTGCAACCAGGGCTGTTGTAAAAGAAGTATAGGCCGGGAATAATTGCTCTTCCTTATTGGCATATCCATTCCCCGGAATATTAAAAGCAAGGACCGTATAGCGATTTAAATCAATCGCTTGATTGTATCCAATTAGTTCTTTCCACCAGCCTTGCTCACCTGTAACGGTACTATTTCCGGTTAAGGCGTGATTGACCAAGACAATGGGCGCTTGGTGCAAGGGCTGACCAAAAATCTCGTAGTTCAAATACAAGGTTTGGACGGTCTGATCCGGAAAAAGGTAATCCGTAATTTGGATGGTGTGCAATTGTTTCATGAGGCGGAAAACGATAAAGAGGGTGGATAAATTAATTAAGCGTTGTGAACACGCGTGCTAAGTCTTGTTTTAAATCTTCGATGGATTCAATGCCAACCGATAGGCGAACTAAATCAGGCGTAACTCCCGTTGCTTTTTGTTCATCTACAGTTAATTGTTGATGTGTAGTGGAAGCAGGGTGAATGATCAGCGATTTGGTATCCCCAATATTCGCTACTAAAGAAAAGAGCTCAGTTTCATTGGCTACGGTTTTAGCCGCTTCAAATCCCTTTCTTAAACCAAAAGTAATCACACCACTTTGTCCATTAGGGAGATACGTTTGTGCGAGTTTGTGGTAAGGGCTTGAAGGTAATCCGGGGTAATTGACCCAAGCGACAGCCTCTTGTTTTTCTAACCATTCTGCCAGTTCTAAAGCATTTTTACTGTGTTGATGTAGGCGAATAGCTAGGGTTTCCAATCCTTGAATAATCTGAAAAGCATTGAATGGACTCAAAGCCGCGCCTAAATCGCGTAATCCCTCTAAGCGTATTTTGCCGATGAAAGCTGCTTTTCCAAGTGCTTCATGGTAGATTAAGCCGTGATAACCTGCTGTAGGTGTTGTAAATTCTGGGAATTTTCCACTACTCCAATCAAAAGTACCTGCATCGATGATAGCCCCCCCTAAAGTTGTACCATTGCCCGAAATGTATTTGGTTAAGGAGTGAATGACAATATCTGCCCCGTGTTCAATCGGTCTGAGCAGTGCAGGAGAAGGAACGGTATTATCAACGATAAAAGGAATGTGGTGTGTTTTTGCGATTTGCGATAATTCCTTTAAATCAATCAAATCTAGTTTGGGATTTCCCAAGCTTTCTACAAAAATAGCTTTGGTGTTTTGTTGAATATTTTGCGTGAAATTGGCTAAGTCAGCAGGATCTACGAAGGTGGTGTGAATCCCCAATCGCGGTAAGGTAACGTTGAGTAAATTGTAGGTACCTCCATATAGACTATTGGAAGCAACAATGTGATCTCCTGCTTTTAGGAGGGTTAAGAAGGTTGTACTAATAGCAGCTGCTCCTGAGGCAGTTACCACCGCACCAATTCCGCCTTCAAGAGCAGCTAAGCGCTGTTCTAGTATATCGTTTGTAGGGTTGTTTAGTCGGGTATAAATATAAGCGGGAATAGAAAGGTTAAATGCACCTGCGGCGTGATCTGCATTTTCAAATACATACGAAGACGTTTGATAAATGGGAACAGCTCTAGAGCCTGCGGTTTGGTTGACTTGATGTCCAGCGTGTAATGCTTGAGTTGAAAAGTGAAAATTGCTCATTTTTTTTAGATTTAGATTATAGATTTTTGAAAAAGAAATAAAAAAAAGCCCCACCGGCATAGACCGATGAGACTCCAACTAATTTATCCTAATACAAAAGAGATTAACTGGTTGATTTTCGGCCATAGCGAGAGATGAACATCATTGTGTTCATTAGCATGGGCATCATCATTGTGTTAACTCTTAAAATCATGGTTTTGTTTTTTAAATACATCAACGTTAAAAAAGACTGTTTTTTTAAGTTCCTTTTTTCGGTTTGATTGCAGAGCAAATGTCTGTAAAATATTTTTAATTGCAGTTATAAAAACTACGTATACTATAATTTTAGATAAAAATTCTGTACAAGGGTATTGAATTCAGGGGTGTAACAGTGTCTTTTTTCTTCAATTGTCAATTCATTTAGAGGAATTTTCTCTATGCGCGTTCTCGAAAAGGCAAGTAAACTGCGTTTAATCTCACTCGTAGGTGTTCCTTTTACCCGTGTAACCTGCATCGGATAGATGTCAAATTCGGCTGCGAGGTACATGATGCGTTCTTCTTCTTTAGAGGGAACGATGATGCTGAACACTCCGTTTTCAGATAAAAAGTATGCAACGGCTTCTATTAATAACTCAAAAGGAAGGGAGTCTTGGAAGCGCGCTTTATCTCTTTTTTCGTCTTGGGTATAGTAATCCTCACTGTAGAAAGGAGGGTTGGAAACGATTAAATCATATTCTTCATCCATGCCGTTGGCAAAATCTTCTAAACCTGCGTGATAACAGAATAAACGATCGCCCCACGGACTATTTTCAAAATTGTCAATGGCCTGTGCATGCGCATCTGCATCGATTTCAACACCGTCAATTTGTTCGGCATCGGTACGTTGAGCCAACATTAAGGCAATTAACCCTGTGCCAGTGCCAATGTCTAATATTTTATTAGGATTGTGATCAACGGGGGTCCAAGCCCCTAATAGTACGCCATCAGTCCCCACTTTCATGGCACATTGATCTTGGTGTATGGTGAATTGTTTGAATTGAAACATAAGTATGAATGTAATTTTGACGCTTCAAAAGTACGAAAAATGCGGTTTAGAAAGAGGAAAGGAATCAATGTGACTTATTGGAGTAGGAGCTAAATTATAGGTTCCACTCCTTGTAAATCTTCTTCAATTGATGAAACGATCTAATTCGCACACAAGGCACACCACTTTGCTCAATTAATTCTTGGTATTTAATCTTGTTTTTAGGAACGGTAATCAAAATGTGTTTGAGCATGGTAAAGTTGAACTGCTGACTCGCCCCTTCCAGATTGCCTGCGCGGTTGTGATTGTTCTGCAAACTGCGTTTGATAAAGCGATAGACCGATCCCCAACGGGAAAAATCCAGCCAAATGATAGCAGTTGCTTGTGCAAAACGCTCGGGCATTAAATAGCTGTAATTTCCTTCTATCACCCATGATTCGTGCTGAATTAAAAAAGTTTGATGATCCAATCGCATGAGCTCACGGTCCCTCGGTTGCCAATTGGTGTGAGGAACATGCGCAAGTTGATCCAAATGGCAAATGGCAAAGTTGAGGTGTTGCCCTAAGTGTTGCGCCAAAGTGGATTTTCCAGCCGCACTATTGCCAATGATGCACATGCGCGTTCCTAAAGCTTCTAGTGGGATCATTTTTATTGATGGTTGTTTGTTGATGGTTGTTTGTTGATGGTTGTTTGTTGATGGTTGTTTGTTGATGGTTGTTTGTTGATGGTTGTTTGTTGATGGTTGTTGGTTGATGGTTGATGGTTGTTGGTTGTTGGTTGTTGGTTGTTGGTTGTTGGTTGTTGGTTTTTCTAAAATAAGAAAGAACTTTCTTTAAACGTAGAAATGCACAAAAAAACAAAAAAGCAAAGACACAAAAAAGCCTATTTGTTCTTTTTAATTTCTTTCATCAAATCTTCTAGATAATCGACTTGTACCTCTTGAATTTCCAGCAATTTTTTATTTTGATGCACGAGTAAATGATCTATTTTTTCGCTGAGGAGTTTGATTTCTAATTCGGCTTTGAGGTTGATTTTGTAGTCGTGTTCGCCGCGTTGCCTGTCTTTTTGCTCCTTTCTATTCTGACTCATCATAATAATAGGCGCTTGAATAGCAGCCAAACAAGAAAGAATGAGGTTGAGTAAGATAAAGGGATAAGGATCAAAAGGCTGGACGGTGAATACCCAAATATTAATCGCCATCCAAATAATGATGAAGGTAAAGAACGTGATGATAAAGGTCCAACTACCACCAAAAGCAGCGACTTTATCCGCTATCTTCTGACCAAGGCTTAGCCTGGTTTCGATGTCGTCTTGAATATTTTCGGATAGAATGGCATTGTTTTGTATAGCATTTATCACATCCTTATCCAAAGCGGCTAGTTCCCCTTTTTCTTGTAGCATTAATTCTGTCAGATACAAACGTCGGTATCGGTTGAGTTCTCCTAAGGTGATAAAATCTTCTTTGGCAAAGAAAGGGTAATCCTTCTGGATAAGCGCAAAAATCCCTTTGCGTATTTCTTTGGCTTTAATTTCTTCTCCTGGATTAATGGTGAGTTTACTGATTGCACTTATTTTCATTTTTTTTCTATTAAATGTAGCGCATTTTTTGTTATCAAATCAGTTATGAGTTATCAGTTATGAGTTATCAGTTGAACCCTCTCATCTTCTCAGCCTCTCATCCTCTCACCAACAACAACTAACAAAAAAACGCCAAGAGAATATATTCTCTTGGCGTTTTTTTTAAATTATCAACGATTCATTAATTTTCTAAATACAGATCTACTAAACCAGCAGGGATATTTAGGATTAATTTTTTGTTTTCGCGATCCACCTGTTCGATAAATTGGTCAATCATAGGCACTAAAATTTCAGTTCCGTTGTGATCAATTTCGAATAGGACTTGGTAATTGCTGTCATTGATACGGGTCAAAGTTCCAACAGAACCCAATGTAGTATCAACTACTTCAAAACCTTCCACTTCGTGATAGTAGAACTTATTCCCTTCTAGTTTAGGTAATAGGTTCAAAGGCAAATATATTTCCGAACCAATAATGCGATCTGCATCCTCTTCCGAACTGCAGTCTTCAAACTTGACTCTGAGGAAATCATTTTTGTGCAAAAAAGCGGCTTCAATAAAAAAAGGAACCAGTTGTCCGTTAAAGTCAACGAACACTGATTCCAAATTTTCGTATAACTCAGGTTCATCTGTATCTAAATAGATCAAAACTTCCCCCTTGAAGCTAAATTTTTTTGCGACCTTGCCTAAATAGAAACAATCTTTTTTACGCATATCGCTCAGAAATTATGCTTGAGTTTCTTCGTTGTTTTCTTCCGTTGCTTCTTCTGTTTCTACAGGTGCAGATTCAGCAGCAACTTTAGCTACTTGAGCAGCAGCGCGTTTAGCGTTAGCTTCTTTTTCAGCAGCGATTTTTTGAGCTTTATCAGCCGCTTTAGAAGAGGTTAAACCATCTTTCTTAGCGTTGATTTTGTTTGCTTTCTCTTCTAACCAAGCAGCGAATTTAGCATCAGCTTGCTCTTGTGTTAAAGCTCCTTTGTTCACTCCACCTTGTAAGTGGTGTTTCAATAAAGCTCCTTTGTAAGAAAGTAATGTTCTAGCAGTATCCGTTGGTTGCGCACCGTTGAATAACCATTTAACAGCTGAATCTACATCTAGATCAACAGTTGCAGGGTTAGTGTTTGGATTGTAAGTACCGATTTTCTCTAAGTATTTACCATCTCTTTTAGCGCGTGAATCAGCAGCTACTACCCAGTAAAAAGGTTTTCCTTTTTTACCGTGTCTTTGTAATCTAATTTTTACAGACATAATTATTTGTTTTGTTTGAGGTACCCGACCTCGGTTAAAAATTTGCGCAAAGATACTAACTTTTTTAATTAGTTAGAGGAATAAAATAGAAAAATACAATTTTTAATGGACTTGATTACAAGCTTATTACTTTGTTTTTTACTCCTTCTTATGCCGCAAATTTAATTTAACGGCCTGTTATGTTATTTTGTTCGTTTTAATTGTTTGGTATAAATTGACTTGTTGGGTTGTGATTGGAGGCGTGTTAGGTGATCAATTAAATAAAACTTAAAAATAAAGGGGAGATAACACTTAAAAATTGTATTTTTCTCACTAGAAATTATTTCTTAAGCGTACATTTTATAATAATGATTTTTAAAGCTGAGAAAACAGAAAAAAAGATTCTTCTTCAAAGTTAAAGTTTTATTAAAAAAATTTTTTTTTGAACAATAAAAAATATATTTTTGCGATGTATATATATCACTAATAGATTAGTATAATATGAGAAAGATAATAGGAATGTTCGCTTTAGTTATGGGGTTCATGGCATGTGAAAGTGATGTTAAATTTTCAGATCCTGGAATGTATGCATCCATGACAGTTGATGCAATTACCGATTCAACGAGAATAGAAGGTAATCCCTATAGTCACTATATGGAGTACAAACCACAGTCGTTTAAAGCATTTGTAGTGAATGAAAAAACTTTAAACATTGAGGCTAAAACGGATTCTACTACATTGAGAATCTATCTGCCAGATTATGAATTTGGTGCAAAATACGAGTTTAATGCAACAGATAATATCAAAGCCGATTATATTGTTTACGATGATTATAACAATACCGCTTCGATGTATTCAACGGATGCCTTGAGTCTAATTACAAATAAACCCGTGAGTAAACCCGGGTATATCATTTTAGATCCTGCAGATAAGCAAGTGCCAGGTACGATTTCTGGAACATTCGTAATTAATATGAATGCTAGCCTTTTGCCGGATGACGAATTGGATGAAAACAACAAGCGTATTAAGCGTTATGTAGATAGAAAAACATTCGATGAAGGGGTATTCTTTAGAATTCCACTTGGAAAAGGAGAATAAAGATTTGTAAATTTATTTATATTGAGAGAAGCCGCTTATTAAGTAAGCGGCTTTTTTTGTACCTTTGAATTTGGTATAAATCGCCCTATTTTAGGGTTAATATTCTATAAATCAAGTATGTATTTAATTTTTGATACGGAAACCACTGGGCTTCCGAAGAGTTGGTCGGCTCCCTTAACGGACACGGATAATTGGCCGCGATGTATACAAATCGCCTGGCAGTTACACGACGATATGGGGCGACTTGTGGAACATCAAGATTACCTAATCAAACCAAAAGGGTTTAATATTCCCTATGATGCAGAACGCATTCACGGAATTTCTACAGAATTGGCAGAAGAGCAGGGCATTGATTTAGAAGAAGCATTAGCCAAATTCAATATTGCGCTTTCAAAAGCTCGTTTTATTGTCGGTCAAAATATTGGTTTTGACGTCAATATTATGGGATGTGAGTTTTATCGTATGGGAGTGGAAAGTCAATTGACTGCCATGTCTGTATTGGATACTTGTACGGAGGTAACAGCAGAAATGCTGAAATTACCTGGAGGACGTGGAGGGCGCTATAAATTGCCTACATTAACCGAATTACACACCCATTTATTCGGCGAAGCCTTTGGAGAAGCGCATAATGCTACGGCGGACGTAGAAGCAACTACGC
Source organism: Myroides fluvii (assembly GCF_009792295.1). Classification (NCBI taxonomy): domain Bacteria; kingdom Pseudomonadati; phylum Bacteroidota; class Flavobacteriia; order Flavobacteriales; family Flavobacteriaceae; genus Myroides; species Myroides fluvii. The sequence continues at coordinate 1,066,113 of NZ_CP039934.1, read as the reverse complement.
GTTGTTTTCTCGAATTGATTAAACGCGGAACCTTTTCAAAGGAAGAATTACAGGCGGATGAAACCTATATCCAACGCTATAACGACTTCAATCCACAACCTTTTCAACCGGTTGGTTTAAAACACATCAACCTTAAAAAAGCGTCGGATGAAATTAGAGCGCGTCTAGCGAAATTACAAGGAGGTGCAACTGAGACAATCACAGCAGAGGAACGTCAACAGTTCCAAAACGCTCGATTTGCCCATTTACACGTACATACGCAATTCTCCGTCTTGCAATCTACCATTGGTATCCCCAATCTAGTTAAGAAAGCTGGAGAAATGAATTTATCCGCTATTGCCATGACGGATCACGGTAATATGATGGGGGCGTTTCATTTTGTAATGGCAGTAAATAATCACAATAAAGGGATTGAAGCTCAAAATAAAACGCGTTTAGAAAGCGGAGAAGAAGCCCTACCTTTATTGACGCCTATTGTTGGATGCGAGTTTTTTATCAACGAAAATCACCTCGATCGCACCAAAAAGGATAATGGATATCAAGTGGTACTGCTAGCTAAAAATAAAAACGGTTACCACAATTTGGCAAAAATGGCTTCTATCGCTTACACGAATGGTTTCTATTACGTACCGCGTATAGACAAAAGCGTCGTAGAACAATATAAAGAAGATGTCATTGTGCTAACAGGTAACTTATTTGGTGAAATACCAGGTAAGATTTTGAACGTTGGGGAACGTCAGGCAGAAGAAGCATTAGTTTGGTGGAAAGAGCAATTTGGAGGGGATTTGTATGTAGAACTCATGCGCCATGGTCAGGAAGATGAAAATCGCGTGAACCAAGTGCTAATTGAGCTAGCGCGTAAACACAACATCAAAATGGTGGCAACGAATAACGCTTACTATTTAGATAAGAAAGATGCCAATGCACACGATATTTTACTGTGTGTAAAAGATGGAGAAAAACAAAGTACACCGATTGGTAGAGGTAGAGGGTATCGCTATGGATTGCCCAACCAAGAGTACTATTTCAAATCAGAAGAAGAAATGAAAAAATTGTTTAAGGATATTCCTGAAGCAATTTACAACATACAAGAAATTGTCGATAAAGTAGAACCTTTCGTTTTACACCGCGATGTATTACTTCCCAAATTCGATATTCCTGAAGAGTTTCAGGATGCTCGTGATTTAGAAGGAGATGGATCAGGGAAAAGGGGAGAGAACAATTATCTAAAATATTTGACCTACGAAGGGGCAAAACGCCGTTATCCGGAAGTAACGGACGACATTCGCGAGCGTTTAGACTTTGAATTGGCAACAATTGAGCGTACGGGGTATCCAGGATACTTCTTAATTGTACAGGATTTCATTGCCGCTGCCCGTGAAATGGGAGTTTCTGTTGGACCAGGTCGTGGATCTGCAGCGGGTTCTGCGGTAGCCTATTGTTTGGGAATCACCAATCTAGATCCGATCGAATACGATTTGCTTTTTGAGCGTTTCTTGAATCCTGACCGTGTATCCATGCCCGATATTGATATTGATTTCGATGATGAAGGTCGTAGCAAAGTAATGGATTACGTGATCAATAAATATGGATCCAATCAAGTGGCCCAAATTATTACCTATGGTAAGATGGCTACTAAATCAGCTATTCGAGATACTGCCCGCGTGTTGGATTTACCTTTGTTTGAGGCTGACCGAATCGCTAAGTTGATTCCAGGGATGATGCCCTCAAAGTGGAATTTAGCTCGTTTTTTATCTGAAAGTGAGGATGTTATTAAAGGTGTATTGCGAAGTGAGGAATTTGACAAGGTGAAAGAATTGATTGCTTTAGCTAAAGAAGATTCGCTGGCTGCAGAAACGATTCAGCAAGCAAAAATATTGGAGGGATCCATGCGAAATACAGGAATACACGCTTGTGGGGTGATTATCACACCAGATGATATTACGAAATTCGTTCCTGTAACAGTAGCCAAAGACTCGGATCTCTACGTAACCCAGTTTGACAACTCCGTAGCAGAGAGTGCGGGACTTTTAAAAATGGACTTCTTAGGGTTGAAAACCTTGACCCTAATAAAAGATACAATCAAATTAGTTAAGTATAGAACAGGAATCGAAATCAACCCGGATTTAATTCCAATTGACGATGTCAAAACCTATGAGCTGTTCCAGCGTGGTGAAACGATTGGCGTGTTCCAATACGAGTCTGCTGGGATGCAGAAATACATGCGCGAACTAAAGCCAACTGTATTTGCTGATTTAATTGCCATGAATGCCCTATATCGCCCAGGACCTTTGGAATATATCCCCTCGTTTATTCGCCGTAAAAATGGAGAAGAACCCATTGTGTACGACTTGGATGCTTGTGAGGAATATTTAAGAGAAACCTATGGTATTACCGTTTATCAAGAGCAGGTAATGCTCTTGTCGCAAAAGTTAGCGGACTTTACCAAAGGTGAGGCGGACGTTTTGCGTAAGGCAATGGGGAAAAAACAGAAGGAAGTACTCGATAAGATGAAACCTCAATTTGTGGATCAAGCAGCGAAAAAAGGACATGATCCCGTGGTTTTAGAGAAAATTTGGAAAGACTGGGAAGCCTTTGCTTCTTACGCGTTTAACAAGTCGCACTCTACCTGTTATGCGTGGATTGCCTATCAAACAGCGTATCTAAAAGCGCATTATCCAGCAGAATATATGGCCGCTGTATTATCCAATAATATGAATGATATCAAGCAAGTTACCTTCTTTATGGAGGAATGTAAACGCATGGGATTACACGTATTAGGGCCGGATGTGAATGAATCATTCTATAAGTTTACAGTAAATGATGAATATGTCATCCGCTTTGGAATGGGAGCTGTAAAAGGTGTTGGACAAGGGGCTGTAAAAACCATTGTCGATAATCGAACCAATGGACGTTATCGATCAATCTTCGATTTGGCAAAGAAAATTGACCTGAGAGCCGCAAATAAAAAAGCCTTTGAAAACTTGGCGTTAGCTGGAGGATTTGATTGCTTTGAAAATACCCATCGCGCACAATATTTCGTTACCGATCCATCTGATCCAAATACGTTTTTGGAGAAAGCAATTAAATACGGTGCTAAAACGCAAGAAAGTGAAAATTCTGCACAAGTAAGTTTATTTGGCGATAGCAGCGAAGTACAAATACCCGAACCCGTATTGCCCGCTTGTGAAGAGTGGAGTACCATGGAGAAATTGGCTAAAGAGAAAGAAGTTGTAGGTATTTATATCTCAGGACATCCACTCGACGACTTCCGATTTGAACTGAAGAGCTTCTGTAATGTTCGCGTGGAAGAATTAGCGCGTTTAGAAAATCTGACGGGTCGCGTTGTTAGTTTCGGAGGAATGATAAGTGATGTTCAGTTTAGGACTTCGGCCAAAGGAAAAGACTGGGCCGCTTTTACTATTGAGGGATATGATGAATCTTTCGAATTCCGTCTTTTTAATGAAGATTTCCTGAAATTTAGACATTTTTTATTGACCAATACCTTTGTGTTTGTTCGCGTGCAAGTAAACGAAGGATGGATTCGAAAAGATACAGGCGAACGAGGAGAGCCACGTTTGCAATTTATGGAAATGAAACTCTTGCATGAGGTAATTCCCTCTTTCGCAAAACAATTAGTCGTTCAAATGAACATTAAAGATTTGAGTGAGAGTAAATTGAAAGACATCAAAGCTACACTCGATAAATACAATGGAGATAAGCAGGTTTTCTTTGATATTTACGAGTTGGAAAAAGTTGAGTTGGAGGAAGAAATTAAGCCAATGCCACTGATTCAAACAGTGAATGAAGATGGAGAACCCCTTGATGAAATGATGGAAGACGGTGAACTATTGTTTGAAATCGAAGAGAAAAAAGAAGAATTTAGAATTGTCAATCGCATAGAAATGTCGAGTAGAAATAGTCGCATTACTATTAGTGCCGATTTGTTAGAAGAATTAGAACGTCAACAAGTGATGTTTAAATTGAATTAGAATAGGAAATGAAAATAGAAAAAGCCTTGGTTTTGTTGTGAAACCAAGGCTTTTTTATTGTGATTTAATACGGTTGCATGATGTTTCTCGCTTTTTCTAGAGCTTGAGGAGTAAGATTAGTACAATCAATAAAGTATAAGCTTTGCCATTTTTGGGTTTGTAGGGCCTGTTTACTCGTGGGTAGGTCCCAATCTGGGTATACTCGAAATCCGCGTTTACCGTCTTGCTTAGGTGTTGTCAGTATGCCTTTTTCTCCCAAAATAGATTGGGGGAAAATAAAACACCCTATTTGATTGTGATCTTCGGTCATTATAATGTAAAAATCAAAGGGATCTCGGGTCGTAAAAGGTTCTGTAATTCCCTTTTCATTTCGTTGCCATAAGGTAACAAATTGACCTATTTTCTTTGGTGTAATCTTCGCTTGTCTATATTTAATAACAAAAGGCGATAGTGTACAAGTGTGTCCATGGTATTCTTCACATTCCAGGTCTTTCGTGCAATTGCTGCACGTTAACTCTAAATGATGAAAAAGTGGTGATGTAAGAAGGGTTAATTCGTCAGCCATTTTTTTTGTAAAAATAGTAAAAACCACCATTTATTCCAGCTTCCAATTATCCAATACAAGTGTTATAATAGCGTGTGGCCATAATTCATAACCGAGTAATTTTGACTCAACAGGAAGAATAGAGGTTTCAGCCCAATCTTGATGAGTGGGGGTAAACATCATGGCTTCATATCGCAATTTTTGATCAAAGGGGTTTTTGACCACGAGTATCGTTTGAATACGCGTTCGATCACTCGTATCTTGTAAGAATTCTATTTCGATGGTTTGCGTAGGGTGGTTATTTTGTTCCACCACTTTCATGCTTTGAATAGCGTTGTCTTTTATCTCACATTCAATCCAAACTTTTTCGCCGCAAAAAAGTTGTAGTGTATTAGGAGCAACCAAATAAGGGCTTTCAGGAATATCCATGCCATATTGATGCTGTTCATCCACTGCGATTTCTAGATAGTAGGAAGATCGATGCAAGGGACGATCTTGGGCATAGGCAAGTGTTATACTCGCAAAAAATAATAAAAAGAAGGTCTTTAACATAAGCGCGATAGTGTAAAGGGAAGGTACAATAATTTTTGATTTAAATTTTTAAATAATGCACGTACAATATGCTAGTTGCATTGCGCAATGCGAAAGCAGGATGAATTGGCTTTGTAAATTTCGAAATAGATAAAATTGATTAAAAAGGAGGAGGTAAGTATAATAATTTTAGTAGTTTTGTCTCATAACGTAAAAAAAAGTATAACCATGGCATTAGAAATAACAGATGCTACATTCGAAGAAGTAGTATTAAAATCAGACAAACCCGTTTTAGTAGATTTTTGGGCAGTATGGTGTGGACCATGTAAAATGTTAGCTCCAGTTGTATCTGAATTAAGTGCAGATTTCGAAGGAAAGGCTGTAGTTGGAAAAGTAGATGTTGACAACAACCAAGAATTTGCTTCAAAATACGGAATCCGCAACATTCCTACAGTATTAGTATTCAAAAATGGAGAAGTTGTAGGTCGTCAAGTAGGAGTAGCTCCTAAAAAAGCATACGAAGACTTAATCAATGAAGCTTTATAAGAAGCCTTTTGCGATTAAAAAGATAAAAAAACAGCAGTGAATTTCGATTTACTGCTGTTTTTTTTGTTTTAATCGTGGGGGATTGTATTAGAAAAGACAGATGGATACGAAAAAAAAGAGCAAAAATGGGAGCGTAAGAGAACAAGGGGGGAGTAGAAATAGCAGAAAAAGATTAGAAAATATGGGGGAGAAGCCATCTTGAGACGAAATTAAAGGGGAGTTATTCCCGCAAAAAGGATTAAGATTCAAAAAAGCGCTAAAAAAAGTTGATTTTTTTTAGGTGTATATAGTGCTGAAACTCAGGTGGATTCTGGGTTTGATGAAAAAAAGTTTGATTTTTTTTCTCGTAGGATTTGGAAGTGTAGAAAATGGTTGTATATTTGCACCGCATTACAGCAATAAAGACAAGGTTTGGTAGTTCAGTTGGTTAGAATACATGCCTGTCACGCATGGGGTCGCGGGTTCGAGTCCCGTCCAGACCGCAAAACTCAAGAGCAATTTTGAGTCAGCGAAAAAGACGAAGAAAAGAAGAATTTTCTTTGTAGTTTTTAAAAAAAGTCTATCTTTGTCGCTGTAATGATTTTATGGTTAATACTGGTTTGGTAGTTCAGTTGGTTAGAATACATGCCTGTCACGCATGGGGTCGCGGGTTCGAGTCCCGTCCAGACCGCCAGTAAAAAAGAAGCCTCTCATTTCGTGGGAGGCTTTTTTTGCCCTCTAATAATCACTAGATTATTAGATTGTAAAATTTAGTTGTGTTGTTAAGTGCGTAAGCACTAGGTTTAGTAGTTAGACCAATGAAAAGCTTTCCTGAAATTCACGGAGAGCTTTTTTGTTTTTTACCCTATCTTTGTCTTTCAATAAAATGGTTCCACTTTAACCCGTGGATGTCAAAAGGGAATGGAGTGAAAGTCTCCAACAGGCCCGCTGCTGTAAGCTCATTGGTTTAGCAAGCTTAGTTGTCCACTGTTTTTTATGGGAAGGACCTTGCTAAGAGTAAGTCAGAATACCTGCCATTTTTGGATTTGTTTTCATGTTTTCGATGCCAAAACAGTAAACGCTATACTCTTTATCTGCTGTAGTGGTTCTAGCGGATAGGGGTACGATATGCGTTTGTGTAGGTGAAATGATTTATACTTATGCGGTTACAGTACTTATTTTTATGCGTTTTGCCTTTCTTCGGAAGCAGTTTTGGTTATGCTCAGCAACCTCAAGATTCCTTGACGACATTAAAAGAAATTCTAGTTGTTAAAGAAACAGCGAAAGATATCATTGCCCCGCAAATTCTTGAAGGTGAACAATTACGGCGTTTAAATAGTGTTGATATTGCAGATGCTTTGCGCTATTTTGCAGGAGTTAAAATTAAAGATTACGGGGGTATGGGTGGACTGAAAACAGTGGATGTCCGAAATATGGGAACGCATCAGGTGGGTGTTTTTTATAATGGGGTTCAATTGGGTAATGCACAAAATGGGGTTGTTGATTTAGGTAAGTTCTCCTTAGATGATGTTGAAGCAATTCAATTGTATAACGGACAACGCAGTGCTCCCATACAAGCTGCTAAAGAATATGCCGCTGCATCAGCCATTTATATCCAAAGCAAACGACCAACTTTTACAGCACAAGAGAAAATAAAAGCGCAGTTTCACTATAAGTTAGGGTCCATTCAATGGACGAATCCTTCTGCTCGTGTGGCAATTAAAGTCAATGATCACGTCAGCACAAGTATCAGTACGGCCTATTTATATGCTAATGGCAAGTATAAATTCAGGCAGAAACGCTTCAATCTAGACGGGACAGTGGCCTATGATACCACCGCTTATCGAAAAAATAGCGGGATTGAATCCTTCCGTATTGAAAATAATTGGTTTGGTCAAGATGAAGGCAATACCTGGCAGGTTAATCTATACTACTATCAATCCCATCGAGGATTACCAGAAGCTATCATTAAAAAAAGCGATGCAACCCTTGCTACAGAGCAAAACAACGAAAAACAGAACGATAAAAATGTCATGGTACAAGGCGAATGGAAACGCGTGGTATCTCCGTTGTATCAATGGATGGTCAAAGGAAAGTTTGCCTATGATCAACTGCACTATGAATCTCGAAAAACCGTTGGTTTTCAAGGAGAAGAAGTAACATATAATCCTCAATTTGACAATACCTATCACCAACAAGAATGGTATCTGTCTGCCTCTCATTTATTTACGCTAGCTCCCTTCTGGAGTGTTTCGCTAGCAACAGATGTGCAGTATAATAAATTAAATGCAACGCGGTTAGGACAAGAAGCACTATTTACCTATCCAGAACGCTATACCTTTTATACGGTGCTTTCAACCAGTGTGGGTGTAGGTCGATTTAAAGCACAAGCAAACCTTTTAGGGACTTTTACAGCAGAAAAGGTACGATACAACTATCAAGCCCCAAATCGATCGTTATTCACTCCTTCTGTTTTTCTGCGTTATCAACCTTGGGAGCTGTCAAATTTTACGGTTCATGCATTCTACAAACAGCTGTATCGCTTGCCTACGTTTAACGATTTGTACTATACTCAAATGGGGACGTCCCATTTAAAACCAGAACATTCTCGTCAATTTAATGTAGGATTCACCCATCAATTGGTGATTAAAAGCAAGGTGTTAAAAGAAGTACAACTAACAGTAGAGGCGTATTGTGCTCAGATCAAAGATAAGATTATCGCTTCGCCTACTTCCAGTATGATGCGTTGGATGATGTCTAATTTGGGAAAAGTAGAAAATTATGGAGTTGAAAGTCAAATCAAAACCAGCTGGGAACCCTTTAGTGGAATGAAGGCTCAGGTGGGATTGACTTATGATTATACGATTGCTCAAGACTTAAGCGTAACGCCATCAGGTAAACCTTCGTATTACGGAGATCAAATTCCGTATACGCCTTGGCATTCGGGGTCAGGTACAATCGGAGTAGATTATCGCAATTGGCAGCTGAACTACAGTTTTATTTATGTAGGAAAGCGATACAATGGAAACAAAAACAACACCGTACGCAATGAGTTACAACCTTGGTATACGCATGATTTAAATGTGCAAAGGGAATTACAGTGGAACAATAAAACCATTCAGATTCGAGCGGAAGCAAATAATCTTGCCAATCAATATTACGAAGTGGTTACAAATTTCCCTATGCCGGGAAGGAACTTCCGCTTAAGCTTACAAGTAAATTTATAAGGATATGCGAAAGATAAGTTATGGGTTCATTCTGATTAGTTTGCTCGTCAGTAGTTGTCGAAAAGACGAATTGATTTTTGCCTCCGATAGTTCGGTAGTCTCTATTCCGGTGCAATTAGAACATTACCAAGGATTCTACTTGTTGAATGAAGGAAATATGGGAATGAATCGGGCAACAATTGATTGGTTTAACTATGAAACAGGCTTGTATACACGCGATATTTTTGCCGAGAGAAACCCGTCTATTCCCCGTGAATTAGGCGATGTAGGAAATGATTTGAAAATATATGGAACCAAAGCATATGCAACAATTAATGCCTCCAATTTTATCGAAGTTTTTGATGTGGCTACGGGTAAACACCTCAAGCAAATTCACTTGCCTAATTGTCGATCTTTAGCTTTTGCTAACGGAAAAGCCTATGTAAGTTCATTCGCAGGAAAGATCGAAGTCAACCCCAACGCAGAAATTGGATTTGTTGCAGAAATTGACACTCTATCTCTACAGGTTATGCGCAAAGTACAGGTAGGCTATCAACCAGAAGAAATGGCAATTAAAGGGAATAAATTATATGTAGCTAACTCAGGAGGTTATCGCGAACCCAGTTACGACACTACCGTTTCTGTTGTTGATTTAACGACCTTTACGGAAGTGAAAAAAATAGAAGTAGCGCCCAATTTACATCGCATGCAAGTAGATCGCCGAGGGGATGTCTATGTTAGTTCTAGAGGAAATTACCGAGAAATCCCCCCTAATCTATACGTCATTGATACAGCAACAGATGAAGTTAAGCAACGATTAAATATTCCCGTATCAAATATGACAATGGATGAGGATAAATTGTATTATTATGCCAATGCTTATCAAGCGAATACGAATGCAAATGAAGTTTCTTTCGGAATTCTAGATACAGCAACCAAACAAGTCATTCGCCCTGCTATCATTACGGATGGTACAGCACAACAGATTTTGTTGCCTTATGGTATTGCTGTTAACCCAGAAACGAAAGAAATCTATATTACGGATGCACAAGATTATATCGGAACTGGCTATATTTATTGTTATGCGCCAGATGGAACGCTGAAATGGAAAACCACAGCCGGAAATATTCCTGCGCATATTGCCTTTATTACCCAGTAGGGGGAAATGGAGTTCTCCCTTAATAATAAAACGGGGATAAAGAAGAATGGCAATTCGCCTATAATGAGAAAAAGAAACTACACATGAAGAGAAGAGTAAAACTATTGGTCTTAGTAAGCACCGTTTTATGCAGTGGAATAAGTTGTTCTAGCGATCGTGAATCAGGAGAGGAAGAAACCAAAACAGCGAAAAAAACGGTGACAAAAGTTTTGGAGTATGCGCCTGCATTTGGGCAATTCGTGAATGAATTACCACTATATGAAGCAGGTGATACGCAAGAAAGTATGAGAGTAAAGGCCGAAAAGGCATTGGTTAAGAATGAAGTCATCACATTAGGCGGTTTTGGTGGGTATGTGGTTTTTGGATTTGATCATACCATTGACAATGTACCGGATAAACGAGATGTTCGAATTTTGGGAAATGCATTTGCCAATAATGCAGAACCTGGAGTTATTCTCGTCGCCTATGATAAAAACAAAAATGGCATGCCGGACGAAGACGAATGGTTTGAAATTGCTGGCAGTGAACACCATAACCTCGCGGTAATTGAAAACTATAGGATTGTGTATTATCGACCAACGAAACAGGCGGAAGAGACACCAGGAGAAGTAAAAGAATACATGCGTTGGAAAGACAATCAAGGCAATGAAGGATGGAAGACCAAAAATCAGTTTCATCAACAAAGTTATTACCCTCAATGGATCAAAGCAGATTCAATTGCGTATAGTGGAACATTGTTGCCTAATAATGCAGTAGAGGTTGGATCATCAGAAAATAGTTGGCAGTTGAAGGCATTTGCTTGGGGATATGCGGACAATTATCCGAATACTAGAGAAGGTGCAACGATTGATATTGATTGGGCGGTGGATAAAGCAGGAAACAAAGTACACTTACCAGGAATTGATTTTATTAAAATTTACACCGGATTAAATCAGGAAGCGGGTTGGCTTGGCGAAACCTCTACCGAAGTGGCGGGAGCCATTGATTTGCACCTAGAATAAAAATACTAACATTTAATTTATAATTATGAAAAAGAGTTTTTTGCGTTTGAGTACCCTATTTGTCTTGGGGCTAAGTTTAACAACGGTAACATTAACAAGTTGTTCGAGTGACGATAGTGGGGTATATAATGTTGCCCAAGATAAGGGTTCTCTAACAGCAGTTACTTTTCAAGAACTTGTAATTGACCCAAAAGTAGAAGCGCAAGGAGCTGTTTTTACTTGGTTTGACCACACAGCTAACCAAGTAATCTCCAAGGAGTCTACTTTAAAGTATGCTTTTCAGACACCAGGTGAACATAAGATATCGTTAAAAATCGAACGTGGAAATAAGGTAGAATTATATACCTATACCGTTCAGGTTGCAAAATCTGACGATTTTGACTATGTGAGATTAAATCTTGCTGATTTTGATTTAACCGATGGTTTGGATACTGCAGGAGGAAAGATTTGGAAAAATACATTTACAGAAGATATCGCTTTAAAGACTTCTGTTTTTAGTTTCAATCACAATGCAGTGTCAGAATGGAAGATGTGGTATGGATTTACGGTTTCGAATAGTAATGACAACTCCAATCAATTGGAAACAGAGGGAGGATGGCTAAGCAACCAATGGGGGTCTATGGCACAAGGGGGAATTGCAGGCAAGGGAAAACCGTTTTTAGTTGCTTATGCAGATCATAAACCCGATGCGAGTGTATTGCAAGCAGGAGCTGAGATAGAGATAGAAAATTTTAGCGCAGTGGTCACTCTAGATGATGCAAATCGCTATAAAGCTGTAAGTACAGCTGTAGCAATTAGCCCTTGGTCTTACTATGGAATTACAGAAGGGGATGATTATGCTACTACCTTCAAAACAGGTGATTATTTTGCTTTACACGTTTATGGAGTGGGAGCAGATATGAAATTAACCGCAACGGAACCTGTAACACACTATTTTGTTGATTTCAGAAATGGAGTGAATCCCATAAGTAAGGACTGGAATACCGTTGATTTATCCTCACTTGGAGAAGTGAAGTACTTGTTGTTTTTCCTTGATACAACAGATAAAAATGCACAAGGATATGCAAATACAGCCCTTTATTTTACAATGGATCAATTAACAGTTAATCCTGTTGAATAAGAAAAAGCCGATGGTAATAAACAGAAAGTCTTGCCCTTTGGGGTAAGGCTTTTTTTATTTGTTTTTGACTTTCGATTCACAGGAAAAACATAAATGGAAAAGAGTGAAAACACAAAAAAACTAACGTATTTTGCAAGGCAAATTAAAAAGTATATAAATCAAATGGCAAATAAACCTAGGATTGCTCTGTTTATCGGAATTCTGTGTATTTCTATTTTTCCCGTATTAGTGAAAATGGCTTTAGTGCCAGGACTTATATCCGCTTTTTATCGCATGGGAATTGCGGCTCTGTTTATCGTTCCTTATGCTTTATTGACCAAACAAATTAAATTATACGATCGTAAAACAACGATTTTGATGGTGTTATGTGGCGTGTGTTTCGGTTTGGATATAGGTGTTTGGAATATTGCTATTCAGGGCTCAACCGCTACGCAAGCAACGCTCTTAGGTAATTTGGCCCCAGTTTGGGTGGGTATAGGAAGTTACTTCTTTTTGCAAATGAAACCTTCGCTCAATTTTTGGATTGGAACGGTATTGGCGTTAATCGGTATGGTTACCTTAGTGGGAATTGAAGTATTTGTCAACTTATCGTTTGATATTCCCTTTCTATTCAGTATTCTTTCTGGTTTGCTTTATGCGACTTATATTTTATTGAGTAAGAAAGTATTAGGCCAAGTTGGTGTTGTTTCCTTTATGTTGTATAGCATTACCGTATCGACTCTATTTCTCGCTGTGCTCAATGGCATTATGGGATCCGAGTTTACAGGGTTTTCTACAGCAGGTTGGATGACGTTAATCGTACAAGGGATTGTGTGTCAGCTATTGGCGTGGTTGCTGATTAGTTATGCTACCCAAAATATGCGAGCGACTCGCGTTTCTTTGAGTTTGCTAAGTCAAGCGCTATTTGCTGCTCTACTCGCCTGGTATTTCTTAGATGAAGCTATTTCCATTCAAATGGTTATTGGCGGGTGTATTATCCTTTTGGGAATTGGAATTACCTTTATCAATAAGCCCTTAATTGGACGACCAAGGTAAAGAAAGCGAAGCGAATTTTCCAATCATTAATGCGAGTCCCCAAATTAAAAAAGCAAGACTAAAGATAATCTTTAAGAAGGTAGAAGCAAGGAATCCGATAAACGAGCCTATAGCCGCTTTTAGTGCACGAGCAATATCTCGACTGTCAAAGATTAGTTCACCAATGAAAGCGCCTAGAAAAGGCCCTAAAATAAAGCCAAAAGGGACAGGGGTAAGAATACCGAGGATTAAACCAATATTGGTTCCCCAAACGCCGTATTTGCTTCCTCCAAAACGCTTGGTTCCTTGAGCGGGAATGACGTAATCCAAAATGGATACGACAATTGTTATCCCTAAACTCCCCCAAAGAGCCAGACTACTCATCTCAATGCCGTCTACAAAATACAGACACAACATGCCCAACCAACTAACTGGAAGTCCGGGTAGGGCCGGAAGAACACTGCCAATTATTCCGAAAATTAATAGTAATAGGCTTAATATTAATAAGAAATAGTCCATCTCTATTTTTTTTGTATTTTTGATTAACTAATGTACAACAATATTGTTTGATGAAATCGAGTTGGATAATTTTCTTTTTTCCTTTTGCATTCACTTCATGTCAGTGGATGTCCGCTCAGCTTCCCAATGAGCAAGAATTACTCGAGGAAGAGTTAAACAAAATTGATTGGACAAAAGTGGATACTTATCCCAGTGTGGCTAGTTGTGATACTATTTTTGATGAAACAGCGCGCAAAGCGTGTTTTTTTGATTATATCACGGCTGCTTTAGAAGAAAACCTTCGTGTGGATACCCTTCGTGGAACATTTGAAACGATAGATACATTAAAAGTGTTAGTAACTATTCAAGCAGATGCACAAGTCGCTCTATCTCTTTATCAGTTAAACGACAGTGTAAAACAACAACTCAAAAGTGTAGATAGTCTCTTACTCGAAAAAAGTAAACAGTTTCGCACATTGTCACCCGCAACTAAACGAGGCGTTCCCGTAACCAGTCAATTTGTGCTGCCTCTTGTGCTGCACAAGCAATAATTACTTTTTAAGCTTAAATGTCAATACAAAGTAACTGCCAATTGAAATGGGAAGCACGATATTCAATAACCAAATCAAAGTAGCTACTAAAGCAACGATCCATTGATTCACCTCCAAAGCAGAAAAAATAAACATAGCAATACTGCCCTTAACTGCAAATTCTAAAAATTGAAAATTAGGCAAGGAAGAAGCTAATAGATAGATGGCAGACACCGCACACAACAATTCAAAATAGGGAATTGATACACCAAATAGATAATACAAAATTACGTATTGATGCGTAAATGAAGCATAGCGCAATAAAGCTAAAAATAAATTCTTGCGATGTGTTTTTTTGGGAATCTCTCTCAATAGTTGAATCACAGTATTGAATGAATAACCTTTAATACTTAGGTGGCGTAAAGACAAAAAAAGCAACACAATAGCGATTGCAATACCATACAGGATCCACAAATAATAGGGAGGAATAAACTGATGGGTATAGTTGAGGATAGTAAGACCAATTAAACCAAAAACGATCGCATAAATCACCTGTACACCATTGCATACCATATTGAGGAAAATTACCCTTCCGGTGTCTTTTTTAGGAAAATACAAGGCTTTTCCCGCATATTCTCCAATGCCATTAGGCGTAAAAATTCCTAAGGTCAAGGCACTGAGAACTTGCTTAGTTGCCTGACCAACAGTTACAGGGTGGATGAGAGAAGATAAATTCTGCCACTTTAATATCTCAATAAATCGATTAGAAAAAGTCAAGCAAAGTAAAGCAAAAAGAGCTAGCGTGTTTTTGGGATCTGCAACCACTTCGCTTACGAGTCCAAAATCTAAACTATCGTCATTTGCCAGTTTGTTATAGATATAATAAAAAGCACTACTTACCACGATAATCTTAAGTAGAAGTACAAGGAATTGCTTAGTTTTGTTGGATACAATTTTCATCAACGCAAAGTAAACTATATTTTTTGTGTCTTGGTGAATACAATAACAAAAATTAAGCATTTGACACTAGATAGAATCATATTAGGGATTGATCCAGGTACGACGATTATGGGATTTGGACTCATACGCGTGGTGAATAAGAAAATGGAGTTTATTCAATTGAATGAATTGCAATTGAATAAATACGACGATCACTATACGAAATTGCGTCGAATTTTTGAACGTACCATTGAATTAATTGAAACCCATTGTCCAGATGAGATTGCCATTGAAGCTCCTTTTTTTGGCAAAAACGTACAGTCGATGTTGAAGTTAGGACGCGCCCAAGGGGTAGCTATGGCTGCGGGGCTGTCTCGAGGTATTCCTATTACGGAATACGAACCTAAAAAAATAAAAATGGCCATTACAGGTAATGGGAATGCAAGTAAAGAACAAGTAGCTAAGATGTTACAACAATTGTTGGGATTAAAAGAATTGCCTAAAAATCTCGATAGTACTGATGGATTAGCAGCTGCAGTTTGTCATTTCTTCAATTCAGGAAAAACGGTAGTTGGAAAATCATATAGCGGTTGGGATGCTTTTATCAAACAAAATCAAGATCGAGTTAAAAAGTAATGGCAGGTATATATATTCACATTCCCTTTTGTAAGCAAGCGTGTCACTATTGTGATTTTCACTTTTCTACTTCCTTGAAGAAAAAAGAGGAAATGTTGACTGCATTACATCGCGAACTGCTCTTGCGCAAAGAGGAGTTGAAAGGTGAAACCATAGAAACCATCTATTTTGGAGGAGGTACACCTAGTATTTTAGCTGTTGAAGAAATCAATGCGTTACTTGCAACTGTTTATCAAAATTATACGGTGGTCGATCAACCTGAAATAACACTAGAGGCAAATCCAGATGATTTAACGACGTCAACGATTCATCGTTTGGCGCAATCCAAAGTCAATCGATTGAGTATAGGCATTCAATCTTTTGGAGAGGAAGACCTTAAGATGATGAATCGCGCACATAATGCACAAGAAGCGATTAGCTGTTTAAAAGAAGCAGTTCAATATTTTGACAATATTTCTATCGATTTGATTTACGGTATTCCCAATCTATCGAATGAACGTTGGCTCGAAAACATTCAGCGTATTTTGGATTTGGGTATTCCTCATATTTCGTGTTACGCCTTGACGGTGGAGGAGCGCACTGCTCTAAATAAGCTCATTCAAAAAGGAGTGGTTCCCAGTCCTAAAGAAGAAGTAGCACATGCGCATTTTATGCTGTTGATTGAAAAATTAAGAGCCAATGGATATGTTCACTATGAGTTATCTAATTTTGCTAAACCAGGGTATTATTCTAAAAATAATTCGGCCTATTGGTTGGGTAAAAAATATTTGGGTATTGGTCCTTCTGCTCACAGTTTTGACGGTACGTATCGCAGCTGGAATATTGCAAATAATCCCTTGTATATTAAGTCTATTGAAGGAGGTGAATTGCCTTCAGAAGTAGAAAAGCTTTCGCTTTCAGATCGTTATAATGAATACATTATGACGGGATTGCGCACGATTTGGGGAGTGGATTTAGTGCGTATAGCACAAGAATTTGGTTCCATATACCATGCGTATCTAGTCCGTGAGTCCGCTTCTTTTATCGCTGATGGTTTGATGCAAGAAGTGGAAGGAGTATTAACCATAACAGATAAAGGAAAATTTTTAAGTGACGGTATTGCATCTGATTTATTTTGGTTAGATTTGAAATAAAACATTGAAAGCAACCTTTTCTTTTTCGGATCAAAACTACACCGTTGATTTTTCTCAGCCCATCGATATCTCTATCCCTTTAACCAATACGGAAGAAAATCCCATTGCATGGTATTTGGATAAACCCTCTATTGAACCTGTTCGCGTGGGCGATTGGGTAGGGAAAGTTAGTGAAGGACAATCGTCTACAAATTTTAATACCATTGCCTTTAATCCCCATGGACACGGTACACATACCGAATGCTTGGGGCATATTACCCGCGATTTTTACAGCGTTAATGACAGCTTAAAAACCTTTGTTTTTTTAGCACAAGTCGTTACCATTGCGCCTCAAATAGAGGAAAATGGAGATGCAGTTATTGGAGTAGAACAACTGCGTCACGTATGGCAGTCACAAGGACAAAAAGCCATTGTGATTCGCACTTTACCCAATGAACAAGAAAAGAAACACCAAAAGTATTCGCATACGAATCCTCCCTATTTAGCTGCAGAAGCTGCTACTTTTTTGCGTGAACAAGGAATTAAACATTTACTTATTGACTTACCAAGTGTAGATAAAGAAAAAGATGAGGGAAAACTCTTAGCGCATAAAGCGTTTTGGAAAGTAGATGATGTGGATCAAGTCAATGCTGATGCTCAGTTCGATGCTACCATTACGGAGATGATTTATGTGCCAACAACGGTAAAAGATGATTTCTATATTTTGAATATACAAATTGCCTCTTTTGTCAATGATGCCTCGCCAAGTAAACCGATTTTATATCAAATTTTTTAATCTCCTACATTATGGATGTACATGTGATTTACGATTACTGTTTAAATAAAAAAGGAACAACAGAAGATTTTCCTTTTGATGAAGAAACCCTGACTTTTAAAGTAGGAGGGAAGATTTATCTCTTGCTTAATTTAACGAAATGGGAGCAGGGGAATTGCTTTGTCAATTTAAAATGTGACCCTGAAAAGGCAGAAGAATTGCGTGCGGATTACAGTGAGATTACCCCGGGTTATCACATGAGTAAAAAGCATTGGAATAGCATTCACCTTGGAGGTTCTGTACAATGGACCTTGCTCAAAGAATTAATTGATCATTCCTATGAGTTGGTGTATGCCAGTTTAACAAAGAAAGTAAAAGATAGTTTAAACGAGATAGCTGTTTAGTATGTGATTACTTGGATTCTTCTATAATCGGAAAAACGGTAATGGGCAAGGTCATTAATACGCGTACAGGCTGACCCTTGTTTGATCCAGGTTGCCATGTTTTCAATTGTTCAAAGGCTGTTTTAACGCTTTGTTCAATATCATAGCCATAATCTCTTACGATGTCAATAGTAGAGACTTGACCGTCTTTTTCTACAACATATCGAACTACAAATACCAATTTGCGTATGGAAGCATCTAGTTGTGGCGATTCGAATTGAGCCTCAAAATCCTTCGAGAAAGCGGAGAATCCTCCCGGATATTCTGGAGCTTTATCAACCAGTATGTAAATTTCATCGTCATCCATCAACTGTTCTTCCTTTGGAGAAGTAGAAGTTGAGTTTTGAGCCGATAGACTACCTAAAGTTAAAAGAAATAAAAGAATAGTAAGGTGAATTTTCATTCTGTAGTTTTTAGGTGGACTAAAGGTAATAAAAAAGAAGAGCAGTTGGATGCTCTTCTTCTAAAATTTATAAAAAAATGTTAATTTTTTTAGACTTCTTTTTCTGTCGCCTCTGTTGGGTCAACGCGTATTGTAATAGGTAGTGTGAATTGGCTGCGTACTAATTTTCCATTGTCTTTGGCTGGAATCCATTTCTTTGTTTTAGCTAAAGCATTTATTGCTGCTTCTCCTACACCAAAACCGGGATCTCTGACAATCCTTATTTCATTCAAACTCCCGTCTTTTTCCACAATAAATTGAAGAATAACGCGGATAGATTCTCCTTCAAATTTTGGCGCTTCAAAATTGGTGATGAACTCCTGATTAAAGGAATTCATTCCTCCGGGATAGTTGGCGGGTTCTGTCACTGCAATGTGTACTTCATTTGAGTCTTCCGTTTGTCCTGATTTCGGAGCTATTTCACTTTTGTGTTTAGGCTTATCTTGAGCAACTACAGTCGTAATTCCCATGAAAGCAAATAAGGTTAAAGTACTTAAAATTGCAAAAGTGTTTTGTAATGGTTTGTTGGTTTTTGTGAGCATAGTGAAACGTTTTTTGGTTAAATTAAAATTAAAAGAACTGCTCAGAGGAAGTTCTTGGTGTTGATAGGTTTGGGTTAATAGTAATTGTAAATATTCTTGTGTTTCTTGCTTGGATGTATTCAGTGTATCATCCGCTAGAAATTCGTGATTTAAAGCAATTTGTTGTTGGTACACATACAAAAGCGGTTGAAACCAAAAGACTATTTTCAACCCTTCAATCAATAAAATGTCTATTGAATGTCGCTGTTTGACGTGATTGTATTCGTGTAAGAGAATTTTATTGTTCCAATCAATTGGAAGATGAAGGGGTAAATAAATGGTCTGTCTAAATGTAAAGGCACTGTCTAGATGATTTAAGAGAACAAAGCGTTGCCCTTTGTCATATAGTACAGTTCCTTCTTGAGTTAAGCGGTTAAAATGACGTAGTGAACGAATAAAACGGATACTCATCAAAAGAACCCCTAATCCGTAAATACTCCACAATATACTAGACACCGACCATGTTTTTGGTAGCCCTTCAGCAGTCTGTGTTTGAGGAGAAATAATCACTTCGTTTAACTCTTGTAGTTTCATATTGGTTGCAGTTAATATACTCGTAGAGGAAATTTTGATTAACGGCAACAGAAAAATAAAAGCTAAGGCAAAAAGTAGATAATATCGCTTGAAGACATGGATTTTGGTAGATTCCAAGAACAGCTTGTAAATTCCAATAGTCAAGAGCAATAAGAGTGTGGTTTGGATGAGGTATAGCAGCATACGTTTAGTCTTTGATTTGGTCTTCGACAATCTTTTTTAAAGCTTCTAATTCTTTCTTGCTCATCTTGCTTTTTTGCGTGAAGAATGAGGCAAAGGAAAACGCAGAATTATTGAAATGTTGCTCTACCAAATGGTTGAGGTGCGTTTCAAAATAATCCTCTTTATGGATCAATGGGGTGTAAGCTCTTGAATTTCCAAAGGTCTCATAGGTGATAAACCCTTTTTCAGTCAATCGCTTGAGCAACGTGGCTAGCGTTGTTTGAGCGGGTTTCGGTTCCGGGTATTTGTCCAACAGATCTTTGGAAAACGCCTTTTGTAATTCCCATATATACTCCATGAGTTGTTCTTCTGTTTGAGGTAGTTTAATCATGAATTTATTTTTTTTAAGGATGATTTAGTATTTTTAAATCTATTTATGTAGATGTTGTTCTACAAATATAGAACAAATAAAATAACAACCAAATAAATCCGATGCTATTTTTGAAAAAACGACTTATATTTACAGATGTAAAATGTTTATTCTTATGCTGTTCAATCAATGAATAAAGAAATTTATGAGGCATTAGTCGTTGGAAATACGAGTTTAGCAAGTCGAAAAAAAATCATACAACAAGTATCGAATGCAGGAGCATTGATTGAAACGTTGGTTGATTTTACCTTTGATCCAAAAATCAAGGTCAATGTATTAGCCAGTATTGTTTTGGATGATTTGCTCCAAGCGAATCCGTTCCTATTAGATCCTTATATTGAGTTATTCATTCGTCAATTGCCCCAAGTAGAAGATGAAAGTGTCAAGCGATTGACGAGTAAAATGGCGATTGTTTTAGTTGAAAAAAGAGGGAATCTATTAGATGCAACACTAGAAGAGGCGATTCTCGATCAGTGTTTGGTTTGGTTAACCTCAGAAACCAAAGTAGCAACAGAATCCAATGCGATGCATATTATTATGCGTTTAGCACCTAAATTTCCTGAACAAGCGAAATTAATTGGAGAATTGATTGAAGTGCGTTTTCATGAAAAGACGCCTGCCTATCAGAGTAAGGCACGTAAATTATTGCAGAAAATAAAAAAATTAGAGCGTTAAACCCACGCCATAAAAAAATGCGAGTATCACTACTCGCATTTTAATTATTATCCGTGGATATGTTCTTTTGTTCCGTAACTCTGAATTAAGTTACCTTCAAAATCCAGCCATTCTTTCCAACGTTTATCAACGTCTACGCGTTCCGTGTATTTGCGGGCAAATTTTAAGAAAGTCGTATAGTGATTGGCTTCAGAAACCATTAAGTCATAATAAAATTTAGCTAGTTCTTCATCGTCAATGTTTTGCGACAACACGCGAAAACGCTCACAACTTCTAGCTTCGATCATAGCAGCAAAAAGCAAGCGATCGATGAAAGCATCATTTCTACTCCCATCTCTTTTGCAAAATTTAGCCAATTGATTCACGTAATCATCTTTGCGTTCGCGCCCTAAGGTATAACCTCTTTGCTTGATAATCTCGTGAACCATTTTGAAATGTTCCATCTCTTCAATAGCGATTTCCGTTAATTCCGTTACTAAATCGTCGTGTTCTGAGTTGTAGGCAATTAGCGTAATGGCATTGGTCGCCGCTTTTTGTTCACACCAACAGTGATCAGTCAAGATTTCTTCAAGATTAGATTCGGCAATATTAGCCCATCTTGGATCGGTTAAAAGTTTAAGTCCTAACATAATTCCTTTTCGTTTGTCACAAAAATACTAAATATAATAGAGATTAAAAATTGGAACGATTTAGTACAGAAGAAGCTGTATTTTTGCGAGATGGATAATTCATTAGAAGGGAAGAAGATATTAATTATCGGTCAGGTATGGCCCGAATCGCGTTCCTCTGCAGCGGGTAAGCGCATGTTACAGCTGTTGGAGGTCTTTCAATCGTGGAACATGGATATTTACTTTGGATCTACTGCACAGAAATCACCCTATAGCGATGATTTGAGTATTTTTCAATTGAATGAAATTGAGGTTTATCTCAATGATGAGCGCATGGACCAAGTATTAGCGGATTTACAGCCCGATTGGGTGATGTACGACCGTTTTATGATGGAGGAACAGTTCGGATGGCGCGTAACGGCTCAATGCCCTCAAGCGCGTACCTTACTCGATACTGAGGATCTCCACTTTTTGCGTTACGCCCGTCAGGAACTAGTGAAAAAGGGAGTGGGAACTATTGACGATTATTTATATAGCGATAAAACCAAGCGCGAATTGGCGAGTATTATGCGTTGTGATTTGACACTCTTGATTTCTAGTGTGGAACTTGAGTTATTGGTTCATCAATTTCAACTTCCCCCTGATATTCTTTTGGTTCTTCCTTTTTTAGAAAATGAACTATCCGTAGAGGAACAAGACGAATGGTTGCCTTTTGAACAAAGAGAAGGGTTTGTTTTTATTGGCAACTTTATTCACGAACCCAATTGGCAGACAGTTTTGCGCTTAAAAACAGAAATATGGCCATTGCTACGCAAGCGATTACCTCAAGTTCAATTGCATATTTATGGTGCTTATCCGTCAGCTAAAGTATTGCAATTACACAATCCGAAAGAAAATTTTTTCATTCACGGTAGGGCAGAAGATGCTTTAGCAGTGGTGGGGCAAGCAAGAGTCATGTTAGCTCCAATTGCCTTTGGGGCTGGAATAAAAGGAAAGTTTGTGGATGGCATGCGTGTAGGAACGCCCAATGTAACTACAACTGTGGGAATAGAAGCCATGGCTACAGCCGAAGAGTGGAATGGGTTTGTTGCAGATGAGGTAGAAGAGTTCATCCAAAAAGCCGTTGAATTGTATCAAAGCGAAAGTAGTTGGCTTGAAAAACAAGAAAAAGGAAGGACTTTACTGCAACGTTCTTATAGTAAAGCAAAGTATACAGCAATTTTCAAAGAAAGCGTTTTGCTTTTAGATCAAGATATAGACAACCACCGTAAACGTCATTTTCTAGTAGAAGTATTTAAACATCACAGTGCGCAAAGTACCAAATACATGGCACTGTGGATTGAAGAAAAGAACAAACATAAAAAAAGCGAGTAACCAAAAGGTACTCGCTTTTTTGTATAAGAACTCCTCTTGACTTTCTCTAATTGGTTGAAAAATTGCTATTTTGAGCCTGCTTTTTGCCATTTTTTCATTCCGTAGCCCTGCTATGCAACTTAAAAATGCCTTTAATCAGATTCAAAATAGCTAATTTTCACTTCAATCAAAAAAGTCAAGATGAGTTCTAAATTATTTTACTAATTCCATGTAGTATTTGTAGAACAATGGAATGGTTTCAATTCCTTTCAAGTAGTTGAAAACACCAAAATGCTCATTTGGAGAGTGAATGGCATCTGAATCCAATCCGAATCCCATCATAATTGATTTAGATCCTAATTCCTCTTCAAATAGCGCAACGATTGGAATACTTCCTCCAGAGCGAACTGGAATCGGTGTTACCCCAAAGGTATCTTCATACGCTTTTGCTGCCGCTTGGTACCCAATAGAGTCGATAGGCGTTACATACCCTTGTCCTCCATGATGCGGTTTTACTTCCACTTTTACACCTGCAGGCGCAATGCTTTCAAAGTGTTTTTTGAATAGTTCTGTAATCTCTTCCCAATCTTGGTTTGGAACTAAACGCATCGAGATTTTAGCGAATGCCTTACTTGCGATTACTGTTTTAGCACCTTCTCCTGTATATCCACCCCAAATTCCGTTTACGTCTAATGTTGGACGGATCGAGTTGCGCTCGTTGGTTGTATAACCAGCTTCTCCGTATACTTCATCAATATCCAATGCTTTTTTGTAATCGTCTAAAGAGAATGGACGCTTAGCCATTTCATCGCGCTCTTCGCGTGATAATTCCTCTACTTTGTCATAGAATCCTGGAACCGTGATGTGATTGTTTTCATCGTGTAAAGAAGCAATCATCTTCGTTAATACGTTGATGGGGTTAGCAACCGCTCCTCCGTATAATCCAGAGTGTAAATCTCTGTTCGGACCTGTTACTTCCACTTCCACATAACTCAATCCTCTCAATCCTGTTGTGATGGACGGTTGTTGATTGGAAATCATTCCCGTATCAGAAATAAGAATCACGTCGTTTTTCAATTTGTCGTGGTTTCTTTTGACGAACCAACCTAAACTTACTGATCCAACTTCTTCTTCTCCTTCAATCATGAATTTCACGTTACAAGGCAAAGTGTTTGTTGCAATCATATATTCAACCGCTTTCACGTGCATGAACATTTGCCCTTTGTCATCACATGCTCCACGTGCGAAGATCGCTCCTTCTGGGTGAAGGGGTGTTGTTTTAATTACAGGCTCAAACGGTGGAGATGTCCAAAGTTCAATTGGATCTGCTGGTTGTACGTCATAATGACCGTAAACCAACACCGTTGGAAGAGCAGGATCGATGATTTTTTCTCCATATACGATAGGATATCCCGGCGTTTCGCACAATTCTACCTTGTCGCAACCTGCTTTTATTAAATTTTCTTTTACTGCTTCTGCCGTGTTTATTACGTCTTGTGAGTACGCACTATCTGCACTGATAGAAGGTTTTTTTAGTAGTTCAATTAGCTCATCCAGAAGACGTTGCTTGTTTTCTTGAACAAATTGTTTTGAATCTTTCATAGTATATATCGATACAGTTATATTATTCCTTACAAACATAAGAATAAAAAAAAATTATTTTTTTCTTGCGCATTAAAAAACAGGTTGTATATTTGCAACGTCTTAAAAGAACAACAGTACACAAGTGTACAGCAGTTCTGGAGCCACCTGCGGGTGTGGTGAAATTGGTAGACACGCCAGACTTAGGATCTGGTGCCGCAAGGTGTGTAGGTTCGAGTCCTATCACCCGCACTAAAGCCTCTTCGAAAGAAGAGGCTTTTTTATTGGGGTAAATCGGTCCTGTTACCTGGAATCGCATTCGACTGATTGGATTATCCAGCTGTTGGTTCTGTCGGAAAACTACCATCACCATGACCGTTGTACACATTTCCTAAGACCGAAATAGTTGCACGATCCACGGTAAATACAAAATCCCAAGTTACGCTTGCTTCTGCTTTTGTATGTGTCCAATTAATTTCCCCTTGAAAAGTATGATTAATTGTTGTGAGTATTACGGTGGGAGCTTGTCCCGAAGAAGTACCTGTTTGACAGGTTAATGTCGCTTTTAAACCGCGTTCTGAAGAAAACATGGAGACAATCGTTCGAATTTTATCTTGTCCAGTAAAAATCGTATGTCGTTGTGGACTATTTGGTGAATTAAAGGTTAGTTTGTGAATGGGATTTGACCTACTTTTATCTGCTGTTGAGGTTGTGGATAAGTCGGTTGGTTCAAAACCTGCATAATACGTCTCATTTGGTGTTTGCATGATGATAAAAGAAGCGCCATTTCCTTTTTTCTCTTGGATGTAACGATTCAACCGATCTAATTCATGGCTAAAGCTTTTTTTGTGATCAGGAGCTATACTAGTGAGCTGTGCTTGATGTTCTTGTTGACTGAAATCCAAGTAGTATTTCTGGTTGACTTTATCTATACGGACATAGTCTTTTAAAATATGATAATCTTGCTTGTAATTTGTTGTTTTTACAGTTTTTTCAGAGGAGACAATAGTGTCTTCTGTGCAACAACTGTTCGTTGTTAGAACTAAAAAGGCAAGAAAAAATGGATTTTTGTTTCTTTTCATTGTATTGAATATTTAATGATTAAAAAGGGATTTAACCTGTTTATTGGCTCAAAATTCTATATAAAATTGATTATTATCTAATTTGAGTTTGTTATTAATATGTAATTGGTTGTTTTTGTTTAATTTTTGTAATTTAAATCGCTCTATTTGGAGTAAAAATTAAATTATTGATAAAGTTTGTATTGCGGTAAAACGAGTTACTTTTTACAGCAAAAACCATTAGTGGTTAACTGTAAACCAAAATCTCCTACCTTTACACCATGAATCAAGCAGCTATCCTTAAAAAAATGGAAATTGCAACCTTAAATGAGATGCAACTTCAAACTCTTCAAAC
Source organism: Myroides fluvii (assembly GCF_009792295.1). Taxonomy (NCBI): domain Bacteria; kingdom Pseudomonadati; phylum Bacteroidota; class Flavobacteriia; order Flavobacteriales; family Flavobacteriaceae; genus Myroides; species Myroides fluvii. Next base: position 1,040,306 of record NZ_CP039934.1, on the reverse strand, counting down.
CGCACAAACAAAAAATAATATTGTTTTATTGTCCCCTACAGGATCGGGTAAAACATTAGCTTTCTTATTGCCTTTGGTGCAGCGATTGAATCCTGCAGTAAAAGGGGTACAAGCCGTTATTCTCGTGCCTACACGTGAATTGGCACTACAGATTGAAACGGTGTTTAAGAAGATGGGAACGGCTTTTAAAATCAATGCGTGTTATGGTGGGCATTCCACGCGCACAGAATTGAATAACTTAGCTTCTCCACCTGCTGTATTGGTTGGAACTCCTGGAAGAGTGGCTTTTCATGTGGAAGAAAATTCATTTGATACGGGAATGGTACACAGCTATGTTGTTGATGAATTTGATAAAGCACTAGAAATGGGATTTCAAGACGATATGGATTACATTATTAATTCATTCGATCGACTTGAATTTCGCATGCTGACTTCGGCTACCGCATTGAAAAGAATACCTGATTTTACAGGGATTGAAAACCCTACTAACCTCAAATTCTTACAAACAGCAGAAATTAAACCCAAGTTGACCTTCAGCAAGGTGGTTTGTCCTGCAGAAGAAAAACTTGAAGCTGTGATTCAACTGATTGGAAAAATAGGAAAGGATACGATTTTAATTTTCTGTAATCACCGAGATGCAGTAGCGCGTATCAGTGAGACGTTGACAAACAAAGGCGTAGCGAATGGTGCTTTTCACGGTGGATTATTGCAAGAAGAGCGCGAACGTGCCTTAATGAAATTCAGAAATAGAAGTTGTCATATTCTAATTTCAACGGATTTGGCCGCACGTGGATTGGATATTCCCGAAATTGGCCATGTAATTCACTATCAAATTCCAGAAAAAGAAGATGCCTTTATTCATCGAAATGGACGTACAGCGCGTATGAAAGCTACGGGAAAAGCCTATGTCATGGTGACCAATGAAGAATCATACAGCTTTATTGATCCTGCGATGCCGATTGAAGAATTAAAGGGCACCTATGCCATTGATAATCGTACGGACTTTAAAACGATTTATATCAGTGCAGGAAAAAAAGACAAAGTCAACAAAGTAGATATTGTGGGGTACTTAATTAAAACAGGTGGACTGCAAAAAGAAGATATCGGATTGATTGATGTACGCGATACCCAAGCCTTTGTTGCCGTGCGAACAGCTAAAATTAAACCCTTATTACAAGCATTAGAAAATACAAGGTTGAAGAATAAGAAAGTAAAAATTGCTGTAGCAAAAGATTAATGTTGTACTTGGATTGAAGAAGATTAATTGCTAAGTTTTGATAAGGATATGAATAGTGAACAAGATTATTTTTTTCTGTTTTTTCTGATTTTTATGACACTTTGTATGGGTAATCTCCTTTATTCTCCAATTCATAGATACCTTCGAAATACTGCGGTTTTTTACACCCTACTGGTTTTATCTATTGTCGGTGTGATTTATGCGTGTTTTGAAATTGAGGTTGGTTGGGAGCACAAGCCTATCTTGGGAATCTTGTCTCCCTTATTATTGCTTTTTTACCTTTCATTGTATAAAATTGCAGATACCATAGCTTTAAAAAAGTATAAACGTCATATGTACTTTAGTTGTAGAATAAGTAATTATTTTTATATCAAAGAAGCCGAAGAATCCACTTGGTTAGAATGGTTTATGCAAGCAGGTCTACTGTTGGGTTCTGTTTTACTTTGGCTTGCTGTTATTGAATTCATTGAAGGGATTATTCTTGTATAAATGCGAATTTGATCTACTTTTCTTTGCGATATAAAACATTAGCCGTATCGAAGGCTACTTTTGTGTGTTTTGATACTGGACGACCAAAGTGAGAGCATAGCCAAATACTTATTGAGCTAAAAATAAAACCAGGGATAATCTCATACAAGGGTTCGCGATAACCAAAAATAACGCCATGTAGTACCTGTTCTTGAAAGACGGGCCAAAAGATCACGGTGAGTCCCCCTACGGTGATTCCTATAAGTGCAGCTTTTCCTGTTGTTTTTTTCCAAAATAAAGTAAAGAGGATGAGCGGGCCAAAAGCAGCACCAAAACCCGCCCAAGCACGGGAAACTAAACCTAAAATACTGTTGTTCTCATCAAGCGCAATACCGATGGCAATGAAAGAAATCAATAAAACGGCCAAACGACTCATCCAGACTAATTCTCTTTGAGATGCTGAACGTCGAAGGTAAGAGTGATAGAAATCTTGTGTTAAGGTGCTGGAAGCCATCAAAAGTTGTGCACTTAACGTACTCATTACAGCAGCGAGTATAGCGGATAAGAGAATGCCAATCACCCAGGGATTGAATAAATAGTGAATTAATTCTATAAAAATCATTTCGTTGTTTTTGTTTACTCCGGCCGCTTGATCAGGATGGGCTTGAAAATAGCTAATTCCAACATAACCAATCGCAACGGCTCCGAGTAAACACAAAAACATCCATGTCATACCGATACGACGGGCATTTCGCATCGTCTTTGCACTATCTGCCGCCATAAATCGAGCTAAAATATGGGGTTGACCAAAATAACCCAAACCCCAGGCTACAGCACTGATAATTGTAATGAGGCTGATGTTGTGGATGATATTGGAATACGCGATTTGATGCGTTTGAACGGCTAATTGTATCTGTGCATTGACTTCGTCCCACCCTCCAAGGGAGAGGATAATCATGATTGGAGTCAAAATCAAAGCAAATAACATCAAGGTCGCTTGTATAGTATCACTCCAACTGACCGCTAAAAATCCCCCAATAAAAGTATAGGTAATCGTTGCCAAGGCACTAAGCAGTAGCGCTTGGAAATAAGAAAGATGAAAGATTGCTGTGAACAATTGTGCGCCAGCCACCATCCCAGAGGAACAGTACAACGTAAAAAATAAGAGGATTGCAAGTGCGGCTATTGTCTTGACTAGTTTGCCATCATCCCCAAATCGATGGAGGAAAAAATCAGGAAGTGTCAAGGCGTTGTTACTTATTTCGGTATGTACGCGTAATCGCCCAGCCACGAGACGCCAATTAAAATAAGCACCAATGAGTAAGCCAATTGCAATCCAGCTTTGCGCTAAACCCGATTTGAAAATACTGCCTGGCAACCCCATTAATAGCCAGCCCGACATATCGGAAGCACCTGCTGACAAAGCCGTTACTAAAGGCCCTAAACTGCGCCCACCAAGAATGTAATCAGAAAAGTTTTTCGTCTTGCGATAGGCAAGAATACCAATCCCCAGAATGAGTAAGAGATAGAATGAAAAGGTAAATAAGGTTGGATTGATTTGCATTTTTTATTTTTAAAACTAAATAAAAAATAGCGTAATGCCTTGTTGTTGTGTGATATAAGTAAGCTTTTGTTAGTTTGTGTTTGAATTGTAAATGAAATAGTAGCAAGGTTAGATACAAGATAGGAGAAGGATTAAAAAAATCAGGTTCTCTATGAAAAGAGAACCTGATGACAATCAAAAAAACTAATTAGGGGGCGCTATGTGTGTAATAAGGTTATTTTGCTCTCGTTTAATTCTTTTAGAATAATGGATTGATCTCCAGTAAAATAAGTGTCATCTTGTGCAAATAGCAATTCATAATAGGCAATACCAGCAAGTAAGTTCTCTTTGGTTTTTTCTATTTTTTTCATTTTTATAGGAGAAGCATCTACTTCTAGTAAACTTTTTTCCTGTTTAAAATGATCCAGATACATGCGCAACTCCTTCAAAAAGAAATGCGGACGGTTTTCACTGTCAATGATATTGGTTCGGCCATAAATGTGTTGCATCATCTGTTTAAGGGACACTTCTTTGGTAAAATAAGCGATATTTGGCCCAGGACAAATCACAACGCCTTGTGATTCTCCTTTGATTTGCAAATCATTTTCTAAGAATGAAGCATTGGCTAAACCAATACACAGACAAGCTTTTTCCGTAATGGCATTAAATTTCTGCTGATAGGCGACTTCGCTCATTGTTTCCTTTTTATTTTTTAAGGCATCTAGTTCAATGGTTTGATATTTGCGTGAAGCTGTGCAAATTCCTTCGGGATCATGTGTTTTATCTAGAGCCAAATACTTTCTAGGACAAGAACTGCCCGCTTTGTCTTTGGCAATGCGTTGTGCCTTGTGTATTTCATTCGTCGTTCCTTTGATGTTGTTAAAGGGAATACCCAAGGGTGAAATATGACTCAAATACAGATCTTCTTCTTTGGCATTGGCTAAAAGTTGTCGGGTAGCCACATCGACAGAAGTAGCTTCGGGTACAAGGAGAAATGGCGAACCCCATCCAACAGAATCTACTTGATAATGATCCAGTAAAAACTGATGTTCAGCTGCTGTTCCAACCCCCCTTGAGCCGTTATTTTTAAGGCTAAAGGTGTTTCTGGTGTGTAGCGGCCTTTCTGAGTTAAAGCCTTACACATTAAATCGTGTGTCGTCTGAATTAATTCTTGGCGTTTGACTTTAAATTCTTCTAAGATAACACCCAGTAAATAACCATCGGTAGCAAAGGCATGCCCACCGCAGTTTAAGCCCGATTCAATGCGATATTCTGAAACCCAAAGCCCTTTTTTTGCTAAGAAACTTCCTTGGATTAAAGCCGAGCGATAATCACTCACTTTTAAGATGATTCGCTTTTGTAATTCTTGATCAGCCGCGGGATAAAAAGCATCAAACTCTTCAAAATAACTGAACAACTTGGGATTCATTCCCGCAGAGAGCACAACAGAAGAATGCAAACTACTGTTGCTAAAGCCTCGTAAAGCGGCATGTGCATCGTTGTATTTTGCAGGTAGCGATTCTTTTTTATCAAAGTTTTCACGATCTACTTTCGTCATAATGTTGACATCAATGTCTCCTGGAGTCAAATAGGTGTCTAGAATATTTTTGAGGTTGTCTGCGGAAATCTTGTCGTCAATATACGTCTGTAGTTGCTTGCGAATCTCGGATACAGTAGGCAGCATCTCGATGTAGTCTTCCACATTTTTTTTACTCTGAAGCAAATCTTTTTTTAGGTGGTCAAATTTTCTTTTTACTATGGTATCTAGAGTGTTGAGGTAGGCTGTAATGCGCTTAGCCCTGAAATCATCAATCTTTTTCGTAATCTCCTGGTAGGGTAATTCGAACTTCTCGCAGTAGAATTTGTTCATGCGCTCGATGAGCTCATCGTCCATAACAGATAACGTTGAAGCTAGCCCATATTGCGCCACGCGCACAGGACTATCGATGGTATAAGCAAGTCCCATCACAGGGATGTGAATGGAATGGGTTGGTTTTATTTTCATTCGAGTTTAGGTTTAGTTGTAAAGGGCGAAAAATAGCTAAATTATGGTGCGTAAGAGGTGATATTTATCATGCTTTGTATCTATTTATCAACGAAATAAGTCTAGAAAATAGCAGAGGGAAATAAGCGGAAAAAGTAGTGCAAAATCTTATTTTGAGAAGTTTATAATCCAATCACAATAACGCTAGCAAGAAGCGAAAAGAATAGGGAATTATTCGTGTTTTTACTTTTAATATTTGGGATAAAGCTTTAAATTTATCAATTGGATGGTTCATAAAAGTGACTTTTCAACGATTGCGAGTCCAAATAGTATAGCTAACTTAATAAGAGACTTATTTTGAATTTAAAACTACTGCTTTCCAAGTTTTTAGAATATGAGCTTTATACAAGTAAATCACTTAGTATTACAATAGGTACAATTCTCTTTATTGTTTTTACGCTGTTGATTACCAAGTATGGTTTGACCTTTTTGCGTAAAACGGTTATTAAAAGCTCACCTCCTGATGTAGCGTTGCGCTTGAGAAGTGTATTTAACTTCGTCAATTATTTTATTTATGTCATTATGTTCTTTTTCATTCTCAATGTGATTGGACTAAACATCAGTATGTTTTTGACTACTTCGGCGGCTTTGTTCGTTGGATTGGGATTTGCACTCCAAGATATCTTTCGCGATATCATCGCGGGAATATATATCCTCTTCGACAAAACGCTGAATATGGGGGATGTCATTGAGGTGAATGGACAAGTAGCACGCGTAAAGGCAATCCACTTAAGATGTACGATTGTTGAAACGCGAAATATGAGGGATATCGTAATTCCCAATCGAAAGTTAATCGATGATATTGTGTACAACTGGACCCATGAAGATCCAGTGATTCGTGCGCGTATTGATATTGGAGTCTATATTGGAACGGATGTTGAACTCGTAAAAGCAGTGTTGTTATCTGCAGTGGAAGATAATCCCGATGTATTGAAAAATCCGAAATCAATCGTTTTTATTGATCAATTTGGCGATTCTTCCATTCGATTTATCTTGTATTATTTTATTGATAATGCTTTTGATAACGATCGTATTTCAAGTGATATTCGCTTTGAAATAGACAAGAAGTTTAAGCTGAATAATATTTCACTTCCAGTACCTGTATTGAAAGTGGATCAAACACCTGTAGCGTAATTCTGTTGCATGATGTTTAGGTAAAATACGTACTTTTGCTCTTTTACTATAATTATGGCTTCTACAAAATACGGAACTGGAAAAAATTCTCCCATAGCAGTTGTGAATCAAAAGCAACCTGCGAGGAAAAAGCCATCACCTCGACGTCCTCAAAAGAAGAAGAACAATACAACTTTTACACGCATCAAATGGGTGTGTATTGTTGTAGTATTAGTAGGAGCGGGAGTTTGGTTTGGAATAACCTTTCAAGAGGGAATTAAATACTTTTTTAGCGCACAACGCAAAGAAGCGGAGGAGAAATCCTTTTTCGATTTTCGAACCGTAGAAGTTTTACAACGCCATCATGATCGTATGATTGGATTTGATGTTTCGCATTATCAAGGGGTTATTGATTGGGAGGCTGTGGATTCTGTGGCTCAACGTGCTCCACTAGAATTTGTGTTTGTCCGTGCAACCATGGGAGATGACGGAAAGGACAAAGCTTTTGATCTCAATTGGAAAGGCGCTCGCGCCAATCACTTTATTCGCGGGGCCTATCACTACTACCGCCCAGATGAAAATTCCATCAAACAAGCAGAGAACTTTATTGCAACCGTGAAATTGTCAGAAGGTGATTTTCCTCCCGTTTTAGACATCGAAGATCTACCCAAAAAGCAATCCATGGACAACTTAGTTTTAGGGTTGAAGCGATGGATGGAAATGATTGAACAGCATTATGGCGTGCAACCTATTTTATATTCAGGGGAACACTATTACACCAATCACCTTAAAAAGTGGTTCCCTGATCATATTGTGTGGATTGCCAATTACAATTTCTTTGTTGAGGAAATTAAACCCGAATGGCATTTTTGGCAATTTACTGAGAAGGGAATGGTAAAGGGAATCGATGGTAAAGTCGATTTGAATATCTACAATGGCAACAAATCGGATATCCGAAGCATACTCGTTAAATAAATTTATTTTCTTACGTCAAAAGCATCGCGAATAGCGTTTCCAAGCTGCGTAAAACACATCACAATAACAAACATAGCCAAACCAGGTAATAGAGCTAGATAAGCCTTGCCTACTAAAATATAGTTGTAATTTTCCTTTATCATAGCACCCCAACTTGGTGTAGGTACTTGAGTTCCTATTCCCAAGAAGCTCAATCCACTTTCGACTAAGATAGCTGAGGCAAAGTTGGCCGCAGAAATCACGATAACTGGCGCCATGCAATTGGGTAAAATATGACGGGCAATGATGCGGTAATCGGAATAACCCAAAGCACGAGCTGCGGTAATGTATTGTTGTTGCTTCACACTAATCACTTGTCCTCTGACAACACGGGCAACCTCTACCCACATGGTCAACCCAACAGCAATGAATACTTGCCAAAACCCCTTGCCTAAGGCTAAGGTAATAGCAATAACCAACAGCAAGGTAGGAATAGACCAAAAGATATTAATCACCCACAAGATAAAGGCATCAATTTTTCCGCCGTAATAACCCGCTATTGCCCCCAAACTAATGCCGATAAGTAGAGAAATGGAAACAGCAATAAACCCAATTGCAAGGGATACCCTCGATCCGAGTACCAGTCGACTGTAGTAATCGCGCCCTTGGTTGTCTGTGCCCAGCCAAAAAGTTTTGTGTTGGATTAGATTCGCTCGTTCCAATGGAGAAAAAGAGTGTAAAGCAAGCTGTTTTTCTTGTGCTAAATCGCGTAGTTCAGTATAGGGGAGATAGAACAACGTATCGTTTTTGATATGATAGGAAGTTAGTGGAACCTGTTCCTGCGGATTTTTACGCCCAAACCAATATTCTGACCAAGTAGTCTTAGATGGAGCAGGCAAAACCAAAACCGGTGTACTAAATCCAGGATGTTGTGAACGAATCGCCAAATCACCTGCATTGGCATGTTGAGATGAATCAGGAATGATGAAATACGCAAACACACTAACCAAAATAAAAAAGATGATAATCCAAAAACACAAAACGCCCCGAAAATCTTTTTTAAATTTTCGGAGCGCAATACTTGTGTTACTATTCTTATTTCTAGCCATTAAACTAGGTGCTTATAGTTTTTTATCTGAAAATGTTTTTGTATTTCTAGGGGCTTTAGTTAGCTGTTGAATGTCTTTTAAGATTTTTACGCCTTCTTCAACATATACATCACTACCTAAAGATTCATGCCATCTATCTCTTTTTTGCTCTAAAAGGGTGTCTGTCTTCACACGCTCAATCTCACTTGGTAAAGAAGAGAAATTTAAATGGTTGTTGTATTTCGAAATAGCTTTGAATTTTTTTACCTTCTCATCTACTTCTTTCTGCTTTTTCTCGTAATGTTTCAGGTTGAGTGTAAATGATTTTTCGTCTTTTCTCTCATTGATCCACTGGGCATTTTCATCAATTAATTTGAATTGATCATGACCTGCAATTCTCGATTTACTCTTGTTGATTACCGAAGTAAAGTCATTGTTATACGGCGTGTAATTTGCACGGTCAATTTTATCCCACGGCATAGCATTGTCCATATCGCGTTCTCCCATATCAATATAAGAATAGCGATCTGGTAATACGATATCACTTAAAACCCCTTCTCTTTGAGTAGAACCACCATTGATACGGTAGAACTTCTGTAAGGTGATTTTTAATGCTCCCAAGTCACCATACGGTTGTTTTTTCAAAAGCTCATTCAAATCAACTAAATTCTGAACTGTTCCTTTTCCGTATGTGTGTTTACTACCGATGATTAATCCGCGTTTGTAATCTTGAATGGCCGCAGCAAAAATCTCAGAAGCCGAAGCAGAGAAATTATTGACTAAAACTACTAAGGGACCATCCCAAACAATAGGAGTTCCTTTATCATCTAAAATTTGTTGTTTTCCTCTGGATGATTTTACTTGAACGACTGGGCCTTCTTTAGAGAATAACCCCAACATGTCTACAACTGTTTGTAGGGATCCTCCACCATTGTTTCTCAAGTCCATGATAATTCCATCTACATTTTGTTTTTTCAGCTCAATAATTTCTTTTTGAACATCAGTAAACGCATTGCGATTGTCTTTATTTTCAAAGTTGATGTAGAATTTCGGCAATTGGATAATTCCATAGCGATTCGCTCCATCTTCAATAATACTCGATTTGGCGAAAGTTTCTTCAAATTCAATTACTTCACGGGTGATAGCAATTGTTTTGATGGTTCCCTCGATTTTTTTAACGGTCAAGTAAACCGTAGTTCCTTTTTTACCTTTGATTAATTTTACCACATTGTCCAAGCGAACCCCTACCACATCGATAGGCTCTTCCTCTTTGCTTTGTGCTACTTTAAGAATGATATCTCCAACCTCGATTTCCTTTCCTCTCCAAGCGGGACCTCCAGGTACTAACTCATTGATTTCGACACCTTCCGTTTTCTTTCTTAAAACCGCGCCAATTCCCTCAATACTACCACTCATGCTAGCATCAAATTTTTCTTTGTTTTCTGGTGCAAAGTAGAAAGAGTGTGGATCAAAACGCTCCACAATAGAATTTAAGTACACAGAGAACCAATCTTTGCGTTCTAAGTCATTTAAGGCGTCAAAGTATTCGTCTAAGGACTTCTTCGTGCTCTCACGTGCTTCTTTTTCTAGTTGCTCAAACGATTTAATTTCTTTGGGTTTATCGTCTTTTTTCTTTTTAGCCGGTTTTGCTTTTTCAACGGCATTGCCGTATTCATCTACTTCTGCTTCTTCCTCTTCGACAACATCTTTGCCTTCTTGAATTTTGATGTTATCCGTAAGTGTAGATAAAGCACTTAATTTTAGTTGTTTTCTCCATCGATCTTTTAATTCTTCAGGAGTTTTAGCAAAAGCTATTTTGTCATAGTCTGCGTCAAAAGATTCCTCTTGGTTATAGTCAAAAGGCTCGGCTAAGACATCACTATAGATGGCTTTTGCCTCCTTCATTCGCGCTGTAATACGCTCATAGGTAAGGTCGAAAAATGAAAGTTCTTTCAATTGAATCATATCGTCAATCAAAAGTTCATATTTGCTAAATTCATCTAAATCAGCCTGTAGGAAGTAGCGTTTCATCGGGTCAAGTGCCTTGATGTACTCAGTGTACACTTGCTGTGAAAACTTATCATCTAACTTGGGTGGATCATAATGGGTGCGCTCCATTAAATACGTGACTAACTCTAATAAAAGTTGGTCTTTTTCTGGATCCTCAGTTTCCTTTTTAGGTATAAAACTCCATAGTGCAGCTGAAACAGCGAGTAGAAGAATGATAACCTTATAATTTCTTTTCATAAATGCCCAAATAGTATTCATTAAATAGTTTTGAACTAAAGTAGTTAAAAAAGCAAAGTAATTAAGATGTAAGCCGATAATTATTTGTTAAATCACAAGATACGATGCTATACGAGCATATATGTGTGTTTATAAAGTCTGAAATAACCGAATCTTTTACATAATAATTGTTACTTTTACGAAAGTAATTAAAAATTTGAGATGATGCAAAAACCATTAATACTTGTTACTAATGATGATGGTATCACGGCGCCAGGAATCCGTGCTTTGATTGAGGTGATGAAAGAAATAGGAGAAGTAGTTGTGGTGGCCCCTGACAGTGCACAATCTGGAATGGGACACGCGGTTACCATAAATAATACCTTGACTTTAGAAAAGGTTCAAATTGACCCTGAATTAACGCAGGAATATGCTTGTTCAGGTACACCTGTGGACTGTGTGAAAATTGCCTTAGGTCAAATTCTAGATCGCAAACCCGATTTATGTGTTTCGGGAATTAACCACGGATCAAATTCCTCTATCAATGTGATTTATTCGGGTACCATGAGTGCCGCTTTAGAAGCGGGAATGAGTGGGATACCTGCTATTGGTTTCTCTCTTCTTGATTTTAGTTGGAATGCCGATTTTGATCAAGTGCGTACATTTGTGAAAAAAATTACGACACAAGCACTTGAAAATGGAATTCCAAAAGAAGTAGTGCTAAATGTCAACTTTCCGAAATTGCAAGCCGATGAAATTAAGGGGATAAAAGTATGTAGACAAGCGAAAGCAGTTTGGATTGAAGACTTTGATAAGCGAATGAGCCCTAACGGGAAAGAATACTACTGGTTAAAAGGAGAATTTGTCAATCAAGACAAAGGAGAAGATACGGATGAATGGGCATTGAAAAATGGATTCATTTCTATTGTACCCGTTCATTTTGACTTAACTGCACATCACGCCATTAACAGAATTAATAATTGGGAATTAGTATAGATGGGAAATAGAATTAAACATATCCTACTGGGCTTTTTAATCGGTTCGGGTTTAACCGTATTAGGCGCTGAACTTTATTTGAGATTGTTTACCAATTTTGATTTATTCCTCAATTTCGATCTCATTCGAAAAGCAGGACTATTGGGCAGAATTGTCGCAATCGGAAGTTTGTTGAATTTGGGCGTATTCACTTTTTTTATCAATCGAAGAAAGGATGATTACGCAAGAGGCTGCATCTTTGCAGTGATTATTATTACGCTAATTACACAGTTGTTGTAGATGAAATATTACATTATTGCAGGAGAAGCGTCTGGGGATTTACACGGCGCTAATCTGATGAAAGCGATTTATGCCAAAGATCCTCAGGCAGAAATGCGTTTTTGGGGAGGCGATTTGATGCAGAAAGTAGGGGGAACCCTCGTTAAACACTATAAGGATTTAGCCTTTATGGGATTCGTAGAAGTAGTGCAAAATCTGCGTACAATCTTAAAAAATATTTCTTTGTGTAAAAAAGACATTGCCGCTTTTGCGCCTGATGTTTTAATCTTTATTGATTATCCTGGTTTTAATATGCGAATCGCGCAGTGGGCGAAAGAACATAAAATTCCAACACATTATTATATTTCTCCTCAAATCTGGGCATGGAAAGAAAATCGAATCAAAGCAATCAAACGCGATGTCGATTATATGTATGTAATTTTGCCTTTTGAAAAGGATTTCTACGAACAAAAGCACCAGTATCCCGTTACTTTTGTCGGACATCCTTTAATAGACGAAATTGAAGAGTTTCGCAGTCGTGAGAAAGTCGATTTTCGCAAAAAATACCAGTTGGATGAACGGCCTATTATTGCGCTATTACCTGGAAGTAGACAACAAGAAATCAAGCGATTACTGGGCGAAATGCTATCAGTAGTTCAAAATAATCCTGAATATCAGTTTGTTATTGCTGGTGCTCCAGGGCAGGAACCCGTTTTTTATGAGCAGTTTCTCAAAGGACAGAATATCTCTTTTATTACAAATGATACGTATGCGCTCTTAGATGTGGCATACGCCGCTTTGGTTACTTCGGGAACGGCTACGCTAGAAACAGCCTTGTTTAAAGTGCCCCAGGTTGTTTTGTACAAAGGCAATACAATTTCTTATGAAATTGCCAAGCGAATTATTACGCTCAAATATATTTCACTTGTCAATTTAATCATGGATCAGGAGGTGGTTGTCGAGCTTATTCAACACGATTGTAATGCTAAAAGAATCGCTGTAGAATTTGAAAAAATTGTGAAAAGTGAAAAAAGAAACAAAATTTTGTTGGATTATGAAGAATTAATTCATAATTTAGGCGGTCGAGGAGCTAGTGATTTAGCCGCTAACGAAATAATTAAAAATTCTAATTTAGGATTGATGATGTAAAACCCCCTTTTTTGCTATGAAAAATAAAACAATACTTTCCACAATTTTATTCGGTTTGAGCCTGCTGTGCTCAAGTCATACACAGGCTAAAAATGCTGAAGTCGAGAACCCAGGTAAAAAGAAAGAAACGCTTGTTTTAAAGGAAAGCAAAAAGATGGATGATGCAATTCGAAACGAATTGGATGCCCTTTTGGAAGAGATGAGTACCTCAAAAAATGGAAGTGAAGAAGTTTCGGATCTTGTGTTGAGTGCTGCTTTTGACTTTGAAGGGGTTCGCTATCGCTTCGGAGGAACAACGCGAAGTGGAATGGATTGTTCGGGATTGGTAATGAACGCTTTTAATGATACGTCGATTAATTTACCACGCAATTCAAGTGCGATGGCACAAGTAGGCGATAAAGTTTCTAAAAACCAAGCGCAAAAAGGCGATTTAATTTTCTTCCGTACAGGTAGAGGAAGTAGAATTAGTCATGTAGGTATTGTTACCGAGGTGGTTGACGATGAAATCAAGTTTATTCACTCTTCTACAACAAAAGGCGTTATTGTTTCTTCAACCAAAGAAGATTACTATAAAAGAAGATTTGTTCAAATAAACAGAGTTTTATCGGAGCAAGATATTTAAATCAAAGGATTTTATAAAATATGGAGAGAATTTTGATGTACTCAGCTGATGAGTCCATTAAAATTCTCTTTTTTGTTTTATGCTACTGCGGTAGCCGGTGGTATTTTGGCTAAGGCGCATGGTAACTTTGTAGCCCTGAGTCTTCTTTTTGTTCTACTGGTAGGAGTATTGGTCTTTACTGCGTACAGTAAAAGGAATTGGCTTTTTCATCCTCTAGCTTTTTACGCAACAGGGCTACTCTTTTATATTTTGTGTTTTTTATTGGGGTTCACCGCGGTTTCTTTTGTAGATTGGAAGAACAAGCAGCATCAGTATGTCAATGCTGTTGTAGATCAGCAATGGCATCAAGTAGATTTTCGCATTCTAGAAAAGCAAAAAACGAAAGGAGGCAAGCAGCAGTATATCGTTGAAATTGAGGGAGTAGATACTTCTGATACGCGAGGACAGGCTCTTGTTGTGGCGATAGATCAGCCTGGGCAACTTGGTCAAAAGTTTACTGGTATTGGCTACTTTCAGTCTTTTCCTAAAGCGATTAATCCAGGGCAATTTGATTATCAGTTGTATATGCAACACAAACAGATCTATAAACAACTCAAGATTCGACGATCTGTTTCTGTAGGTGTAGAACTCAGTCTTTCTATTTGGATGTTGGAAGGACGTGCGTTGTTGCAAAAACAATTGAATAAAAATGAAAAACTATCTAATCAAAGTAAGGCCCTTTTAGGTGCGTTGTTGTTGGGAAATCGCAAAGAAATGGACGAAGAATTAACCGCGAGTTTTCAACGGTTGGGGTTGCTCCATCTTTTAGCAATATCCGGGTTGCATATTGGTTTACTCGCTGTGTTTGCCACTAAGCTATTATTCTTTGTCAAACCAAGATATCGTCGAATAATCTTACTTTGTTTTTTGTGGAGCTTCGCTTTTATGACTGGTTTCTCTCCTTCTGTTTTTCGAACGGTATTGATGTTCTCTTCTATTGTTTTAGCTCAATCTGTCCTCCGTCAACAGCCAACAAGTGAAAGTATTGGTTTGTCGTTGTTTCTAACCTTGTTGTTTAACCCCTATTGGCTTTTTGATGTAGGATTTCAATTTAGTTATCTCGCAGTATTGGGGATTGTGTGGTTGATGCCATTATTCAAAAAGGGGTATACATCCTCGCGAATTGGCAACTATTTTTTGCGTTTATGCTATGTGTCATTGGTCGCCCAGATCTGTGTTCTGCCGTTGCAACTGTATTATTTTCATGCGTTTTCTGCCACTTTCTTAGGAAGTAATTTATTGATTATTCCCTTAATTACTCTTTTGGTGTTGGGGGGATTTATCTTGGTAAGTGTAGGGTGGGTGTCGGAGTTTATTGCTGGTTTTTTAGGCATGATACTCGAGCAAATTACACAGGGGATAGTTTTAATTTTGCAAGGGTTGAACCAGGTTAATTTTGCGTTTTCAAAAGGTTATATTACGAAAGAAACGATGGTTGTACTACTGGTAATTTGCGCAACAATTGGAATTGTGTTGCACAGGCCTAGATTAAAACGCGTGATTTTCTTTCTGTCTTTTTTAGTGGTCGTTGCTGTTAGCTGGGTTTATTTTGCGAGTCAAAATAAAAACCGTGAAGAATTTTGTATTGCTGCTGTACACGGTCAGCAACCTCCCTTGTATTGGCATTATACTAGGCAACAGTTGTATGTTTTTGGACAAGAAGAAAGTACAACTAAACTTGTAGAGGGATATAAGAAAAAATATGCATATAAAGAGGAGATGAACCAGCCAAGTATGACAAGTTATACCGTGGATGCTAATCGCAAATTGTTGGTAATCGCTCGCGAACAACCTTACTATGCTTTGCAAACGCATTTTCAGTTGATTTACTTCATTAATGAGGTAAAGCTCAACGTGGATCGCCTGCTCGATGTCCATCAACCGAAAATGGTTATTATCGGTTTTGCTATGGGGCGATGGTATAAGCAAAAGCTTATCCAAAGTTGCATGAAAAAAAATATCCCTTTTCACGATATGCGTGAAAAGGGATATTGGTCTTCTCAATTTCTTTGAGATTATATTTTGCTCAACAATTGAACGGGCGTGTGATAGCCAACAATTGATTGATCTAAGTTTCCTTTTTTATCCAAGATAACCATCGTTGGGTAACCAGGTACACGTAAGAAAAGCGTTAACTCATGTGTAGCATTTCTTCCTTTTCTACTTGCGTCATAGTTCGGGTTGCTGTATTTCTTACCATTATAAGTAACCGTTTCATTTCCTTCCGCATTGAATTTTACAGCATAATAATTTTTCGTTACATACTCTGCAAATTTTGCATCACTGAATGTGTTGCTATCTAACATTTTACAAGGTCCACACCAATCAGTATAGACATCCATAAAAATTGGTTTTGGATCTTTCTTCTGTGCCGCTAAAGCGTCATTTAATGACATCCACTTGATTTCTTGGGCTTGTGTTGTTAACCCTACCAAGATCAACGTAAATAAGAATACGATTTTTTTCATTTGTAATTAGGTTTGTTTTTTTTATTTAACACCGTGCATTAAACGTTTCATCATTGGATTTAGTGCAATGACTAAGATACCTGCTACAATTGGAACAATAGTGAAAATCAAGAAGAATCCAGATAGTGAATATTTCTCTGTAATATTTTCAATTTGTCCCCCTAATTTAGCAGCTAAATTATTACCAATTGCAATGGCTAAATACCACATACCAAACATAAAGGCAATCATTCTTGGCGGAACGAGCTTAGATACATAAGAAAGCCCCACTGGTGAAGAGAATAACTCCCCTAAGGTATGAAATAAATAAGCAAAAACAAGCCACATCATCGAAACTCTATTTCCAGCGGTTATACCATGTGCACCATAGGCTAGTACTCCAAATCCTAAGGCCATAATGATTAAACCTAATCCGTATTTAATAGAGGCTGGTGGGTTGTATTTGGAATCCCATAGTTTAGAGACTAAGGAGGCAAATGCAATGATAAAGAAGGAGTTTAAGATTGAAAACCAAGAGGCAGTAATTTCTACTTGGTTGTCTTTAATTTCTCTTACTTCTGCTTGAACAATATGAGGTGTTTTATCATGTGTGCCATATTCTGCAATTAATTTGGCTTCTAATTCTTCATTTAGAATATGGTAAGTACCTAATTCTTCGTAAATTTTAAGCGTTGTTCCAACTTCGTAACTAGCACGGTTTGATATAATGGTATGTTTCTCTACAATTTTATCTCCTTCTTTCGCTTGATAAGCAGTAGAGATTGGTTGATTGTGAAGAATTGCATTTTTGTGTTCATCGTATTTTGCTGTACCATCTTCATTTAAGGCTACAGTTTCAACTGTATCAAAGTGTACTTGGTAAGCATGAGAGGACCAATCTCGGTCGAGCATCCAAACAACAGCACCCCAAACTCCTAAAAAGGTAAGACCTAAGATGATGTTTGATATTAAAGCTTTTTTATAGGTTCTTTTCGCTAAGATGATTAACACCCATGAGATTAAAGCTAATGGAATAATCGTTAGTAACGTATTGAAAATTTGGAATAGTAAAGCCGTATTTCCTGATAAAACACGTTGTGTATTATCACGGGCAAAAATGACTAAGGAAGTTGCTCCTTGCTCAAAACTCATCCAGAAAAAGATGGTAAAGAACGCAAAGATAATTACTGCAATCATTCGATCGCGTACCACTTTTGCATAACGTGCGATACGCCAAATAACCAAGACTAAGAAGACAATTAGACCAAAAGCAATTCCAACGGTGGAACCATCTTGGCCAAGAATCGTTTCTGGGAATAAATTAATGCCCCCTACAATTCTAAATACATCATCAAAGGCATATAGCAATCCAATAACGGTTGTAATGGCAATTAGAATATAATCAATTGTAGTAAATGGATTGCGTTTTAGTGCGTCTTTTTCTTCAGGTGTCATGCCTGTTGTGTCAACCGCTTCTTCTTTATCACTTCTTGATTCTTTTGAAGGTACATCCCCAATAGTTCCAAAAATAGGTTTAGCCAACCAGAACTGTAAGGTTCCCAATAACATGAATACTCCGGCTAAACCGAATCCCCAATGCCATCCTACGCGTTCACCTAAGTAACCACAAAGCATCATTCCAAAGAAAGCACCTGCATTTACCCCCATGTAGAAAATCGTATAAGCACCATCTTTTTTCTCAGGGAATGATTTGTACATTTCCGATAGAATGGAAGTCATATTGGGTTTGAAGAATCCCGTACCAATAACCAAACACCCTAAACCAATATACATAAAGGTTTCTCCTTCAAAAGCCATGGCTGCATGCCCTAAGGTCATAATTAACGACCCAATGACAACGGCCCAGCGATAACCAATATATTTGTCTGCTAAGATACCTCCAAAAATAGGAGTGATATAAAGTAACATAGCATACGTAGCAAACAAGGCTCCTGCATCTGCAACGTTCCAACCCCAACCGGTGTTGATTCCGATCACGGACATGGTTAAGAATTGAATCAATAAAACTCGCATTCCATAGAATGAGAATCGTTCCCACATTTCGGTGAAAAATAACACAAATAAACCGGCCGGATGTCCAAGCACTTTGGTGTCAAAAAAGTTCGGCTGCGTATTCGAGCTTGTTTGCATAGAATATTGTTTTTTAAATTGGTTGAGAAAGATAGCTATTTTTATTTAGTTTAAACGGCTCTTTTTTTTGTACTCCATAATTTTAGTATAAAAAAGTTGATTATTTCTTGTTTTCGAGTGGTTTAATAATCAATCTGTCATAGATCATTAGTGTTACAACAGAAAACACACCAATTCCTACGATTACGTACCAAATTTTGTTCGGATTGTACGTATTCCATAGCATATCTACCATTTCCCAATGCGACATGCCCAATTTTTGTTCTGCTAAAGCAAAGTATTCATTTTTAGAGAAAGGGAAGTGTATTTGGCTGATATCAATACTTTTAGAAACTGCAAAATCTTTGAAATTTTGTGTAACAAGTTGCCAATCTACAGCTTCTGCTTTTAAATCAAATTGTTTTTCAAACGCTGAAATAGACATATTCAAGGCTTTAGCACCTTGTTCAATAAACTGTTCATGACTTACTACTTCGGGCATTTCAATGCCTCTTCCTGTCATTTCGCCTTTCAATAAAGACAATTTATCCGACCACGATTGGTATAGTCTTCCTGAAATAACACTGGTTACAAAATAACTTGCGGCTACAGGCAGAAAATAGGTTCCTTGGTATAACCCTTCTTTTCCTTTTGGTGTGATTAACGCAATAAAAGAAGACACGGTAGGACTGGACATCATCTCTCCAATAGAAAAAATCATGGTACCTAAGATGGTAAAAATAGGATTGTTGGTATAGAACGTTAAACCAACTCCGATACTTGCAATAATGGCTCCGCGGATTACCGCATTAATATGGCGCATTTTAGTTACGAAATAGGAGATACTCACTTGACAAAAAATAATCATGAAAGAATCAATATTCGTAAACCATTCTGGTTTAACCTGACCATCTTGTGTTAGTAATGTTCCCAATACAGGGGCATTTTCATTCAACCAATCGCTCAACGCTGCTGAGTTTACCCAGTCTTCAATAAAGTTTGGTAAGGTATTAAATAGTTGGTTGAACATGGTCCAGAATCCAATCATTAGCAGCAATAGAATTCCTAAACGCACGTCTTTTAATGCTTCGAAAATTCCTAATATCGAATCTCCGATGGCTTTTCCAATGGATTCTTTGGGTTTTTCAACTTTGGGTTCTTTGTAGAATAAAAGAAGAACAATCAGGTTGATTCCGATTACGATAGCTGCTTGAATGAAAATAATTTTCCATCCATAGGTTGTGCGTAAACCAGATGACATAGCGGGTCCGATAAATCCACCAATGTTTACCATCATGTAAAAAATACCAAATCCAAGTGTTCCTGTTGACTCATCGGTGTTTCTTGCCACAATGGCAGAAGCAACCGGTTTAAAGAAGGCAGCTCCTACGGCAACTAATAAGAAAACCATATAAACACTCCAGTATGTATTTACTTCACCTAGAAGGTAATAACCGCTTATCATAATAATATAGGCGATGGTTAAGGATACTTTATATCCAATACGATCCGCAATAACACCAAAAATTAACGGAAGAAAATAAAGGATACCAACGATATTCCCCATGATATTTCCTTTTTGAACGTGGTCAAATCCTAAACCGCCCGTATCGGTTGAACCAACAAGATAAAGGCCTAAAAGGGTGTAAATTCCGTACCATGCCCAACGTTCCATTAATTCCATGAAACTGGCAATCCAGAAGTTTTTATTGAACGATTTTAAAGTCTGTCCAAAGGTTTTATTATTTTGTGACATGCGTATAAAAAGTTGTTAAAATTAAGGAGTGTAATTTAATTCCTATATTCTATATAGCAATGGAATCGGTGTTAAAAAAACGGAGTAAAAAAAGAAAAAGCGACCAATTGGTCGCTTTTATCTTGTTTGATATAGAAAGAGTGAGAGCTAATTACTTCACTTCTTGCATTAATTTTTTCATGATTGGTGAAAGTGCAATTAAAACTACCCCTGCGATTACGGCATAAAGACCTAAATCTTTATATCCATCGGTATATGAAAGTAAGGCATCGTAGTTCGGGTGATTTCCTGTTGCAATTTCACTGCGTCCTTTAGACATTGCTGCACCAAGGATACCTGCTACATATTGACCATATGCACTCGCTAAGAACCACATTCCCATCATCATTCCCTGTAGGTTTGCCGTAGAAAGTTTAGTCATAATAGACAATCCAATCGGCGATAAACAAAGTTCACCTAAAGTAATGATTAATAAGGCAAAGGTAAAGAAGTCTAAGGAAGTCATACCCACTGCATCAGCGAAGAATCTTGTTCCAAATAAAGCGTAGTATCCAGCTCCTAAAAGAATAAAACCTAAACCAAATTTCATTACGGTGTTCGGTTCGATTTTCTTTTTCGCCATCCAAATCCACAGTAAACCTAATAAAGGAGCAATGAAGATAATGAAAAAGGCTCCTCCAGAGTTATTCACTCCATTCGGATCTAAGTGAATCCCCAATAAATCTGAATTTAAGTTTTTAGCAGCGAAAATACTCAATGATCCCCCTGCTTGTTCGTAGATACCG
The DNA here is from genome assembly GCF_009792295.1 of Myroides fluvii. Classification (NCBI taxonomy): domain Bacteria; kingdom Pseudomonadati; phylum Bacteroidota; class Flavobacteriia; order Flavobacteriales; family Flavobacteriaceae; genus Myroides; species Myroides fluvii. The sequence continues at coordinate 1,019,451 of NZ_CP039934.1, read as the reverse complement.
AAAAACAAGATAGAGAAGAAGATAAATACCAAAGCGGCAATAATCTTTTTGCGTTCTGCTTTTGTTAATTTGGTCATTTCATAGAACAAATAAGCTAAAGCTAATGGACCAACCGTATACATAAAGTAAGCGGTATAATCTGTATTGTCAATCATAAATACGATGACAGGCACCATAGCAAACGTCAATACATATGTTCCAACTTCTTTCCATAAAGGCATTTTTACTTGCTCACCATTTGCATTGGTTTGCATTGGTTGAAGTCCAATTGGACCCAAATGTCTTTTTGTAAAAATGAAGTTGATTAAACTAATTAACATAACAAAAGCGGCTAATCCAAAGGCTACACTCCAACGATTTTCTACTGCGATAGAATCTTCGAATAAGTGTCCTTTACCAATAGCGATACATAAATATCCTCCGATAAGCGCACCTAAGTTGATCCCTGCATAGAATAAAGAGAAACCTGCATCTGTACGATCATCTCCTTTTTTGTACAATTTACCAACCATGGTCGAGATATTCGGTTTAAAGAATCCCGTTCCAATTACAGTAAAAGCAATTCCGATAAAAAAGTAAGCGTGTGGATCAATGGCTAGGATTAAACTACCTAAGATCATCATGGCTCCACCCCAAAACAGCGATTTTCTGAAACCTAAAATTTTATCTGCAAAAATACCTCCCAGAAACGTGAAGGCATATACGAAAGCTTGTGTAGCTCCGTATTGTAAGTTAGCTTGTGCTTCTTCAAATTTAAGTTGGTCAATCATAAAGAATACCAACATTCCTCTCATTCCATAGAACGAAAATCGTTCCCACATTTCTGAGAAGAATAAGCTCCAAATTTGCTTCGGGTATTTACCAGAGAAATTTTGAATCTCTTCTAATGTCTGTGTTTGACTCATTTTTTATAGTTTTTATTTATGGTGTAATACACGGTGGGTTAACGAACACCGTGCATTAGTTTTTTCAATAGTGGGTTTACTAACATCACCAATACTGCAGCTGCAGCTGGGATTAAAGTAAATAAGAAGAAGAAGTGACTCAAGGAATATTCTTCTTTGATATTTTCAATTTGACCTCCTAGGATTGCTGCAAATTTTTGAGCAATAGCCAAAGCTAAGTACCACATACCAAACATGAAGGCAAGCATTTTTCCTGGTACTAATTTTGATACATAAGACAAGCCAACAGGTGAAATAAATAATTCTCCTAAAGTATGGAATAAGTAAGTTAAAACTAAAAATATCATCGACATTTTTACACCATCACCTAATCCCATTGACCCCAATCCTAAAATCAAGAATCCAACAGCAACTAATAATAATCCAATTCCGTATTTGAATGCAGCTGGTGGGTTGTATTTAGAATCCCATAATTTAGATACGGAAGATGCTAACGCAATAATAAAGAACGAGTTTAAGATTGAGAACCATGAAACTTTAATTTGAGAAACATCTTTTAAGAACTCTTCTCTCAACATATAAATAGCCATTGCCCAAATTCCAGCAAAACAAATGAATAAAATCACGTTTGATAAGGCAATTTTTTTCCAAGTAGTTCTAGCTAATAGGACTAATACCCATGAAATAATCATTAAAGGAATAATGGTTAAACACGTATTAATGATATTAAAAATCATTAGTGTGTTACCTTCTAAAGTTCGATCTACATAATCTCTTGCAACAAGTACTAAAGATGTAGCACCTTGTTCAAAGCTCATGAAGAAGAACATCAAGAAGAATGCCAATAAAATAACAGCAAACATACGATCTCTAATCACCTTTCCGTAGCGTAAGATTCTCGAAACAACTAAGTATATAAAAGCGATTAAAGCTAAAATAGCCATTAAGTTTTGACCACGTAAGAAAGGAGTGTCAAGACGAACAAAAAGGTCTAGTACCTCACTTTTTGATAAGGGATCATTAAATGCATAAAGTAGTCCAATAACTGATACAATAGTGATTAAGATATAATCTACGATGGTATAAGGGTTTTTAGTTTCCTTTTCTTCTTTGATTTGTTCAGTTGTTTTTACTTGAGTATTATCTTCTGCTTTTAATACACCAACATCACCAAATAAAGGTTTTGCTAGCCAAAATTGAATCGTTCCTAAGAACATAAAAATACCTGCTAATCCAAATCCATAGTGCCATCCTTGTGTTTCGGCTAAGTACCCACAAAGTAACATACCGAAGAAAGCTCCTGAGTTTACTCCCATGTAGAAAATCGTATAAGCTCCATCTTTCTTTTCAGGAAGTGCTTTGTACATTTCACCTAGCATGGAAGGCATATTGGGTTTAAAGAAACCTGTTCCAATTACTAAACAAGCCAATCCGACAAAGAACCAAACTTTAGAGATTCCCTCTGCGGCCATCGAAGCGTGACCTAAAGTCATGATGACTGCTCCTATGATCACAGCCCAACGAGAACCAATGTATTTATCGGCGATAACTCCCCCTAAAATTGGAGTTAAATAAAGAAGCATGGCGTATGTACCATATAAGGCTCCAGCTTGTTCTGCTGACCAACCCCAACCTGAAAACTCGCTGCCAAAAAGCACCTGAGCGGTTAAGAATTGCATCAATAATACTCTCATTCCGTAGAATGAGAAACGTTCCCACATTTCTGTAAAGAAAAGAACGAAAAGACCTGCTGGATGTCCTAAGACATTAGACTTAAAAAGGTCTGATTTAGTAGCTGTTTCTGCTGCCATTTACGTTAAGTTTAATATAGTTTGTTTTAAAGTTTAAACTATAGTTTAATAGTTGATCGTGTTATAGGTTGTTTAAGATGAAATTTGTCATCTTGGTGTATAGTTGTAAGCGTGTGTTTCCTCCGTAAATTCCGTGGTTTTTATCTGGATAAATCAACCAGTCGAAATCTTTGTTGTGTTGCACTAAAGTCTCAATCATAGCCATGGCATTTTGTACGTGTACATTGTCATCCGCAGATCCGTGTACCAGGAGATAGCGCCCTTTTAATTGATTGGCAAAGAAATACGGGGAGTTGTCATCATAGCCAGATGGGTTTTCTTGTGGCGTTTTCATGTAGCGTTCCGTGTAAATGGAATCGTACATTCTCCAGTTGATAACTGGCGCTACTGCAATAGCCATTTTGAATACGTCATTGCCTTTTAAGATACAATTGGTCGACATAAATCCACCGTAACTCCAGCCCCAAATTCCAATTCTAGTGGCATCAACATAACTTTGTTTACCCAAATACTTAGCTGCTTCAATTTGATCTTCAACTTCGTACTTTCCTAATTCGTACTGTGTTACTTTTTTAAATGCAGCTCCTTTGAATCCTGTTCCTCTTCCGTCAACCGTAACCACAAGGTATCCTTTTTGTGTCAACATTGCATGCCAGTAATCGTTCGAGTCCAACCATTTGTCTGCCACCTGTTGTGATCCTGGTCCACTGTATTGATACATAAAAACAGGATAGGTTTTTGTTGCATCAAAATCAATCGGTTTCATGATCCAAGCATTTAATAGGTTACCATCTGCTGCAGGAATTTGAATAAATTCCTTCTGCGGCAATTGATAGGCTTTTACCTTGCTTTCTAAAGCCGTATTGTTTAAAATCTCTTTGACTACTTGACCTGTTTTACTGTTTTGTAAGGTGTAAAGCGGTGCCTGTTTGGTAGAAGAGTGTACATTGATGAACAAGTCAAAGTTTGGACTAAAAATAGCCGTATTTGTTCCCAACTGATTGGATAATAGCTTTTTGTTCTTTCCGTTTAAATCAATGGAGTAAATATCTCTATAAATAGAACCTCGCTCAACCGATTGGAAATACAGTTTTTTATTTTTTAAATCGATACCATAGTAATCCGTTACTTCCCAGTTGCCTTTGGTGATCTGATTTAATAATTTTCCGTCTTTGTTGTAGTGATACAAGTGATTATTTCCATCTCTTTCACTCATCCATACAAAATCATTGTTTTCTAAAAAGGAAAGATCGTGCACATCGACATAGGCCTTGTCTTTCTCGTTTAAAATTAGCTTTTTGCTTAAGGTTGAACCATCGACAAAAAACACTTTTAAATCATTTTGATGTCTGTTGATTACTTGTACGCTTAAGTGTTTAGAATCCTGCGTCCACTTAATTCTAGGAATATAGAAATCGCTGAATTCACTAAGATCAATGCGATTGTTTTTAGCTTTTGCTAGGTCAAAAATGTGAAGGGATACTTCTGCATTTTTCTCTCCTGCTTTCGGGTATTTGAATTTATCTTGTGTTGGATATACGCCTGAACCGTAGATGTCCATGGAGTATTCGGGCACTTCTGTTTCATCAAATCGCACAAAGGCCAATTGATTACTTGCTTTATTCCAATCGAACATGCGAACAATACTAAATTCTTCCTCATAAACCCAGTCTGAAATACCATTGATAATCTGGTTTTTCTTTCCGTCTTGGGTGACTTGAATCGTGTTTTTCGAGGAAATATCGTAGATAAATAAATTGTTTTCGTAAGCATAAGCGATTTTTGTTCCATCAGGTGAGAACAGAGGCTCCATGATAGGGTGCTTCGCTATTTTTGTCGTTTGATTGGTCTTTGGATTAAATAGGTAGTAATCAGCTACGAACGAACGACGATAGATGGGTGTAGTATTCGTTCCAATTAAGATTTGCTCTTCTTTTGCATCAAAAACGTAACTTTCAATCGAAGTTATTTCAGGAAATGGTGCATTACTGAAGACTGTTTTTGTTTTTTCTAACGTTGCAAAGTCGTATAGATTAATGGCTTGATGCTTTTCTGAAATAGCTTCAATCCGCGCGTATTGATTGGTGGTATTTAGCGTATTGACGGCTTGCATAGCCTCAGTCCTAAAAGTACCATTCCAAATTTCAGCTAACTCAATGTTCTTTTGAGCTAACCCAATCTGTGTAACCATCACACAGATTAAGGAGGTTAGTTTTATGTATCTCATTATTTATTTAATCGAAAAAACTTCCAATTTTACTGAAAAAATCTGATTTATGCCAATTTTTATTGAGATTAATCAATAAAAACTTAAAATTATTGACGCGATTTTGGTAGTGAAAATCTTAATACCTTAAACAAATGGTATGGATTGTTCGTTTTTTACTTTTTTTAGTTCCTCTTGTTTAGATTATTCTTGCAACATGTATAATTTAAATGAAGTGCGGTTTGACAAGGGAAGAAGGACTGCTGTTTTTTAGCAAAAAATAATTTAGCTCTTAAACTAAATCTATTTACTGCATCTGATAGCTTCCTTTCGTTTTACTTGGTATTGTGTTTGGTGTAGTTATTTTGGTTGTTTTTTTCTACTATCGTTCAAGTTTCCTTCGAGTATAGGTGATTAATAAGGCTTTTTGTCGAAGGAATGTCGAAGGAATAGTAAGAGTATATCAAAGGAAGCTTACAGCGAGACTTGGTGTAAATGAACAGGAGTGAGGTCTTTTTTTGCGAAGATATTAAGAGGAGGTTTAGCTACTAAGTAGAATCATGTATCTTTGTAGCTAAAATTTTTCAGAATGGTAGGGAGTATAAATGGGTTTTCTAAATTAAGTAAACAAGAGAAAATCAATTGGATAGCAACGACATTTTTAAACAATCAAGAAGCTGTCGTAGATTTAATGAAGCAATATTGGAATTCAGATGAAGAATTGCAAAAGTTGCACGATGAATTTATTGAAAATACAATTACCAATTTTTATTTGCCTTTAGGGGTTGCACCTAATTTTTTAATCAACAATACGTGGTATGCTATACCCATGGTTATTGAAGAAAGTTCGGTAGTTGCAGCAGCGGCGAAAGCAGCAAAATTTTGGGCAGATCGCGGAGGATTTAAAGCGACTATACTCAATACGGAAAAAATTGGTCAAGTGCACTTTATCTACAAAGGAGATAAAGAAAAACTAGCACAATTTGTAGAGGATATACAAGGCGTTTTTCTAGAAGATACGTTTTCGATTACGCAAAACATGCAGAAACGCGGTGGGGGAATTCTATCCATTAGCTTGCGTGATAAAACAGCAGAACTACCTCATTACTATCAGTTACATGTAACGTTTGATACCAAAGATAGTATGGGAGCCAATTTTATCAATTCTTGTTTAGAACAAATGGCAACTACCTTGAAAAACCAAGCCTTGTTGTATGCTGCTTTTACAGCAGAGGAAAAAGGGATTGATGTCGTGATGAGTATTTTATCGAACTATGTACCCAATTGTGTGGTCCGCGCGGAAGTATCGTGTCCAGTTGAAGCATTGAAGTCAAGCGAAATTGCAGACCCTGTGCTGTTCGCAGAGAAATTCGTTCAAGCGGTTCGCATAGCAGAAATCGAGCCTTTTAGAGCGGTAACACATAATAAAGGAGTGATGAACGGGGTGGATGCAGTTGTCTTAGCAACAGGAAATGACTTTAGAGCCATTGAGGCGGGTGTACATGCGTATGCCTCGAAAGACGGACAATACCGAAGCTTGTCTCATGCGTCTATTGAAGATGGGATTTTTAAATTTTGGATTGATTTACCCTTAGCTGTTGGGACCGTTGGAGGTTTAACCTCTTTGCATCCGATGGTGAAAATTGCCTTGCACATGTTGCAAAAACCCTCAGCAACGCAGTTGATGCAAGTTATTGCAGTAGCAGGATTGGCACAGAATTTTGCAGCAGTAAAATCATTAACTACAACGGGAATCCAACAAGGACATATGAAAATGCATTTGATGAATATATTAAATCAGTTTAAAGCAACAGATGAAGAACGAATGAAAGTGGTTACTCATTTTGAAAAGAATGTAGTTTCACATCGTGCAGTGGTTGAATTGTTGGAAAGTTTGAGAAAGTAGTCCAATGGAATTTTATAGCAACGGTAAACTGTTAATTTCTGGGGAATATGTGGTGCTAGATGGAGCATTAGCTTTTGCATTGCCGACTAAATTTGGTCAGTCTTTACAGGTGGAACAGATTGAGGAACCCGTTTTGTATTGGACCAGCTATGATGTGGATGGGCAAGTTTGGATGAAGGAACAAGTAGATCTTGTTCATGTCGTTCAAGAAACCAACTTAGAAGGGAGTGCTTATTTACTAACTTTAGTAGATGTACTTCGTGTGGCACATCGTTTGAATCCATTTGTTTTGGAACAATCTGGCGGATTTAAAGTAGAGAGTAGATTGACCTTTCCACGTTTGTGGGGATTGGGAACTTCATCTACTTGGATTAATAACGTCGCCCAGTGGTTTGAAATTAATCCCTATCAGCTGTTGCGTGAATCTTTTGGTGGAAGTGGTTACGATATTGCTTGTGCACAGCACGATTGTGCTTTGTTTTATCAAGTAGTGGATCCATTGAATCCAATCGTTGATTTACTCGAATTTGAACCTGCGTTTACCAATCAACTGTACTTTGTTTATCTGAATCAAAAGCAGAGTAGCAAAACGGCCATAGCGGCTTATAAAGCAAAAAAAGGAGGTCTTCAAAAAGAAATTCAACGCATCACAGAAATCAGTAAAGCGCTGTCTACAACAACAGAGGTAACTGTTTTTAAAGCGTTACTTGTGGAGCATGAAAAAATAATGGGTGTCCTTTTAGACACTCCCCCCATTCAAGAACGTTTATTTGCAGATTTTAATGGAGTAATTAAAAGTTTAGGTGCTTGGGGAGGAGATTTTGTACTGGTTGTTTCTCAAGAAGATCCAACCGACTATTTCCAGCAGAAAGGATATCATACGATTGTGACTTATCAAGCCATGATTAAATAGAAATAAAAAAAGTTCGTATTCCATTGCGAACTTTTTTTGTTTAAAAAACTTCCAAGCTAAGAGAATGAATGGACAAGGTTGATTTAGATGCTAGTTTGGATAAGGATATGGAAAGAGATGCTGTCTTTTGACATTATATTAGTTTCTTTTTAGATATTTGATTGGATATAATGGAAAAATGGGGTTTGAAGCCTGTATTGGAGGCTTTTATAGTAGAATTTAGTATATTTATATTGTTTTAAAATAGTTAATAGCTTGTATCTTTTTTACAGGTGTTCAAGTATAATTTGGTAGCTTTTTAGGTATGAGCAATATTGGAAGAAGTTATTGAAGAAAAGGCATCTACTAAGGTGCCTTTTTCGTATCTCTTTCGGAACTTCATATAAAGAGATTTCACTATCTTTAATGGAAATGAAATGGATATGATACAAGAGATTTTGACTGCTGTAGACCACAGACCTTGGGAATTACCACAAGGCAATTGGACGTATTACCAAGAGTGGAATCGGTTGATTTTTTTGCACTTTGAAGTGCCCTTTGATGTATTGAGAGCACTTGTACCGCATGCTCTGGAGCTAGATTCTCTAGATGGACAATGCTATATTTCTGTTGTCCCCTTTACGATGGAGAAAATTCGCCCTCGTCACTTACCTGCTGTTGGTTTTATTTCTGATTTTGATGAATTAAATGTTCGTACCTATGTGGTGAAAGAAGGAAAACCAGGGGTTTACTTTTTAAATATTGAAGCAGGTAAATCCCTTTCTGCTTTTGTGTCGCGAACGCTATCAGGATTGCCGTATGAAAAAGCAACCATGAAACGCAGTAAAGGAAAATATTCCTCTCACAATTCAAAAAAGAACTACCAATTAGAAGCAACGTATCATATAGGGGAGGTCGTGACACATAAAACACCGCTGCAAGTGTGGTTAACAGAGCGCTATTGCTTGTATACCTATGGAAATAATACGCTTCATCGCTATCAAATTCACCATAAAGAATGGGAGTTGAAAACCATTGCTTTTGACCATCTGAAAGTGGATTATATATTTGGATCACTGAAACTGACGGAAGACAAGGTGCTTGCTCCAAATTATTCCGATGGCATTCAAGTGGTTGCTTGGAGTAAGGAAAAAGTTGAAATTTAAAACAAAAAACATGAGAATTCTTCATTTACTATTGGTCTTTTTTAGTGGGTATTTTGCACAGGCTCAAGCGCTAGCTGGTACATGGAAGACCAATGCGGTATTTACGTACAACATACAAGAATACTATGTGTTAACTCCTGCAAACACAACCGAAGAGGCTTCCAAGATGGAACGTTATGGTAGTTTTGTTGTTTTTTCGGAAGATGATACGTTTCAAAGCTATTATACAGCACCTTGCGGAAATGATTGTTTTACAACGACAGATGGAACCTATGAATACCTAGATAAAAACACGGTGAAACTCACACTGCATCGTTTGCACCAAAGTGGAATGTGTCAAGATGCTCAAAATAAAAAAGTGGTTTTAGGTGTTTTTGACATTGTGCAAAATAAAGAAGGTACGCGATTAGTGAAGCGTAAAGTATGATAGTAGTTTTTAAGTAAATCCTTTTTAGATGGCTAATTATATTATTCAAATACCTGAACCATGTTCCGAAGATTGGAATCAAATGACTCCTGTAGAAAAAGGAAGATTCTGTGCGGTTTGTGAAAAGGAAATCTATGATTTTTCAGCGTATACTGAACAAGAGTTGATTCAACAGATTAAAAAAGAAGGGGAAATTTGTGGACGAGTTCCTGCAAAATATTTAGATATAGAGTTGAATGAATCAACTGCGAATCGTGGAATTGGTCTGCGTGGTCTTGTTGCAGCTACAATTAATTTATTGGTTTTAACCACAGCAACAAGTGTGCAAGGTCAGACTCAAGACCCTGTAGAACAAAGTGAGCAACAAAAAGGCGATAGTAGTGAAAATCTTGAAGTAACAGTTCTTCCAACCCAACCGTTGAAACGCATGGTAACAGGGCAAGTAATCGATGAAGAAGGATTAGGATTGGCTGGTGCAATTGTTATAATTAAGGGAACAGAACATGGGGTAGCTGCGAATTTTGATGGGCAATTTGCAATTGAAATTCCGGAGGAAATTAATGATGTTGAGTTGTACTTTAGTTTTTTTGGAACAGAAGATTATATTAAAAAGATTAAAGATTTTGAAAAGCCATTGGTGATACGGTTAAGGAGTATCTTGGATGACGAGAAGACGATAATCACTACAGGAGGAATTATTGTGAAAAAGAAGAAAAAGTGGCTTTTCTTTTAATTGTTTATACGTAAGCGGTTGATTTTTTCTTGTCTCGTCCAATCATGGGTTTGCGTAAGCTCATTAATTGTTACATAGAGCAGTAAAGCTGTTTCCTTGTATGCTATACGGGTATGTACTGCTGTTGTTCGCGCGGCCAAACCAACGAGTAAATCAGCGAGCTCTTCCTGATTGGCAGTATCAAAAGAAGGATGTATAGCAAAGAAATCATTTACTTGTTGGGGTGTAGTTAGGGACAGTAATACGTCTAAGTCAACGGAAGTTTGTTCTTTCAAGTTTGAGGAAAAATCTTGAATAGCTTGCTCATTAGTGTCATCAGGAGGTAATTGATTAAAAAAGGCCCTTAGAATAAGAGCCGTTTTTTGTATGAGTCGTAAAATTGTATCTCGTGTTTCCATTAGCGAACGGGTCTCAGTGTGTTGCTGAAGGTCACCTTAAAAGGATTGTCTTTGCTACTGTTTTTCATGATGTAGATAAACTTAAACATCTTAGCGTGATCACTTTCAATCGTTACCTCGCTATTGGTATAGGTATCTACAATGGTAAAGTCATCGGTATTGTCAACGCGAACAGATTTTGCAATCCCGTTGGATAAATCACTCATCGTCATGCCTCTGAAGAATGTTTTGTTGCTATTTTTAACAACAATATTCTCTCCTTTGAATCCTTGAGTCAAGATAACGACACAGTATTTAGCTTCTGTCGCTTGCATGCCTTGTAAATAGGACTCTTTCGTCTTGTCTGAAACAGATCGAAAATCATCCCTTACTTGAGCATAGGAAGGCAAATCAATAACATCTTTGGCTTCGGGTAATCGATTTTCTTCTTTTATTTCTTCTAAGCGATCTTCAATAGACAAATCTTTAGATGTGTTGCTACTACTGTTGTTGTTACTGTTACTTGAACTACTCCCTGATGGAACGGATTTACACATAGCAAATAAAACAATCAGGAATAAAAAGGGCAATTTTTTCATAATCTTAATTTTACAATGATAAGGATGCGATTGTAAGTAAGTATCTTTGTGGCTGTAAAGATAAAAGTTTCAAATAGAATAAAAAAAGAGATCTTTACTTAATGACTAAACAAGTGTTTTATGCATTATGATGTTATCATTGTAGGAGGAGGGGCTGCTGGTTTTTTTACGGCAATCAATATTAGTGAACGCCATTCGAAATTGAGAATTGCTATTGTAGAACGTGGAAAAGAAGTGTTGTCAAAAGTGAGGATTTCTGGTGGAGGGCGTTGTAATGTTACGCATGCGTGCTTTGATCCTAGAGAACTGGTGCAATTTTACCCTAGAGGAGCGAAAGAATTGTTGGGACCTTTTCATCAATTTTGTTGCGGAGATACGATAGCATGGTTCGAGAAATACGGTGTAGAATTAAAAATTGAGGAGGATGGACGTATGTTTCCCATAACAGATTCGTCTCAAACGATTATTGATTGTTTTCTTCAAGCAACAGCAAAATTTAAAATTGACGTTCTTCAAGGCGTTAGCGTGCAAGGGGTTTATCAAAGTGATAACGGATGGAAGCTGGATACGACAAAAGAAAATATGACCTGTACTGAATTGGTTTTTACTACGGGAAGTAATCCTAAAATAGGTGAACTTATGCGCGATCTAGGACATCGTTTGGTAGAACCTGTTCCTTCGTTATTTACCTTTAATATAAAAGATAAACGCATCAAAGATTTGATGGGAGTTTCAACTGCAGCACATATAAAAGTAAAAGGAACAAAATTAGAAGCTACCGGCCCGTTGTTAATTACCCATTGGGGAATGAGTGGGCCTGGAATTTTGCGATTATCTGCTTGGGGAGCTCGTATTTTAGCAGAGAAAAAGTATCAATTCCATATTTTGGTTAACTGGCTGCCTCAGTTTGAAAAAGAAGAGTTGTTTGATGTGTTGAAAGAACTAAAACAAGAGCATGCTAAGAAAATTGTTTTAAAACGAGGGCTATTTGATTTTCCTATGCGTTTATGGGAACGTTTAGTTGTTGCAGCAGGTATTAGTGAAACCATTACTTGGGCCGACTTAACAAACAAACAAATGCAAGCGTTAATAATGCAACTGCAAGAAGGAGATTATCAAGTGAATGGAAAGAGTACCTTTAAAGAAGAATTTGTAACGGCTGGTGGAATTGATTTACGCGATGTAAATTTTAAAACCATGGAAAGCAAAGTTTGTTCTCATTTGTATTTTGCAGGTGAAATACTAAATATAGACGCAATAACAGGGGGTTTTAATTTTCAAAATGCTTGGACTACGGGGTTCTTAGCTGCACAAGCAATTGCTTCTAAATTTTAAAAAAATAGATGAAATTTAATTATTATAACACAAGTAGTAGCGCACTGCTTTTAGTGCTGTGTCTAGGTCCATTTTTGTCAACGGGAATCTTTTTCCTCTTGGTCGCTTCGGGTATCATTAAGCTTGTAGCGGTCTTGTTGTTCTTTTTGTTTTTGGTCTTTTTGTATAAAGTGCTCTTTATGAAAGTGACGATTGACGAAAAAGGAGTAAGCTATAAAAGCTTGTTTAAAGAGAAATCCTTGTCTTGGACGGAAATTCAAGACGTTTTAATTGTTGTAAGGGAAAGGAGATCTATACCAGATTACTATAAATTAGAGGAATGGATGCAAGCCGGAAAATCGAGTAAAAGTTATTTTTTACTGTTTCGTTCAACAAGTGAATTCCCTGCTAATCCGATGTTTATGTTTAGTGCGCCAATCGATGAAGATTATATTAGTGTGCAGGCTAGAAAAGAAATTATCGAGAGCATCAATCAATACTATTACCGTTCTTAATCTTTTCTTAAAGAAAGCGCAATTGGTGATAACATTGTTGATAAGTTTATTTTATTTTAGTAGCATACGCAAGTATTTTGCGTTCCTTTGGCGAACACACAACGAATAAATTAGACTACTTTAGTATGATTTAAAGATGTATGTAATTTTGTAAGTGCTAATAGAAATATGGAAGGTGTCCCCTTCCATATTTTTTTTATTCTTTTATTAGAGGATTAGGATTGTAAACTTTAAAAAACGATCCTTGGTAATCTTTGATGAAACGAGTAATAACCGTTAACGTAGATAAGCCAATTAAGGTTTTTAACGTCCAATTTTCCGAGGGAATTAATAGAACGATTAAAACAAGAGCACTAATTGTAGCGTACATTCGAAGGTTGTAATTTCGGGTGTTAATGGTTTGTTTATACAATAACATAAAAACAAATAAAACAATAATTGTACTGCCCAACAAGAATAAGAATTCTCTCCAACTCGAATTGGTGAAAATAGAATAGCCTATGGCTAGAGTCCCTGAAAGTGAAGCCAAAATCAAATTAGTGTAATCCAATAGTTTAATGCCATAACTCAAG